>JBNMNB010000062.1:0-33207 GCA_051270635.1 Verrucomicrobiales bacterium | reverse complement strand
AGTGGGCGCTCATGATTGGAGTCGGAATGATTCTATTCCACCGCTCCGTCGACATCGTCATGGATCTCCAGTTCCGCTTCAACGAATACTCCGACTGGATCTTCTGCATCAACCTGCCATTCTGGGCTCAGTGAGCGCGCTACTTTGAAAGCGACCCGATTCTACAGAACCGAAAGCTGGGATCTCGTAGAAGCATCGCGGGATACCTCATTCGATCTCAGCAAAGTGAATCCGGAAGTGCTCCCAGAAGCGATGCGAAAGATGTCTTCTAAGCAACGACACGTCCACCTGGCACAACTCGCAGCGCAGCGAGAGGTCATCAAAAAGAAAATCAGCGCCATGGCTGGAGAGCGGAGGAAGTTTCTGGATCATGCCGAGAAGGAGTCCGCACAATCACTCGATAAAGCGGTAGTGGATAGCCTCAAAGCTCAGGCCAGAAAGAAGAAATTCATCGCAAACTAAACTTCGCCTGGCCAGCCTTCAGGAACCGCAAAAATCGGCTGTTGCCTCTGTTGATCGAGAATTAGAAAGTCCATCTCGCCCAGCGTCTTCCCAGCGCTGCCGGGAAGCTGCACACTTCGACCTCAGGCTACTTGAATAGTGTCGCTCAATCAGGGAGTTCAAATTCCTTCTGGGAAAAGCGGCTCGATTCACACACTTCCTCTCCAGTACCAGTCGAACTAAGGCCTAGCCTGCTGTCAACGTTTTGGTTCACTTCATCAAGCTTTTCGCCGAGTGAGATGATGGAGTATGGCTTCTGCAGGAAGAACGTTCCGTTCTCCAGCAGATCGGTGTTAGTGATCGCGTCATTGGTGTAACCAGAGTTAAAGAGGATGGTGGTATCGGGTGCGACTTCCAGAATGCGATTCGCCAGTTCAATCCCACCCATTTCGGGCATCATGACATCGGTCATGACGAGACGAATAGCTCCACCACTATGCTCAAGGAATTTCTTGAGTGCATCAGTGCCATTTTCGGCAGCGATGACCTCGTAACCGAGTGCGGAAAGCGTACGGACTCCCATATTTCTGATCGTCGATTCATCTTCTGCGAGAAGGATGACCCCCTCACGGGCGGTATGCTTAGGCATTGATCTGCGGGTCTGGCTGGGTTCCTCACTGTTTTGAGGATTCCAGGCTTCTTTCGAGCAAGGCAGATATACTCGGAACGTCGTGCCGACTCCTACTTCACTGTATACTGTGATATTTCCTCCCGATTTTTTTGCAATGCCGTGGCAGGTTGAAAGTCCAAGTCCCGTGCCGCCCCACTTTGCCTTGGTAGTAAAAAAAGGTTCGAAGATCCGATCCATGACATCCTTTGCGATGCCTACACCTGTGTCGCTAATGGCAATAGCCACATAGGTTCCTGCTTCCAGACCGTCGCACAGGGCCGTGTAGTCTCCACCGAATTCGTGAATCTCTGTCTCGACTGTGAGGCATCCACCGGAAGTCATCGCCTCCTTTGCGTTCACTGCAAGGTTGAGAAGCAGTTGCTGTACTTGTGCCGGATCTGCATAGGCGGGAGGCAAATTTTCATTTAATTTTATCGTTGTCTTCACATTCTCACCGACAATACGGTTGAGCATCTTTCCCATATCCTTCACCACACTGTTGAGCTGGAACGTTGTGGGCTGAATCGTCTGCTTGCGGCTGAATGCCAGTAGCTGTGAGGTCAGGTCGACCGCTTGTTGCGCTGCTTTCCTGACTTCGATAATTTGGTTTCGAAGATCCCGATCGGTATCCTGATCGCAAAGAATCAAGTCTGTGTAACCGATAATCGTCGTTAGAATATTGTTGAAGTCATGCGCAACTCCTGCGGTCAACTGACCAACTGCCTGCACTTTTTGAGCTTGTAAGTAGCGTTCTTCCAACTCGAGCTGATCTGAGATGTCTTCCACACAACCCTCCAGGTACTCAGGAGTGCCGTCTTCGGTTGTAAAGTTCTTCGCTGAAATTCGAACCGAAACCTTGCTGCTGTCCTTGCGGATCCATACGGTGTCTTTATGCCGTAGCTCTCCGTGGTCTCGAACTTTCGCAAACCAGTCCGCACCTTGAGGATTCTCATCTGAATCCGCTGAGACCTCTAGAATATGATCTACTTCGGAGACCAATCCAGCTTCTGAACTGTATCCAAGAATCTGAACCATCGCAGGATTCGCTGCCAGGAGCTTTCCATCCGGAGTACACCTGAAAAGCCCGATCACGGCGTGTTCGAACAGAGAGCGCGCTTGTTCTTCGCTGGTTTTCAGCTCACCCGTTCGCTCCTCCACTCGCCGCTCCAACTGCCTGCTTGCATTCTCTATTGCAACCTGATGGCGACATAGATCATAGACTTCATGACGGCCTCGACGGATCGCGATACATAGGAAGACGACTTCGAACACCACCCAGCAGGCGTGTTCAAGGGAGCGAAAGATTGGCGATCCCACCAGCATGCCAAAAACCGATTCCGGCCAGAAGATTCCTCTAACGACATGATCGATAAACACGATCGCCGCTGCTACAGTGAGGATACGTTCGCTCCGATAGAATGCGAGGACGGCTAGTGAGCCGAATACATGGAAATGCGTTTCGATGCGGCCTCCGGTGAGGTGGATCAACAGGGCGGACATCATTACCTGACTGGAGGCGATGATGTAGCGGGTCGATAACGCACCAGCCCGAAAGTATCCGAGGTATGCGGGGACGATGGAAATGATCCCCCCGAGTAGAATCGCCGCGATAAGATGCGGATGAGTGACATTGTCGAGTCCTTGCCAGGTGCGCGGGGAAATTGCTGCCGCAATGGCAATCGCAATGGCCCATTGTACCAGGATAATGCCAGAGAACATCCGATCGTGTTTAGCCGAGGATTCCTTCAGATTGTCCTGAAACCGCTCTGCGACGATGGCAATATCAGGGTCCAATGGTTTAACGTCAGTAGGTTTCATTTTGTGTTACGGTTAAAAAATTGAGCATCCGAACACTGGTCGGCGAACGATCTCGTTTGAGACCTGGAGGATGGCCTGCACTGCGAGAATGCCGTTGGTGTTTTCTCCCTCATGGGCTCTTCTCTGCGTGATTCCTCCAGAAAATTTGAGATTCCCCTCTTTGTCGTAGATCAGTACGTGGCCAGACGTAGCAATCCCGTGTGAGGCTGCAATGCGCCCGCGCGGATCATTGCAAATTTCAACACTTGGAAATAGCTTGAGTTCAGAAATCATGGCTGAACCATCCCAGGCGTCAGAATCCGTCTCATCAGGTTGGAACAGGAATATCTGTGCGTGAACCCTGGGGGATGATTCACCTGTTTTCGTGCTGAGAAGAATCCGCTGTAGTTCATGAACGCTCGCGTGGGAGCAACTGCAACGCGGATGAAGAAACATCAGCACTTTGACGGCCGATGAAGCTGGGACGTTCTCCTTCGGCATCCCTTCATCACCTGCCCGGTGCTGGAACAGACTCAAGTAAGTAAATCCACTGACAGCGCTTAGTGCCCACAGAACGACGACAGTACCAAGCATCCACTGTCGCTTCGGTCCCATACATGCAGTACTCGTCAGCGCCGGGCTGGGAGGAGCAGTTAGCATGGGGAGAAGGAGTTCATCATTTTTCAGTCGTGGATATAACCCTTAGAACAGAGCCAATAGACCGGCAGTAGAAACATATAGAAAAAATTATTATCAGAATTGTAATATTAAGCATTGGTATTGTAATTCAATCGGAAATCTAAATAATATGGAAAAACTAGCTAACAACTAGTGTTGGCGACCTAACAATCCAACAAATGAAAGGATTAGAACAAAGAGATCCTCGCCTTAGCGTCATCTCGGAGCGGATCATCGGTGCAGTTGTTACAAGGATTGTCCTACTAACAACGGCCGCACCGGCAGTATGTCAGTGCCATCAATGCGAAGCTTCGGCGAATAGTTGCAACGCTTCTTCATGATCACCCGTCTGGCCGGCGAATCGGCACGCGATGCGGAAGGATCTACAGCACGTCTCGCGAAGATATACGGCTAAAGAATGGAAGGCTGGGCTGCTCCAAACTCAGGAGTTTTTTCCAAACACACATGGCTCGCTGCAGCCAGTCCCTAGGCTCGCGATTCATCCATGTCGTAAGAGAGTTTTATCTGCCTAGCGTCAGGGGCTCGATCGATCATCGGCAACACGGGATGAAGTCACCAGTGTCTCACTGGGGTGAAACTTCAGTTTTGGAGCGCTCACTAAGAAGTAAGAAGGGGCGATCAATTCAATCGCGTCGTTTTTCATCAAGGCTACGAACATGCTTGTTGTAGACTCTACTCATACTCGCGCAGAAGCTCTCGACGTTAGGAATCGATTCACCGGCAGCGACAAATTTCTGAGCAATCTCAGCCCACTGGTAGCCCTTATCACGAAGCACAAACGCAGCCGGCCGGAACCGCGTCCAGACATTTCTGCCATCTTCCTTAGGGGGATAGGATTTGGCATGTTTCAGAAGTTCATCATCAGTCATGAGACAACGGGGGGATTATAGGGAGGATTTGGTTACACCGCATTGCGGCATTTCAGGCCCGATCGATGCGATCTAGGCAAGGAGAGGGTTTGCGTGGAAAAAATCTTCGATATCAAATTCATTGGAAAATTCCTTTATCAGTCGGCGTTGTCTGGACTCAAATATCATCGCCGGGGCTGCCCCAAATCCAGCCGGAAGGAATTCACCTTTGTAGTAGTTAATAAAATCAACTAGGACATGCTGGAGAACGGTTTCCGGTTCCGCATCCGAGACATCCAGGTATTCGCATCTGAATGTCAGGAACGACCGCATGAAGTCTTTGAAGGTTTCTGAAGCACCAGGAAATCGTTCATTCACGGGGTTCCATAGAGAATTTGCCCTGCAAGGCGCGACTCTGGCCCGAAAGTTTCCTTTCTTTCTGCGCGTGCGAAAACCTCCTCGGACAGCGCTTTCATTACTTTTGAGCACGCGTTCTGGTTCTCGATCATAGTCGAGTCATATGCTGTGCGCAGGCTTGCTTCTTGTTCCTTAGATAGCCTGCAGTTGAGCCTGATAGCGGTTATCGTGATAACCTCGGTACACCATTCGTCCAGGGTCGTAGTGGAGCTTCGTTTTTTACGATTGAGTGGGTTCTGGTTTTCAATGTTTGGCACTTTTTCTTGTGTGTCTTAAGTGAACATCGAGACGGCTGGATTACTTTCCTTTGATCGACTTTTAAACGTATCTCATCTGGCCGATCTGGCCATTCAGGTGAAGTGCTTAAAATACAGCGTAGAAGACCTGAGCGATCGCAGAGGACTCGCCTGAAGCAGAAATGATGAGAGGTTCCAGGCTGTCCTCAATTTGGAGATTATTTCTCCACATCTACGATTCCTACTCGGACGGCGTATCGAACAAGACCGGCGATGTCATGAATGTCCAAGTGGTTCATCAATTGCGTACGGTGTGTTTCAACTGTTTTCACGCCAATGTGAAGGACTGCGGCGATTTCCTTGGTTGTGCGTCCTTCTGCGATCAGTTGCAGTACCTCTCGTTGCCTGCGTGTGAGAGCTTCGTAGGGGCTTTGTTCGAGATTTCCTCCGGTTCGCCGGACATAGTCGGCCAAGTAGCTTGATACGAGAGGACTAAAGTAGGATTTACCCAGGGCCACTGTCCGAATCGCTGTGTGGAGTTCTTCAGCTTCGGCGTCCTTCACAACATATCCTCGTGCGCCAGCGCGAAGAGCCCGCAGGACATACTCTTCTTTCGTGTGCATCGAAACAATGATCACCGCCACGCCAGGGAATGCATCACTCGCCTGGGCTGTCGCTTCAAACCCATTCAAAACAGGCATCCCAATGTCCATCAGGACGACGTCGGGCATATGATCATTGATTTGCTGGATGACCTCGCGCCCGTTCGCTGCCTGTGCCACAATCTCTATATCTGAATAGTTGCGAAGTAGAGCCTGAATACCCGCCCTCATCAAAGCGTGATCCTCGGCGATGATAATGCGAATCGGGTTCATGGTGGTTCTCGTTCCTGCCTGACTAGCAGGTTCTCAAACTCTATATCAGGGAAGGAGACTGCCAACAAGAGTTGGACACTGTCGTCTACTTGGGAGACTTCACCACTGGGGTAGATGCCTGAATTTGGGAAGGAAAAGACTCGCGTCCGGAATGATCCGTCAGCGTGATGGCCTCACGAATGGCTCAGTTGACATTAGCCGCCCGAAACACTGTCGGCAAGATCATCGGCGACTTCATGTGGGAATTGTTTTGTCTCCAACAACTGGCTCGGAAGCAGATTGAGAATGTTGTGCCACCGATGTTTCGCCAAGAGACAACAGCAAGCTAACCAAACTAAGCGCCCATCGATCCAATGGGAGACGCCTGGTTAACAGAATTCTTTTTGCCAGTCCCCTTGATGATTTTACCGATCTCGCCTTGTTCATTGTTTTTCGCAATCGTCCACAAACTCTGAATCGAGCCTAACTCAGCAAGCCATTTTCCAGCAAGCATAACGTTGAACTATGATTACATCGGCCTGACTGGCTAGATCGATTCGAAATGGGTGGCGGTACTCGATTGGTTCGCATTTGCGAAAAAGAGGATGTCGTAAGTTTTTAATTATCAGGGTAATGCTGCCACATTGCCTGGAAGGATTCGGTAGCTAAATCCGAAGAATAGCATTTACGGAAAGCGCTAAACCTGTATTCTCTACTATAGGCAGTCAGGGTGGGATCAGGTTCGTCGTAGTGGCGGGACACATGTTTCTACTGTTAAGTTGAGCGAGCCTGGGAGCTTAATCCCCCAGCCTATGTCAGTTCCTCATAAATCCCCTACTAGAGCAGAGACCAGTCATCGTCCCTTAGGAGGGGGCGCAGTGTTGTTCCGTGGCCCTGCGTTGGCAATTGGAATCGCGGCCATCGCTGGAATCGTAGTGATAGCCTTCGTCGCGTACCAGAACAGTCAGAATTCGATTCGAGTGACGGTTGCTGACGGTAATCTCGTGCTGGGCAAAACCATTTCGGCCGTAGCTCTGGGTGATATGGGACGCACCGATCAAACCGATCAAGTGGACAGCGAATCCGCCCTCGACCGTTTGAGCCAAACATGGGCTCGAACCAATGCTTCCCACAAGAATGCGTATCTATGTGTCGTCGGTTCATCCGGAAAGCTCGACTTGCATTCGCTGAAGCCGGAGATGAAAGGCACAGATGTCAGCAATGTTGTGCTGTCGCCACAGTCGGGCCAGACTGTGATGCAGTTGCTTCGCAACAAGGACAGTTGGAGTGGGCAGAACACAAACTATCGCGGGATTCGGCAGCTTGTCGGATACCACTATGAGCCATCGATTGATTCGCTGGTTGCAGTTCACGTCCCGGCACGAATTGTAGATGCCAGGTTTCACGCAGCTGTGGAGCCGTGGATTTGGGGGATTGCTTTGATAGGGGGCGTGCTGCTACCTTGCTCGCTCGGCCTGTTGTTTTACAATCTCCGCCGTGCGAACACCTCCGCTTTGAGAAATCTGGAAGCCCTCCACACAAGCGAGAGCCTGAACCGGCGTCTGGTGGAAAACTCGCCGTTCTGCATTCATGAGATCGAGCTGGACGGGACGCTCAGGTCGATGAATCCAGCCGGATTGGCAATGATGGGTGTCTCGAGCGAGGCCGATGTTTGCGGGGTGGAGTATCTCAGCTCTGTGAACAAACCGGATCGGGATCGTGTAAGAAAACTGCTCGAACAGGCACGTCTGGGACAAACGAGTCATTTCGATTTTGAAACGGTAAATCAGCAGGCATTCGCATCGTGCTTTGTTCCCCTGGAAGACAGCACCGGCGCTGTCCAGAGGATCATGGGGATCACTCAGGACATTACGGAGAAGAGACGAGCGGACCAGCTGAGTCGCTCTGAACTCAAGATATTTGAGGCAATCGCCAGCGGTGAATCACTGGATCGAACGCTTGCCCTCGTCATCTCTTCGATTGAATCGCAATCTCCTGACATTATCGCATCCATACTTTTGCTTGATGACGACAATGTGCATCTGCGCCACGCCGCTGCGCTGTCTCTTCCGGAAGGTTACACCAGTGCGCTTGATGGCGTGGCGATCAGTGAGGGGATAGGCTCCTGCGGTACATCAGTTTTTCGCAGCGAGCCGGTCTTCGTCGATGACATTGCAACAGACCCGCTATGGGAAAACTACCGGGAGCTGGCAGCCAGACACCAACTCGCATCGTGCTGGTCGACACCCATCATCGATTCTTCCGGCACGACCATCGGTACCTTCGCTATCTATCGCCGAGAAACGGGGCCTGCCAACGCCTACCATCGACAACTCATAGAGATTTTCACCCATCTTGCTGCTGTGACGGTCAGCCGTCATCAGGGAGACGTTGCATTACGGAAAAGCGAGGCACGATTCCGCACCATCTTCAAACAAGCCGCCGTTGGCGTCGCCCAACTGAACTCGATTACGGGTAGATTTATGCAGGTCAACGATCGCTACTGCGAAATCAGCGGGATGTCGGCGGAGTGGATGTTGAGCAAAACCTGGATGGACATCAACCACCCCGACGACGTGGCCAACGATATCGCGAACATGGAGCGCTTGCGTTCAGGCGAGATCCAGGAATTCGCGATGGAAAAACGGTTGCAGCGCCGTGATGGCACTTTCATCTGGGTCAGTTTGACTGTTTCCCCGATGTGGCAGTCCGGCGAAAATCCTACTACTCACATTGCGGTGGTTGAGGATATCACCGCCCGAAAGGTCGCAGAAGAGGCTCTGTCCGAGAGCGAACGCCGCTATCGTTATTTCGTGGAGCAGACGCGCGAGGGATTTTCTCGGATCGACTTTATACCGCCAATCCTTCTGGGCATTCCTCAGCACGAGTTTATACAGCAGATGTATGAATACGGCGTCGTTGCCGAATGTAACGAAACGTATGCCCAAATCTATGGATACGATACCAGCGCAGAGGTGATCGGCAAGCGCGTTATGGACATCCAGGGTGGCATGGAACTAAAGGAGAACTTTAAGGCGATCAAAAGTTTCATTGGAGAGGATTACCGGGTTTTCGATCTCGAGACGACTGAACGCGACAGGAATGGGAGGACAATCTACCTGAGCAACAACGCGGTGGGGATCACGGAAGGTGACCATCTCCTGAGTCTCTGGTCAACCCAGCGCGACGTAACCGAGCGCAAGCTAGCTGCGGATGCGTTGCGGAAGAGCGAGGAAAAACTGCGTAATCTGAACGTTTCGCTCGAACTCCACGTCGCTGAACGCACAATGGAACTGCAGCGGGTAAATGAAGATCTCGAAGCTTATGCCCATTCCGTGGCGCACGATCTCCGGGCTCCACTGAGGGCGATGTACGGTTTTTCAAAGGCACTGCGAGAAGACTGCGCGGATCGTCTCGACGAGACTGGTCGCGAATACACAGACTTTATCGAATCCGGGGCGCGGCAGATGGACAAACTGATTACGGACCTGCTGGAATACAGCAGTGTCGGACACAGCGAGTTACCTGAAGATGCTGTTGAGCTGGATGCTGTGGTCAAAGAGGCAATGAATCGGCTCGCCGCTGAAATCAGCGACAGGCAGGCGACGGTTAAGGTGATTTCTCCTCTGGGAACGACACTGGGGCACAGAGGTACATTAGTGCAGATCTTTGCGAATCTCATTTCCAATGGAACCAAGTTCGTTGCCGATGGGATGAGGCCGGAAATAAGGATCTGGAGTGAATCTAGAAATGGGTGGCTCAGATTGTGGGTTGAAGACAACGGAATTGGGATCGACCCGGAGTTCCGCCGGAAGATCTTCCAAGTGTTCGAACGCTTGCACAGCAGTGAGGATTTTGCGGGAACTGGAATTGGGTTGGCGATTGTGCGGCGGGCAGTCGAATCACTGGGTGGCCGCTATGGAGTTGAATCGGAGCCGGGGAAGGGCAGCCAGTTCTGGGTCGAGTTTCGAAATTGCGAACGTAAAGAATGAACGGTGTGCCCGGCCATATGAATACGATTCTCATCGTAGAGGATCTAAAAACGGATGCGCGATTGATCGAGCGGTCGATGAAGCAAGCGCGGATCATCAGTCAGATGGATTTTGTTGCAGATGGACAGCAGGCAATCGATTACCTGTCCGGGCAAGAAGACTACTCTGACCAGAAAGGGCAGAAGCAGCCCGTTCTTATATTGCTCGACCTCAAACTGCCTAAACGCGACGGCTTTGAAGTTCTTCATTGGATCAAGCAGCAGCCTGCATTGAAGGAAATTCCCGTTGTTGTACTGACGTCATCCAGCCTCTCGCCGGATGTGACGCGCGCGCGCAGCCTTGGCGCCGATTCGTATCTCGTCAAACCGGTTGAGGATGACGCACTGATCGAGATGTTTCGTAAAATGGGCGTTTACAAGCTTGTGATGAATGCCCACCCGGGTGTTACGGATAATGATTGAAATGCCGACTGATGTGACAGTTCAATTTCGCCGAGGCTCGGTGCACATCAGACTTCCTATTCGGCATTGTATTGATAGTCGCTGAGGGAGGATTCCTGCATCAGGAAGAAGGCGGCTCTGCCGGGATGGAAAAGGGTGTCTTCGTTGCGATTGGTGAGCGATGCATTGTCCAAGTCTGTCCAGTAGCGGTAGGTGCTGCCTGCACCGGCATCGAGCAGGAAGTAGCCAGCGTAACCAGCAGCGCCTGGGACGGAATCGCCGCGCCACACTTGAATCTGGTCGGCATCGTTTGGATTCATGCTCCCGAGAAAACCGCCGGCGAGGCTTGCACGACGCTCGTCGGGCGACTGTGCTACAGGATAACCGGCAGCGACAAGATTGTATCCTGATACCAGCGGCTGGCGGAAGGTGTTGTCGCGCACCAGTCCAGTCTGGGTCAATGTCAGGGGATCACTCTCGCCAGCCCGTTGCAGGAAGACTCCAGTGCCCGGGGCAATGACCTTGCCACCGAAGTCGCTGAGGCTGGCGTTGGCGAGAGTCGTCCAGCGGTGGAAGTCCCCTCCCCCTTCGAGCAGAAAGTAGCTGTCGTAAGTGCCTTCTGCGGTATCGAAGAAGTGCACACGATCCGCAGTGCCAGGATCGGTAGTGCCAGTGAATCGTTCCTTTGCAAAAACTTCCCCGACACTGCGATGCGGGCGCACCACAAATGGCTGGCCCACTGTCGAGGCGGGCAATTCGTCTAGCGTGTTCGCATCGGCCGCTGGATCGAGAGCGATCAGACCGGTGCGGGTTCGTGCAGGATCAATGTCGATCCGATGACCTTCCAATGCGCCACCGCGCACTTCCAGAAAGTAACTGACACCGTCTTCAAGCAGAGCCGAAAGCTCGCCGCCGCCGCTGTAGGTGAGCGCCTCCCCATTAGCGCTGGCGACGATGCCAGCGAAAATGTGTGGCCGCATGGTGCTGATACCGATTGTCTGATAGCCCGCATGAACGGGGGTCCGCAACCAGGCGCACTCGGGTGTCACTGCCTTGTAACTCGAATCGACAAGCTGCACCCGCAGTCTGACGAATCCGCTATCGCCTAGCTGAGGCAGCGCATCTATCTCCGCCAGGCGCGTGGTCTCAGTGCCATCGCGGTGGCGCGTGATCGTGGTGCCAGGGCCAATGTCGACAGTCTGCCAGTTCACCCGATCCGCGCTCACTTCGACACTGTAGTCGATGTCACCAATGGCAGATGGCCGACGATAGACTGCGGTTATACTTTGCGCAGACCCAACCTTTTCGAGACCGATGCCACCATCAGTGGAATTTGCTCCAGCGATGCCAGTTCCAGGGCTGGTGCCCAGAGCATATTCTAACAAGTCCACCGAGTAGTCGCCGTCAGCGTTGGTGTCCGGATCAGTGACGCTGAATCCATTGCTGCGCGTGCTGTTCAGCCATTCTCCCCAGCTGCCGGGATAGCTGTCAAGGGTGGAAGCAACGGCGCTTGTCTCGTTGACCGTGAGACTTGTGGATGGAATAACCTGGCGCGCCTGGCGGGAACTGCTCCATTCGATCTTCGCGCTCGCCGCACCGGTGCTGTCTTTGTATTCGACGACCAGCATCGCAAGCACGTTGGCTTGCAGGGCGAAGGTGCCACTCGTCGTGCCATTACTGTTCCAGTTGTCGATCACAGCAATGTCATTGACGAAAACGCGGATGCCATCTGCGGCTGCAGTCGTTGCGTGGAAGCTGTAGGTCTCGGTAAAGGCAGGGACCATGCAACCGCACCAGTGCACCGAGAAACCGTTGGCGCTGAGTTCTGGTGCAGGCGAACCAGTGCCCCAGTCGAAGTCGACGGTGGAATCGATACGGGTGAAACGCAGTTGCTCAAAGTTTGCGCCTTCGTAGTAATCGGCGGTCATTCCCTGTGCCACTGAGTTTGCAACGAGGTTCGCCACGTTCCCAGTCGATGGCAGTGCACTGTGAATATGCACGTCGTCTATATCACCATCAAAGTTCCCGAGTGTGAGCACCCAGTCGTTGCTGCGGGACAAGTTTGGCTGCCAGGCCGTGGTGCCGGCTACGGTGCCATTGATGCGGCACTCGACGGCACCGATGCCATCGTAAGAAAGCGCCACCGTGCTCCACTGACCGACAGGGGCCAGTGTCTTCCACTGGGTCGACGTCACCAGTTCGTAGATGCCTGTGCGGATGCTTGGTGCGCGTTCTGAACTCCAGATCTTGTCGCGTAACTCGAGCGATGAATCCCAATCCTGTGTCAATGTCAGAATCGGCAGGTTGCCAATGCTCCAGCCAAGATAGGCGCGTGGGAAAATCCTCGCCTCGATCGTCACTGGCTGATTTTCAGGGCTAACGACACTATCTGAGATCGAAACCTGCAACTGCTGACCTGCCGCAGTGAAGCGTGCCGCGCCAGAGGCAATGGTCACGCCACTGGTCGCCGCAAGGTCATAGCCGTTGTCTGAGCTGTCGTTAAAATCAGCATCGAACGAGTAGAGCGCAATGGTATCTGCGCCGCCTCCACCGCCGCCTGCAGGTTCCGTATAACTGACGATCAACGTGTTCGCCGTAATGTTAGGATTTCCCGCAGCATCGGTTGCGCTGCCTGCAGGCAAAGTGATCGTCACTGGGCCATCGACCGCAGGAGTGACGGTGAATCTGTAGTCCGCACCGGCTCCAGAAACGGCAGACGTGCTGCCATTTGTCACCGCAAGGTCAGCAGCAACGAATCCTTCGACGCTTTCACTGAAAGTCGCATTCACAAGGAACAATCCCGATGCAGTCGCTGGGCCTGAAAGAGCAACCGTTGGCGGTGTCGTGTCTGGTGGCGGCGGGGTAGTCGAACCAGGCTCAGCGCTCTGGCGCAAGACGACTTCGTCGATGTCACCATCGAAATTTCCGATAGTCAGCACCCAGTTATTGGTTCTGCCAGAGTACGGTGGCTTATTAATTGCCGAAACCACTGCGCCATTGATGCGCGTTGTGACGGTATTCGCCCCGTCATAGGAAATCTGCATCAAGTGCCACTGACCGGCGGGCATAAGCGTAGCCACCTGCTGGGCGTTGACTGCTTCCGCCGTATTGGCAACAATGTTAGCGCCACGCGGCGATCCCCACTTTCTATCCTTTAAACCAAAGTGAGCATCCCACTCCTGAATAAAGAATACGATTGGCAAGTTGCCTACGCCCCAGCCCAGATACTGACGCACATAGACCCGCGCTTCCATGGTGAAAGGAGTGTTTGAATCGGGCGAAACCAGAATGTCTGGAATGCTCACTGAAAGCGTGTCCCCTGCTGCTGAGAATCGAGCCACTTGTCCAGCGGGATCGTTCATCCAGTCAAGGTTGGCAGCGGTGCGCTGCACGCCACCTGACGGATTCAAGGTATGTCCATTGCCAGATTCGTCGGCGTAGTCTCCGTTGAAGTGATAAAGCGCAATGACATCCGGCGTCACCGGGTATTCATCCGTGCCACCACCTGTCGTCGGCTGCACTGTGACGGTTGTCGTTGCCGTGACCGATCCAATAGCGTTGGTTGCGGACAGCGTGTAGGTAGTGGTGACCGCAGGACTGACACTACGGCTGGATGAACCGAGGACATTGCCAATACCGTCGCTGATGGTGAGCGAAGTGAGTGCGCTTCCGCCATCGCTCACTGTCCACTGCAGCGTCGCGCTATCGCCTTCGGTAATCGTTGCAGGAGCGGCGTTAAAGTTGGCGATGATCGGTGCTGTCAGAGTGATCACTGGCGCGCTTTCCTCAAGGTCATCGATCTGTCTAAGATACTCCGTAAGTTGCTGCATCTCGCTCGTGCTCAGTGAGACACCGTTGTGCGCGGCGACCGCTGCTTCGAGTGTCGGAGCAGAACCATCGTGCAGGTAAGGTGCGCCATTCCACAGACCACGGAGAGTCGGGGTATCGACGCCCGGAAGCGGTCCGCCCAGGCGGTTACCACTGCCAGGCTTGAGCGTCCCGATGTCGTGCAGGACGTTGAGCGCACTGTCGGTAAAGCGTTCACCAGTATGGCAGCTGGCGCAATCCTGCGCGCGGAATACCTCGCGGCCAGCGGCTGCCTGCGCAGTGAGAGAACTATCGCTATTGCGATAAGGACTACGCTCAAAAGTATCGAGCGATGCCACATACGCGGCAAGTGCATCGAGGTCAGCACTGCGCCCGGCATTGGGTAATCCAAGCGATGCGTGTGGCGCACCATTGATTAATCCAGAGCCGCCTGACATGGCGCGAATCGGGATTTCAAAGTCCTGGATTTCGTCGAAGTTGCCCGTCCAGTGCACGGGGCCATGATCCACACCACCTCGACCGCGAAGGTCTATGGTATTGCGCAGGCCTTCGTCGAGATTCGTAAAGTCCCACACGCGACCGTCCTGACCACCTTCATTGTGACAAATGGCACAGCTCAGGTAATCTTGACCGGCCAGGCGATTGTCCACCGCATCGTGGAATAACTGTTTTCCGAGCAACACCTGCGCGCTGAGTTCTTCGCTGGAGACCGTGTCCAAAGTGGTGATGAAAGAAACCGTTGGCTGCCCTTGTTCGATCAAGGCAGTGATGTCGTGGACAGAAACAGAACGATCCATGAAGTTGTGCACGAACAAGGTGTGGCCATCTGCGGAGAGAGCGAGTCCCTGTGCAGCACGTCCGGCATCAAAGCGGAATAGTTCCTGATTACCGTAGGCGTCAATGACAGCGACCTCGCGACTGCCTTCGAAGGCGACGAACACATACAGGCCATTGGGACCAAAGTGGGCACTGTTCGGAACCGATGCATCATCGTGGTCGACACGCGCTGCATAGGTTTCTGTCAGGGTGCTCAGTTCGATACGCGAAGTGATCGCTCGGGAAATGGTATCCTGCGTAATAACAAGACCATCGCGGAACTGACCGCGCTGGATGTTGTCCTGCTTAGACGGCACCCATGCCATATCGTTTGCAGGGGAAATCGCTGCGGCACCAAGGTAGTTCGGGATGCCACGGCCGCCGCCACCTGAGTCTGGTTCGATGCTGGCTTGCAGGCGAATCGTTCCCTGGATTGCCAGGGTGTTCGCATTGATGCGGATGACCTGACCGCCCGCGTTGGTAACGTCTGGCGTGGTGGATGTTCCTTCGCCAGGAACCGGAGGCGAGATAAAGCGCGACACGAAGACGGTGCTTCCGTCGTGGCTGATTGACAGGTGTCGAGGATTCGACCCAACTGACATTCGGCCCACTTCCTCAGTGGTAACTGCATCGATCTTAATAATTTCTCCAGATCCTTCCAGGACGACGTAAGCGAATTCTGCCACTGGCGAGAACACGATACCGTAGGGTTCAGAGCCTGCTTTAAGTGTGATCGTCTGTACGACGGCGAGAGAATCCGCATTGATAATGCTGACAGTGCTCTCGCTCTTGTTGGTTACCGCGATGCTGCCGTCGGGTGCGACCGCCAACGTGCGTGGATTGTCGCCGACGGGGATTTCGGCCAGCTTCAACTGGGTTACAGCATCGTGAACGGCGACGGTGTCATTGTCAGGATTAACATTCCAGACGCGATCGTTTGCTGCCGAACGGGTTTCATAGATAATGCTTTGAGATTCGACAGGACGGTTCAGTGTGAGTGCGGGATAAGCGTTGTGATGGAACACGGCCGCGCTCTGGTCGCCGTTGGTATCAGTGGCTGTGAGAGTGATCGAATAGCGTCCTGGTGAAGTGTAAGTGTGGGACACATTCGGAGAAGACGTCGTCACTTCGGCGGTTCCATCGCCAAAGTTCCACGAATAGCTGGGGCTGGTGCCACCAGCAGAAGTTCCGCTGAAGGTAACGACTCCACCAGCAGCAGTGGCACCAGTGACTGGCGCAGTGACAGTCAGGGTGTCATTGACTGACCAGGAAAAATTCTCGCTGTCAGTGCCTCCATTGCCATCAGAAACAGTAACTTGAACGGAGAAATCACCGACCACGTTTGCTGTTCCAAAAACTTCTCCTGAGCTGGAAACAAACAGCCCGTCCGGCAGTCCGTTGGCTGTGAAGGTAAGTGGTGTGTCATTGTCAGGATCGGACGCGGAAAGGGGCAGTGTGACAGAATCGCCCAGCGTGCTTGCCTGATTGCCGATGGCAGCGAGAACCGGCGCACGATTGGCCGCAAATGGTGAAACGTATACGCCATCGACGACGTTGATTCCGCTGTCACCTGGAATGCGCCAGGCAAGGTTAATGTGGTCAGCACCGCCGAGATCTGCTTGGAGGATTTCAAGATAATAGCGCTGGCCTCCCTGAAGGTTGACCAAGGCGGATTGTTGCTGGGGAAATTTTGTCCACTCGGTGACGTCTGCCCGCTGCCCATCAGGAACACTGGCGATCTCCACCGCATTAGCAGCAGTGTCATCAGTGCTCAGTAGAAGCTGGCCGCCATCGTCTGTGGAGATCCAGAATCGATAAGCTCCGGTAACAGGAACATGGATGTAACCACGCAGCCGTGATCCGTAGTTATCGCCAAACGATTGTGCAACAGGGAAACTAGTCACTTGCTCCGACCCTGTAGGCGAGTCAGGGAAGCGCGGATCTGCCTGCAATCCGGAGAGCGAACTGGTGGTGAGTCCTGTCCACCACTGGCGCAGCAGCGATCCAGATCCTTGGCCGGGAAGGCGCACGCTCCACTGGAAGGTCGTCGAATCGGATCCGCTGCCGTTGAGGTCGGTCACATCAATGGTGACGTCGTAAATGCCCTGGCTGGCGAATGTTCCGCTGATCGAGCCCGTGTTCTGATCGATGGAAAGCCCCGATGGCAGAGTGGTCGATGAAAAGATTAGATTGCTGCCGGCCCCTGGACTTACAGGGATAGAAAGATTTGCTGAATTGCCGACGACGCCAATCTGGTCGGCGATGTTTCCCAGCTCAGGGCCGCCGATGCGGAAACGCAGAAAGATTTCGTCGTCGGCTGCATTTGAGCTCCAGATATTGCGAGCGGCGCTGCCTTCTGGCATCCCCGTCACTCCACTCGGCACGACGCCATTGTCGGTTGCATTGGCCCAGCTGCTATCGTCAAATCCTGGCTGGTTCCAACCTGCCACAGCACTGCCGGAAACCTTCCAACTGGAGTCCGTCACGAAGCGTTGCCCATTGATCAGAAAATCTCCCACCGCATGGCCAAGCCCATCAGTGTTGCAGGCGCGGATGGCGATCGTCGAATTCGCTCCCGTCGAAAAGGCAGCATGATAGGCTTTGCTCCACTCGGTTCCGATCTGCACCAGTTGACCATCAACGAAGAGCTCGAATACGTTGTCTACAGACACTACTGAACTGCCAGCGGGGTCGGACGTGCGCAAGTTGCGCTCGGGGATGATTTGCTTTGTGGTGCGGGCGCTCGACCAACGCAATTCCATGACAGCGCCGCCACCGTTCTCAAAGTGCTCGAGGGTGATGGCAACCGGCTGCCCAGCTGTCAGTGCGATCGTTCCAGAGTTCTCGGTCGGCGCGTGATCAGTCCAGTTGTTGACCAATGGCTGACCATTGACCCAGAGGCGGACACCATCATCAGAGTTTGTATAAAAGGCGTAGGTCTCGGTGTAGTCTGGCACCACCCAGCCAGTCCAACGGATGGAGAATGTATCGGTACCAAGTTCAGGCAGAAACGGGCTCGACGTTCCCCAGTTGAAATCAATCTTGTGATCGGTGCGGGTAGCCTGCAGCGAGTCAAAATTCATGCCGTCGAAGTATTCGCCCTTGAGGCCGGCAATGGGCGCGTCTCCCATTTCTTTAATGTGAATGGTGGCAGCCTGCGAGTAAACGCCATTGGCATTGAGGCCGAATAGCATCCAGTAGCCCGGAACCATCACATTGGCGTTCGGGTGCGTTACCAGTTGGTATTGCCCACTGCTGGTTTCAGAGAAGGGAATGCTAAGTTGACGCTGATCGGTGGAAAGACCGTGCGTGGTCGCGCTCATGCGAATCATCGAGAACTTACGAAGGTCAGCAGTCGCACTAACATTAAATACTGAGCCGAGCGCTACATTTTCAGGAGCTGCGGCAATCGATGGTCGAGTGGCCAGTGTGTTGGCAGAAGAAAAGAGCGCCGGAGGCGTGTAAATTTCGGCATCCTGGTGATTTGCGCTGCCAGCATTGTAGCCACTGCCGCCCGCGAAGACTCTTCCATCAGGGAGCAAGAGCCCTACAGAGTGATAGTTGCGCGGCGTCGCCATGTCGGCAACCTGGCGCCATTGTTCGGTATCAGGGTTCCAAATTTCCGGTGTCAGCACAGTGCCCAGATCGCTGAACTTACGACCGGAAGTATTGCCCCCAACGATCATGACTTCGCCCGTAGGCAAAACGATCGGATTCTGAAATCGGCGGGGAAAGGCCATCGGATTCGTCGAGCGCACTGTCGGCGGAGAGGTGTTTAAGTCGACCACGTAACATGCAGTGGTCGTGCTGCCATCCGTTGCGGCGACTGCGCCACCAGCGACGAGGAATTTGCCCGACTCATACATGACGACGCCAGCGTGTTTCGGGTAGTGACTGCCCGGAACATTCAGATTCGCGGAAACTCTGGAGCCTGCCCCGTCCGGGTCGACCCAGTGCATCGCCTCGGTAGGTCCAAAGTGAAACAACCGCCCGTCAGGTGCGACAAAAACATACGGCCACCAATTTGACTCGAAACCTGCAGCTCCCGATACCGGCTGCCAATTGATCCCGGAAAGACGGTTCCAAGTATTCGCATCATGATCAAAGCGCTCGGCTGTATTCGAGCCTCCACTTCCAGAGACAGTAAACACGTCGCCATCAGGCAGCGCGACACTTGTCGTATACCAACGTCGATCGTTCATGTCATCAGCGCGGCTCCACTGATTGGTGCGCCAGTCATAAACACTGCTGTGCTCGATGGTGTAGCGACCACCGACGGTTTGAAGCACGCCATCTGTGCGCATGACGAGGTGTGCGCAGAACATTTCGTGATCGAGATACAAGTCCTCATCAAAGCGACCAGTGGCCGGGTCATACACTGTCCAGTAGGTCTGTGTCTTGGTGCCGGGCCAATTGGTGCGTTCCTGTCCCGAATAGGTAATGATCTTGCCATTCGGAAGATTCGCGGCTGATACAGGAATGTGCGGCCAGGCGATCACTCCACCCCACGAACCTGACTGATTGGAGGGCCCTGGCTCGGCAGGGGCGCCATCGAATCCTGGCAGAAGTGCTGCGGCATCAGCCCAGAAGGCATCGTCCGATTCGTGATCCGTTCCAGCAAAAGAATTCAGGCCCAACAGGAGCAGGCACAGGCCCCATCTGCAGGACAAGCCGGCCCACATTGGAAACACCCGGCTCCACGATAGCAGTTCACTTTTCTTCATATCCAGTCTTTATGATTCAGTGATTCACTGATGATCAAACACTCGCATTGCTTCACATCTAACACACATCAGTAAATTCTAATTAATATTATTGATGTAACCATTCATATTTTAGATAATTATTAGAATTAATCCAGCACAAAATCGCGATTTTTCGCGAAAATGCGCCTCGACCACGAGGAATACTATTTCAATGATGATTGAGGTTGCGACCTTGCTTGCCACTCGAATCCCCGGGTTGCAGACTGCGCGCATCATGTTTGCCGATGAAATGCAGCAGTATTTACTGTCTCGCCCCTTCACCACCGAGGAACAGCCATTCGGTCCGGATGTCCTGGTCTATAAAGTGAAGGGCAAAATGTTCGCGACGCTTGGGATCGACGATGATGACGGCACGGGACGCGTGAATTTGAAGTGTAATCCCGACCGCGCGATTGAATTGCGAGAAGAACATCGCGCCATCCTGCCCGGCTACCACATGAACAAGCGACACTGGAACACGCTCGTTCTCGATGGCTCACTCGCGGATTCCCTGGTGCGGGAGCTCGTCGACCACTCTTGGGACTTGGTCGTTGCTGGGCTACCGAAAAAGGTGAGGGATATCTTGCCTCAAGAATGAAAAATATCAGCCCGACCGGCACTGGAGAAACCCCCGAAACTCCAGATTCGCCGGTCAGGCCGTGATCTCTAGGATCAACAACTAATATAGCAGCCCTCGTGCCAAGTCCCAGGAATGAACACACTGACACTCACACATTGTTCGTATTGTCGCTTCGTGACCTTGAAGTGAGCAATTCGAGACAGTGCTGGCGCGATTACGGCTATTTCTGTTGATTCTCAGCACGACAAAAGACACCGTAGGGACTCGGCTCGAGCGATCGGGCCCGTTGAATATTAACTCAATGCAAACTGCAGACATCCAGGCTTACGTTGCCAAGTGCGTGAAGACGCTTCGTGAGCGCGGTATGCGTCGCACCCGAGCGCTGGAACTGGTCATCGAAGAGATGGCTGGAGCTGGTCGGCCGGTGACGATTCAAGAACTGGCTGCCAAGCCTGCTCTTGAACAGCAGTGCGACCACGCCACGGTCTATAGGCTGGTCATCAAGCTTCTTGAGCAAGGTATCGTCCGCAAGCTCGGCCTGCATGAGCGCTCGGCCTACTTTGCACTGCTCATCCCCGGCGAGCATCACGACTACCTGGTCTGCACCGAATGCGGCAGCATCAAGAGCATCGACATGAGCTGCCCAGTGAAAAAACTGGAGAAGGACATCATGAAGTCATCGGGCTTCACCCGCGTCTACCATGAGCTGGAGTTCTACGGCGTCTGTCCCAAGTGTGCATGATCCGCGCGTAAAAAAACCGCCGCCCCTTGATCTGACGATAGGAGCGACGGTCTTGTGAGTGTCTCAGAAATAGATCAATACTCGCGGTCGATCTTGATCCCTGGTTCTGGAACCGGATAACGACCATCTTCGTCTGCAAGAACGGGCGCTGGCCCATCGGGTGTCAACTTATCGGCATCCGGGGCGTAAGCGGTTTCCGATTCCATCATCGATTTCAGGCTGACCGACTGACCGGTATGTGCGGCAAAGCGTCCCATGTTCGAGACAACACTGGCCATGACGCCGCGCTCAACTTCGTTGTAGGGGGTGTCGTCGCGGATAGCGGCTACCAAGTCGTCCCATTCGGTCTGATACGGATCCGGCTCCGGCTGTGGGAAGGCCCAGACTTGATCGTTCTTGTGCTGACGCTGACCGGAGAAGATGCGCACTTTTCCTGGCGTGTGACCGGCGGAGCTGACGATCGCTGAGCCCTTAGAGCCATGCACGATACTCGACATATCCTGACGACATCCGATCATCGTCCGGCCATCGAAGAACAATTTGCTGCCGTCATCAAAGGTGTATTCGACGGCGTAGCTATCGAAGTTCTGATCAATGTAGTCACCGCGATAGTGACGCCCACCGAGAGCCTGTGCCCGTATCGGCCACTTGTTCTTCATCCAGCAAGTTTCGTCGATCTGATGAATGTAAAAATCGTTGAACAATCCGCCACTGGCCCAGATAAAGCTGTGGAAGCGGTTGATTTGAAACATGGTCTCGGAAATGTCATCGGGCTTCTTCTTGGAAAACGCAGACGCCACCGGGCCATGCATACGATAGGCGCGCATGTTGATTATGTCGCCGATTTCGCCATTTTGAATGCGATCATGCAATTCCATGCGGCCTCGGCAGTGCCGCACCATGAGGCCGACGCCGACTTTGAGATTCTTCGCGCTCGCCTGCTTTGCAAGATCAAGCATCTTACGTGAGCTTGGGCCATCGGCCGTGAGTGGCTTCTCCATGAACACGTGCAAACCTTTCTCGATGGCATACTTAAAGTGCACCCAACGGAATGCGAGTGGAGTGGTGAAAATCGCGATATCACCGGGCCGCAGGGCATCCATCGCATCTTTATAAGCTTCGAATCCGATGAAGCGGCGCTCCTGCGGCACATCAAATTTTTCCTTGTCATTGCCAAAGCGACGTTCCAGTGCGCGGTAGCTTTCGTCCTGCTTGTTCTGAAAGACATCCGCCATGGCGACGAGCTTGGTAGGAGCTGCCGAAACCGACAACGCCTGCGCCGCCGCTCCCGTCCCGCGACCTCCGCAACCGACCAGCGCGACATGCACCGCACTGCGTTCCTGTCCAAAAACATGAGGAATGCTGACCCCGGTCAATGCGCCAGCGGCACCGGCAGATTTGAGAAATGACCTGCGGGAAAATTCCAGCGAGGGAGTGGCATCAATGGTTGATGAAGTAGCGGTCGGTTTGTCTTTCATAAGTGAGTTTTTTACAAAATAGCGCAGAGGATGGCCAAACACTGCATGCTGGCCTGTCCTTCTCTTAATACGTGCCTCTGTTAAAGTGAAGCATGCTGGGCAATCGATCAGTGAATGACAAGGTTACGTTCACTTGACGTCTAACATTTGCTAAGGAAACGATGGCTGGCGCGAATCGATCCAATCATATCGTCGTTCCCGGATTCGTCCTCGATCGCCAGCACACCCTCGTAGCCGATCTCCTTCAACGCCGTCAGATACTTGCTCCACGGCACATCGCCGTCTCCACAAGTCGCCAGCCGAGTGCGCGGGTTCCAATCTTTTGCATGCGTGTGCACGATATAGTCCTTCAATAAATGCACACCACGCACTGTGCCTTCCTCAGAACCGAAACGCAGCAGGTTGCAAGGATCGTAGTTCACCTTCAACGCCGGGCTGCCAATGCGCTCAATAAACGCCTTCAGTTCTTCCGGCGATTCCTGGCCAGTTTCAGGCGCAAAGATGGCACCTACTTCCTCGGCATGGCGCGCAATTGCAGCTACCGATCTCAGCAGCGTCTGGTAAGCTGGTGCTGCAGGGTCAGCCGCCATCTTGCCTACATGCGTCGACACGATCGGCGCACCTAACTCGACAGCCAGAGTCAGCACTGCTTGAGTCTTCGCAATGCGTTCTTCCAGGCCCTCCTCTTCCTCCAGGCCTCCGTAAGTTTCACGCCCTTGCAACTGCGCACAGAACCCGCTGAAGCCAACCCCCGTTAGCTCGGGCAACATCGCCACTTCCCGACGGATCGCCGGCGTTGCCAGATCAGGGTCAAGAATGCACGGCGTGTATTCCACATCGACTGCCCAGGGTTGCACCGAAGTACAGCCGATTTCACCCACCATTTCCATGTGCTGGCGCAAAGTGGCGACGTCAGGTGTCGCCCCCAGCGTCCAGATCGCGCAGCCAATTTTCCAGTTACTCATCTCAGATTTTCAAAAAGTGTTCAGTTAGTTGTTAGCGGCCAACCGCCGTCTCTACCAGCTTGCATTTTGGACTCGGTCTCGTCACCCTTGTCTGCAAATCTCGGTTACCATCACTATGCTACGAATCTACAATGACACCTCCGGCAAGGCACTCCTGGAAAAAAATGGCGAATGGCGCACCGCCGCTGAGTTCTCCATCGATGCACTTTTCCGGCAAGAAGATCCGGCTACATTTGCCCATGACGCCTTCACATCAGGCGCCGCAGCTGATCGAGGTGGTGACGCATCCGGCGCATGGGCGGCACCGATCGGCAGCCAGGAAGTCTGGGCAGCCGGGGTCACTTACTACCGTAGCCGCGAAGCACGCATGGAAGAGTCCGAAGCCTCCGGCGGTGATCGATTTTATGATCTGGTGTATGACGCAAAGCGACCGGAATTGTTTTTCAAAGCGACTGCAGCACGCACCCGCGGCCATCTTGCCCCAGTGCGGATTCGTGCAGATTCCAACTGGGATGTGCCTGAGCCCGAGTTGACACTGGCGATCAACAGTTCTGGGAAAGTGTTCGGCTATACCATTGGCAACGACATGAGTTCGCGTGAAATTGAAGGCGAGAATCCGCTCTACCTACCGCAGGCGAAAGTGTATCGCGGCTCCTGCGCCATCGGTCCGTCATTGACGATTCCCGATGCTCCCCTGCCCGTCACTACGAACATTCACCTCGAAATTCACCGCGCTGGCGAACGTCTGTTCTCCGGTGATACGGCGATCGATCAAATCAAGCGCAGTTTCGATGAGCTGGCCGGATTCCTTTTCTGCGAGAACGAATTTCCGGACGGCGCTTATCTCATGACGGGCACAGGCGTCGTGCCGGGAGATGGCTTCACATTGCAGTCTGGTGATGTCATCAGTATCACCATCGATGGCCTCGGCACGCTCGAAAATACTGTAGAATAGGCGAACAAAAGTCATGCTGCACTCCCTTCTCACGCTCATTCTGCTAGCGCTCACGGCGCTCAACCCTGCTGTCGTCTTGGCAGCAGAACGCCCTAACATTGTATTCATTCTCATCGATGATCTCGGGTGGATGGATCTCCGGGTGCAGGGAAACGAAGCGGTACATACGCCGAATATCGATAAGCTGGCGCAGGAAGGCATGCGCTTCACCAGCGCCTATGCCGCAGCCGCCGTGTGCTCGCCAACGCGGGCCGCGATCTTGACCGGACAGTCGCCTGCTCGTCTCGCCTACACCAACCACGCGCCTGATCTCAAGCGTTTCATCCCCGACAATCCTGTGCTCCTGCCGGCATTCATGCACGAGCACCTGGCTCTGGAAAAGGTGACACTGGCCGAGCGTCTGCAAGACACTGGCTACGCCACAGCATTCATGGGCAAGTGGCATTTGAGCGGCGGCGGGAAGGGCAAACCAGAGTTCGAGCCCACCGCACAAGGGTTCGACATCAACATTGGTGGTTGTGGCTTCGGCGGCCCACCGACGTTTTTTGATCCCTACAGGATTCCTAATTTGCCGCCGCGCAAAGAGGGCGAGTATCTGCCCGATCGACTCGCAGATGAGGCTATCAGTTTCATCAGTGACAAAGCCAAAGAGGCCCAGCCGTTCTTCCTTTGCCTGTGGAACTACACCGTGCACTGGCCGATGGAAGCGCCGCAACCTCTGTTGGAAAAGTATGCCGATCATACCGGCCCCGGTCTGAATGATTCACGCTACGGTGCCATGATCGAGGCCATGGACGCTGCCACCGGAAAAGTTATTGCCGCAGTCGAGCGCCTCGGATTGCGTAACGACACGCTGATCGTCTTCACTTCGGACAATGGTGGATACGGCGGTGTTGCAGACAACCGCCCGCTGCGTGACGCCAAGGGTGACCTCTACGAAGGCGGCATCCGTGTTCCTTTGATCATCCGCTGGCCAGGAGTCATCAAGTCCGGCACTGTGCAGGATACGCCCGTGGTCAGCATGGATTTTTACCCCACCCTGCTCGATGCCGCGGGCGTCAACATTCCGGAAGAAGAAGCCGCAAGCCTCGATGGCACTAATATCATGCCACTCCTCCGAGGAACCGCCTCGCTCGAAAAACGCTCACTTTACTTCCACTATCCCAACTACGCCTGGACTCGCTCCAACCGTCTCGGCGGCGCCATCCGCGATGGCCAGTGGAAGCTGATCGAACGCTTCGACACCGGACAACTCGAACTCTTCGATCTCAATGCCGACATCAGCGAGAAGCTCGACGTCTCCACTTCGAAACCAGACATTGCCCAGAAACTCGCCGCCAATCTCCGCGCCTGGCGTCAGAAAGTAGGAGCGCGCATGCCGACGAAACCGTAAGTGAAAAATGACGTCCTGCCAGTGCGAATGGCCACCGCATCCTCGAACTCTTCCCCATTCCAATCTTCATGTAGATCCAGGTGTCCGCCACCGGTTGACCATCGGCATCGACTACCGTTCCTCCAACATTCTGAGCGTGCTCCACGACCATCTTGAATTACTCTGGCGGTGCACCCTCGGCAAATACCACCGCAGCAGAGGCAAGGCCGTTCTCTGTAACAACCCGCAGTGATAGCGATGTCCGATGCAGATCCGCTCGCAGCGGAATTTTTGCACAACCATCCGCATCCATCTAGAACGGGCGATTCGGCAAATCAAACGTATAGTGACGTCCAGCCGCCCAGACATCAGCACCCGCCACGGGTTGACCAGTCCCTGCCCAAGGGCGAGCGTTGACTTCGAGGTTGATGGTGGAACCACAATGAGGTTTTCAACAAGAGGCGGTCAGGGATTTGGGGTAGCGTTTTGCTCAGCTTGGTTTGGATGAGGTTTAATCTCGTCTGGAAATAATGGAAACGGAAATGCGTCCAAATCAACCTCTCCTGGCCATGAGTAATAAAAGCTTCAGAGAACGTTACAGGACGGGCGCGCCGGTGAAATCCTCGAATTTAATCAGACGGTCGCCTCAGCGTCGCCTGTTCCGACTTGTCAGGCCTTAGCCTCTTCGATCAGGCGTTGGAATCTTTGGAGTCAGTTAAAATTGGATGTCGGTATTTTGGACGTCCAAGCGCTGACACTGCCTGCCAAGGACTCGCTCCGATTTCAGGGCAATGTTAGATCGTTCATTCAGATTTCGGTTCCGCACACGAGGCATGCCTGCGAACCGACTCTCTTACAATGTCCAAATTGATGGCCGTGGATGTGCTTCCGTTTCTACCATGAACCGTGGTTGCCATAAACATGGAGTTGTAAATCGCCTCTTCAGTCGCGTCCATAACTGCTCCAAAATAGGGCGTCATGTCATCATTACCTATAAGCTTAGGCATTTCGATCAGGCCATTTCCACTCGACGTCATCCGATAGGCGGTGGAAAACGCGATGACATAATCCCCGGAACCATTGCTCATCGATGAACCGGTTCGCGCCATACCGTGCAGAGCTCGTCTCGCTACTCTTTCGATATTTCGAACTGAAAGAGGTGCATCAGTGGCCACAACAATCATGCATGATCCATCACCTTTGGCTTGATTGAGGGCAGCGCCCTTTGACGCCGCAGTTTTACCGAGGGGGGCTCCATCTATGGTCAAATCGCCACCAAAATTGGTCTGAACCAGAACACCGAGTGTGTACATTTTTCCGTCTCTACTCTTGATCATCCGAGAAGAGGTTCCAATTCCGCCTTTGAAGCCAAAGCATTGCGTGCCCGATCCTGCGCCAACCGATCCCTCAAGAACCGGGCCCGATTCCGCCGAACGAATCGCCTCAAAGACATGTTCTTCGGAAATGTGAAGCCCACGAATATCGTTGAAGCGCCCGTCATTGGTTTCGCCAACCACTGCATTCACAGAACGGATCCCTCCGTTCCCCGACAAAGCGTGGCGAACCAAAGCAGTCATTACCGTGCCGACACTTAGCGTATTGGTTAGGGCAATTGGCGTCTCAATGTTTCCCAGTTCACTGACCTGAGTAGAGCCGACGAGTTTACCAAATCCATTCCCAACGACAATAGCGGCAGGGACTTTCTCTTTAAAGATATCACCGCCATGGGGCTTTATCACCGTAACTCCGGTATGGATATCTATCCCTTCATGGAGAGTTGTATGGCCAACTTTGACTCCTGGCACATCAGTAATAGCATTCCACGGAACAGGTAGCTCTACCGACTTTAACGCCCAATTCGCGAGCACGAACACGTTTGCCATCGGGCGCTGAGTCCTCAGAATTCGCCTTCGGCACGAACGCTACAGCAAGGGTCAGAAATGAAATCGCATGGAAGAGCCGCAATCTTCGGCAGGCAAAATTTCCAAAGGTCATCGTGATAGGGTATCGGTAATCTACACTTCCTCTAGCATCGAAGTTGCATCGCCGAAGGTCCCCGGGCGCACCTCCATCTTGTCCATCATTGAAAGGTAGAGCCTGCACATCTGACGATCGGGTTTGCCGCTGTAGTCGAGAACCCGCCCGCCCTTGATCCGGCCGCCGCCGCCACCGAGAAGCGCGACCGGAAGTTGGGTCGCATCGTGGTTGCCGGTGAGCATCGAGGAGCAGAACATCAGCATCGAGTTATCGAGCGCCGTGCGCTCGCCCTCTTGGATTGCGTCGAGCTTGCCGGCGATGTAGCCGACTTGTTCGAGGAAGAACTGGTTCACCTTCAGCCAGTCTGCGGTGTCACTATGCGAGAGCAGGTGGTGGATCATGTAGTCCACACCGAGGTTTGGGAATCGCAGCGACGAGTGGTCGTTGTTCAATTTGAGGGTGCAAATGCGCGTGGTATCGGTCTGGAAGGCGAGCACCAGGAGGTCGCACATGATGCGCATGTGCTCGGCGATGTCCTGCGGGATGCCGTCCGCAGGGCGGGGGAGGTTGGGCTCGCTCAGGGTCGGTCGCCAGCCCTGGAACTCGCCGCGCTTGCCTGCGTTCTCAATCCTTGTTTCGACATCTCTTACTGAATCGAGGTACTCGTCGAGCTTCCTCTGATCGAGCGCGCTGACCTTGCGGCGCACATCTTTTGCGTCTTCGAGTACTGCATCAAGGACGCTCTGGTCACCCTTGCTCGCGGTGTTCTTGAACAAGCGATCGAAGGCGAGAGCTGGATACAGCTCGAGCGGGGTCGGGGTCGTCGGCGAGCTCCACGAAATGTGCGAGCTGTAGAGCATCGAGTAATTCTTGTGCACTGAGGGGTTGGATTTCTCGCAGCCGAGAACCAGGCTGGGAACTTTGGTCGAGCGCCCGTGATGCCTGGCCAGAAGCTGGTCAACGCTCATGCCTGAGCGGATCTCGCCGCCGGACGCGAGCGGCGCACCCGAGAGGAGGTTGCCGGTCTGCGAGCTGTGGATGTTGCCCTTCTGGGCTTCAGCGTTGTGCAACCCGCGGATGAAAAGGAGTTTTTCGCGATAGCTGGCGATCGGGTCTAACACTTTGCCTAACTCCATCGACTTGCCCTCGCCCTTCGCCCACCATTCCTTCGAGTGAAAGCCGTTGCCTGAGAACAGGACGGCGAGCCGCACTGGGGCCTCGCTGCCGGGTTCGCGCGACTTCGTTTCGTCGCCCCAGACGGTGAGCGATTCCATCCATGGCAAGGCCATCGTCGCGCCGGTGCCACGGAGGAAGGCGCGGCGGTTCAAGAGGTGGGATTTATTTTTCATCGTGTTTGGCGTTTGGGATTATTATTCGACTAGATGGTCGCGGCCACGGATCTCGCGGAATTGTCGGCTCCGCACGATCATCTCTACGATCCGGGAAATGCGGAAATCGCTTTCGACGAGCTTGACTGCGATTTCGTCGAGCAAGGGTTCGTCACTGAGCAGCACCCCACGGCCGAGGGCGTAACCGAGGAGCTTGCGGGAAAACTGGCGCACGAAATCGTCGCGGCGCTGGGTGAGAAGGTAGTCCCGCAGTCCGTCGATTCCGGTAAATTCTGTCCCGTCGAGGAGCTTAGCACCCGCAGCGATCGGTAGGCCGGAACCATCTTTGAAACGGAATCGACCGATGGCGTCAAAGTTCTCCAGGGCGAAGCCAAAAGGATCGAACCGCAGGTGGCAGCGCGCGCAACTCGGATCGCTGCTGTGCAGCTCGGTCAAGGCACGCTCGGTCAGTCCCACCGGTGGTGCGTCGGCGAGCACGGGCACGTCCTTCGGCGGACGCGGCAGACGTTCGCCGAGCAAGGTCTCGCTGATCCAGGCACCGCGCAGGATCGGGCTAGTCCGCGAGGCACCGCTCTGTTTAGCAAGCGTTGCCCCGAAGCCCAACACTCCACCGCGCCCGTGCGCGCGCACCCCTTCGACCCGCCGCCATCCGACCTCGTCGGTGTCGCCGATGGCGTAGTATTTGGCGAGAGTGCCGTTCACAAAAGTGTGGTCGGCGTTTAGAAGATCGAGCACCGATCCGTCGCTCTGGAACAAGTCGGTGAAGAAGCGCACCGGTTCTTCGCCGAGCGCGTTCCGCATCGCGGCAAACTCTGGAAAGTGACGCTCGCTCTTCTCGTCGAAGCCATCGAAGTCGCGCACGTGCAGCCACTGGCTACCGAATTCAACAGCGAGATGACGCACGCGATCGTCCTTGAGCATGCGTTGCATCTGCGCGACGAGAATATCGGGATTATCCAGCTTGCCGGCAGCGGCGAGCGACACGAGCTCTCGATCCGGAGTCGAACTCCAAAGGAAATAGCTCAATCGCGAGGCCAGCTCCAGATCGCTCACCGGGGCAGGTTTCGTACCGGGCTGCGGGCTTTCCAATTTGTAGAGAAAAGCCGGTGCTATGAGCAAGCGGGCGAGGGTGAGACGCGCGGCATCTTCGTGCGGGAGACCCTCGTCACGGAGTTCTCTATAGAGCGATCGTAGATCGCTTTTCTCATCGCTTGCGAGCGGGCGACGCCATGCCTTTTCGGCAAATTGCAGAATGCCTTCGAGGTGGCGTGGCTCGGCCGCGACGCGTTGTTTCCTGAATGTATCGGCGCGCTGATTGATCGGCTCCCGCATCGGCGTGAGCGCGCTCGGGTCTGAGTCTTGGGTGGCGAACTGCCACAGTTGTTCGAAAGCATCGACGAGTTGCAAGGCGTCTTCGCTAATGAAATGCAGCTCGCTCCACAGCCGCTCGAGCTGCTGTTTCTCCGCATCGTCGAGCAGCAGCCTGCACAGGTGATGATCTTCACGGTAGAACAATGTTAGTGTCACCACTTCGTCCGCAGGAACTATTTTGGTGTAACATAATGCTGCGGGAAAAAGGTCTCGGAACTCGTCGATTTCAGCAGCGATCCGTATCCGTGCCTGGCTACCTTCGTTGACAATGATGGCGTCCGCACCCGGACTGGCCGATTCATCTGCAGGCGTGAAGAGCACGCGCATCTGGACACTTCCATCGCTCCCGTCCTGTGGGTGCAAGCTGGCACGGGTCACCAATTCTGCCCCGGCGGCCAGTGCTGCCGGAATGCGAAAACTGACAACAGAAGGTGCCGTCGCGCGGATGTCTTGAGAGCCGAGCTCTGTGCCCACGACTCCACGCGTCCACTCCAGCGGACCGTTCCAATCAAGCAAGGTTGCACGCAAGGCCTCGTCTGCTTCTCCAACAGCACTTGTCGCGAGCAACAAGGTCTGGACTTGGCCAGCGACCGCTTTTAGTTCTGCCGCGGGCTTGCCATCGATCACCGCTGATCGCCAATCTGCCAGGACGGAGTTCGGTGGCACCGCGCTCATTTTTGCACCGCCATCAACCTCCGCTGCGCAGAAGTGCCAGACCTCGGGGTTGCCGAAGGCGTCGGCCAAGGGATTGCTATCGTGCAGGTGATCAACCACCTGCTCGGCAAGATCCCAAGTGCGCTTTTTGCCCCCAGCTTCGCGGATCGTTAGCCCGATGACCGTGGAGTCACAGGCGTGATCACGGTTGCGCGGATTGATCGCAAAGCGCACAAGATCGCCGGGCTGCACCGTCAACTCGGCCTCTGGGCCAAACTCCTTGCGCGCACCATTGTCGATCGCTCCCTTGGCGATGTTGGCAATTCCACTGCGATTCACCAGATCGATGCACCACTCGACACCATTCCCGCAATTGCCATCTGCATCTGCGACGAAGCCGCTGATACGTAACTTGCCGTCGATCGGACTACGCCAATCGATGATCGCCTCCTTCGTCGGTGACGGGTGCATGATCACGCTGCGACCGGGCATGGTGAGCGTGCTGAAACTTGCAGCGTCCTCGGAGGCATTGCCGGTAAGGCTGGGTGTCTGCGCCGAACCCCAGCCACGGATGTCGGGATTGCCCGCGACGTTGACGTGTTTCTCAGTGTAGTGGCCTGCGGATTTCGGTAGGACGGATTGCCCGAGTTGCACCAACGATGCCCAGCGACTGGCGACGCTGACATCCAGATTTTTGCGTTGCGCGATTTCATGGACCGGCATCTTGGTCAGATGCGACTCAGCCAACACCTCCAGGTAAGCACTCGTCCGGCTCAGTTCGCCATCCATGACCTTGCCCACGCGCTCCACCAAAGTCGCAGCTTCGGCAAGTGATACTGGCGGGCGATTCGGGTGGACGATTTTCGCATCCTGCCAGATCGCTACATCGCCCTGCGTTCCGTCGCCAGCATCGGAGGTCTGTAGGTACACTGTGACGTCTTTTCCGGCGATAGGATCCGGCAATTTCACCCGCAACTCCTTCGAGCTGACCAGCGGATCGACCGGCACCTGCCACGAGGTTGATCCATTGACTTTACCGACCTGGCCAACCGGGGCGAAGCGCCACAATGCGCCCTGCCAGCGGGCGATCTCATCCGCGATTGTCTTCGCATCGTCGGGTTTCGAATCGCGCCACCGCGCGCGGATGGGATCTAGTAGCAGCGACGGTTTCGGATCGTTCAATACGTCCCAAAGCGTTTCGAGGTACTTCGCATTCAAGCCGTGATCGCGCGCTAGGTCGGCGATGTTCTTCTTCTGCAATCGCAACTCCAAGGTCGCGGTGATGTATCGTTGCAAGGGCAACACGCCGGCGTCTCTCGTATCGAACTTGATCCCTTGGAGATCGACTGGCGACCCGTCTCCCACATCCGTGTAGCGGCCATAGAAAGCGCGGATCGCCGCGAGCTTCTCGTCCGTCCAGTCCCGGCGTGTCGTTTTCTCTGAGAACTCGATTCCGTCAGGGAGGAAAACCGCGTGCTGCGCAACGCGCTTCGCCGCATCGAGGTACTTGGTGAGCAGCGATGGCGACATGACGAGAGCAGCTCCAGCGTTGGTGAAACCTTCCCCTGCCGCGCCGTCTACCGGAAACTCGTGAGCCGGATCGAGAGATGGAATTCCGGTAAGATCCCGCAAGCTGTAGGTGTACTCCGCATTGGACAGCCGCCGCACCACGACCGGACCAGGGTCACCAGCATTGGCCTCGCCAATATCCCGCAAGGTCGAACGCACCCATGCTTGCAATTCGTCTTTCTGTTCGTCGGATAGCTGCGGCTTCTTCTTCGGCGGCATCTCTCCGAGCTCGAGCTGCTCTGCTACCATCTGCCAAACTTTGCCCTCGCGATGGATGTCCTTGATCGAATCAAATCGCTCGAGATCCAGATCACCCTTCTGATCCTCGGTCGAGTGACAGTCGAGGCAGTATTTTACCAGGATTGGGCGGATCGATTCGCTGAATACCGTGTCGCCAACGTCTGCTGCGGAA
>JBNMNB010000061.1:0-33769 GCA_051270635.1 Verrucomicrobiales bacterium | reverse complement strand
AGACCAGCGCGCTCCAAAGCGAATATTGCTACCTCCCTGAGCGGAACACATGGCATAGCCAATTTGTCGCGAAGCAACCGTTCATCTGTCTTAGGCGGGATGCTTCAGACTCCGTGTCGTTAGAACTTGGTAAGATCTAAGCGAACCAGAGGTAGATGCCGATGACTGTCACTATGAGGGCTGCGCCAACGTAGGGTGCTGGTTTCCATGGTGTGAGATCGACCAGTCCGGCGTCCTTTTGCACGTAGGGTTCCGAGCGCCTCATGAATATTCCCAGGACTGCCTGCAGAATGAGGAGAAAGACGAAGACGACTCCCATGAAGTGGAAGTCTGATCCGAAAATGTTAGTGACCCAGCTTTCTGAAAGTATTTCGCCGTCCTCTGCTACTTTCTTGCCATTGAAGAATGTTCCCCAGATCATCAAGCCAAGTCCTGAGTAAAGTGTGATCAATGCTGATTTACCATCGGCAATCTTATTGAACATTCCGAAAAGAATCACGGCAAGCAGGGGGATAAAGTAAACTCCATTCAGACTTTGGAAAAAGGCAAAAATTTGTTCTCTCCCCGTAAATACAAGTGGGGCAAAGATTACTGCGAACACGGCGACTGCCGCACTGCAGATTTTTCCTGAACGAACTACTGCCTGATGGGAAGCGTCTGGACGCAAGATCTTCTGGTAAACTCCAAGTGAGAACAGCGTGGCACTTGAATTTAGGACCGAGTTGAAAGTAGAGAGAATCGAACCAACGACAACTGCTGCGAAGAAACCAGTGAGCGGTGCAGGGAGAACAGTGCGAACGAGTGCTCCATAGACATTCGATCCATCGCCACCGATTTTTGCGGCGAGTTCTGTGTCCCTGGTTACCATGTAAGCGGCAACGATTCCTGGGACTACAAGAATCAGTGGAGCAAGGATCTTGAAGAACGAGGCAAGGAGGACTCCTTTTTGTCCCTCCGCCAGGTTTTTAGCTCCAAAGGTGCGTTGGATAATCTGTTGGTTCGTGGTCCAATAAAAGAAATTGAGAAGTAGAACTCCAGTGAAGAGGGTTGGCCAATGAACCGTTTCACCTTTTGCTCCTAATGATTTCAGTGCGTCTGGATTGGCTTCGCGAATTTTATCGAAAACGCCAAGAATTGTTCCAGAGTCTCCTGCCGCGTATTTCAGCGAAAGGTAGGTGATCATGATGCCTCCAATGAGGAGCCCCAATCCATTGAACGTATCCGATACTGCTACAGCTCTGAGGCCTCCGAAAATTGCATAGGCTGAACCAATCGACGCGATCAAAACTACTACCAGCCAGATCGTGCCTCTTTCGTCCAGGCCCAGTAATGCCTCGAGATCGAGCATTCCAGAGAGACCCTTGGCGCCGCTGTAGAGGACGAACGGTAACAGAATGAGCATGTAGGCGACGATGAAGATCACCGTAGTGAGTGACCGGACACCGCTACCGTAGCGCTCTTCAAGAAACTGAGGGATCGTCGCAATTCCTGACTTTAAGTAGCGAGGCAAGAAGAATAGCGCGAGTAGAACCAGCGAACATCCAGCAACGACTTCCCATGCCATCACCGACAATCCTTCCGAGAAGGCACCGCCATTGAGACCGACCAACTGCTCGGTGGACAAATTGGTAAGCAACAGGGAACCCGCAATGAAAACTCCTGTCAGGCTGCGACCTGCGAGGAAGTAGCCGGTTTCATCATTGGTGCCTTTTCCGCGAGTGAGCCACCAGGTAAGCACGGCCACGAGGGCGGTGAATAGAATGAAGGTTGCGATTGTCATGGGGATTTACGTATTGGGGGTTGCTGATGCGATCAGGCGATGTTCGTGTAGACGGCCTGGACGTCTTCGTCATCTTCAAGCTTATCGATGATCGCTTCCACTTCTTCGATTTGCTCTTCTGTAAATTCTTGTGGCGAAGTTGGGATGCGCTTCAGTTTTGAAGACGTAGGTTCGATTCCCTGTTTCTCAATTCCTTCGCAGATATTGCCGAAATCTTTGAAGTCTGCATAGGCGGTCACTTGCTCTTCGCTGACTTCCAATTCTTCCAGTCCAAAGTCGATGAGCTCCAACTCGACAGATTCCAAATCCATGTCGTCCGTCTTGTCGAACTCAATCACCGCCTTACGCGAAAACAGGAAATCGAGTGACCCGGACTGCACGATCTGGCCACCGGATTTGTTGAGCGTCGTCTTCAGATTGGCGATCGTGCGATTCACGTTGTCGGTGGCGCACTCGATCATCAGGTGAATTCCATGCGGTGCCTTGGCCTCGTAGACTACTTCGGTGAAATCTTGCGCATCTCTGCCTTCGGCACGTTTGATTGCCGTGTCGATGTTGTCCTTCGGCATGTTTTCCGACTTTGCGTTCTGGATCGCCGTGCGCAACTTGGAGTTGGATTCGGGGTCGGATCCTCCTTCTTTGACAGCCATGGTGATGGAACGCGCCAGTTTTGGGAACGTCTTGGACATTCTGTCCCAGCGTTTTTCTTTGGCGGCGCGACGGTATTCAAATGCTCTACCCATAGGATTGTTTCAGTTTGGTAAAAAGGTGGGCTGCAGGAGGATGTCACTGGCAGTCCCTGTCGTGCCTAGCATGTCCCGTGCTTTGCGGCAAGCGCTGGATGCAACGTCTGCTGCGGCAGGCTGACAATCACCTGCGTGGGTGGTTTTTACAATACTGATTGTTGACTAGCGATCGGGTTCGACTTTGTTCCCCAGCACCAGCGCAACATCTGCAGTGCCAAGCCGATTAGTTACTCCATCGATAACGAGTGCCGCCACAGCGAATACACTTACACTGACGCCAAAGACAAGGATCGACAGTCAGATTCGCTTTCTTCGCCTGGATGGGCTGGATCGCATGCTGTCAGGGGAGAGGGGAAATGAAAGAAGCGCATGGCCCCGTGACGGGACACATGCGCTTCAAATTTTGAATGAACGTGCTGTTCAGGCGAAGACTAGATATTCGTCTTCAATGCTCCCCATCCCTCACGTGGCTCGCGCCATGCGAGTTCGTTAATGGCCGGGTCGTTGGTGATTTTTCCTGACTCGTCGAGTTCCAGCTTCTTGCCTGCGCGGGCACAAAGGTTGCCGAGCTGGATGTTGGCCGTCATTGGGCCGGAGTAGGAGAAGTTCGACTGACTGAACTCGCGTGGCTTGTCACCCTTACACGCCATGATGAATTCATCGTGGTGTCCGGGTGAGCGCTCAAGAAGTTTTTCTGGCTTGCCGAATTCTTTGGATGCTGACTGCGGGATCAGGCGCGGGCTATTCCAGTAGTCACCCTGGACAAGCATTTTGCCTTTGGTTCCGACAATAAGGTTTCCAGTGCGAGGAAGCTTGCGGCCTTCCATTTCTTCTGGAGCTTCAGGCATGTTGTCGCTGCCGTCAGCATTCAATCCTTCATACCAGAAGGTCGAGAAGCCCGGGCGGTCAGCTTTGCCGCGGTAGGTCGCCTTGATGGTCATGCCAGCAGGATACTGGTCGCCGACAGGTGCAGTCATGAAGATTGGCTCCGCAGAGGCTGCGTAACCAGGATCCATGATGGCGTAGATACCGTCAGTGGTATGGCAGGCCATGTCGCCAAGAGCGCCAGAGCCGAAGTCAACAACACCACGCCAGTTGAACGGATGGTATGCCCTGTCGCCTTTGAATGGGCGCATTGCGGCAGGCCCGATCCATGCATCCCAATCAAGAGTTTCTGGAATCGGATCAGATCCTTCTGGTCGCCCCCCGCCCTGTGGCCAGACTGGGCGGTTTGTCCATGTGTGGAATTCAACCGGGTCACCGATCGCGCCACCTTTAATGAATTCGTAAGCGATACGCCATCCTTGCTCAGAGTGACCCTGGTTGCCCATCTGGGTAACGACGCTCGTGTTTTTCTTGTAGGCTGCAGTGAGCATTTGTGCCTCACGCACCGACCAGGAAAGTGGCTTCTCCGTGTAACAGTGGATGCCCATTGAGATGGCAGTCATCGAGGGGCCGTAGTGACTGTGGTCGGGAGTGGCAACGAAGATCACGTCCAATTCTTCGCCATGGTTCTCGAACATCTTCCGCCAATCGGTGTAGCCCTTCGCTTCTTTCCACCCTTCTTTGTCTGTGACGCCGCCCCAAGCGGTCTTATCAACTTCAGCAAAGGCGATGGCCTGGCAACCGAGACGGTGCGAATTTTGTGTGTGCGCTGCGGCACGACCTCCTACGGCAACGAAGCCAGTTTGTAGTTTGCTATTGAGGTCCTGGCCACGCACAATGGCAGGGAAGGCGAGTGCGGAAGCCGCGCCCATGCCAGTGCGTTTCATAAACTGACGGCGTGAGAAATTTTTCGACATAACGGATTATTTTTGCGGTAGGGATTCAGTATGGATTCACTGACTGTCGGATTCTTCCCCCAGACAATCAGAGTGAACGATTAATAAGGCGGAAACAGGCAATGACGTCAATAATAACCCCATTTCTGAGAATCGACGGAAACACTGCGGTTATCGGGTGTTGTGATTTTCGTATTTATCGTAAGGCTATGGGAATAAACGAATTGATGGGGTATATTGCAAAATTGAGAGCAAAAAGTGCTATTCTGACGAGCAATCTGACGAGCAATCTGACGAGCAATTGCAATTAATTTTCAGCTGGGCAGGGTGCGGGTTTAGGGTTGATCCGCAGGTTGAATGGGCGGAGTGTCCGATTTTACAGTGACTCTGGCAATGAAAGTGAAACGTTCGTCAACTCTTGGTTGGTTGCTGCCGGTTGCCTGGCACAGGCAGTGTGTTATGGCAGGGGTGATCGTCTGCGCGCTGGGAGCCTTCGGGTGCCTTGAGAAGAAAAGTGAACCAGCCGCTGTGCTGCCTCCGCCGCTGGTAGATCCCAGTGATGTGCAGGAAGTAGATCCCGCTGCGAGCAAGATCGATCCTGAAATTCCTGAGCTGACCATCAATAAGGAAGCGCAGGTTTCGATTCTGGGATACCACGATTTCATCACTGGGAAGTCAACCAACCCGATGATGATCAACATCGACAAATTCCGTCAGCAAATGCAGGCGCTGAAAGATGCTGACATTTCGGTGATTGGGTTCGATGATTTTTTTGCCTGGCGACGAGGTGAGAAAAATATCAACGATCCATCGGTGATCATCACAGTGGATGACGGCTGGCGTTCGACCTACGAACTAGCCTGGCCAGTGCTGAAAGAATTTAACTATCCATTTTCGATTTACCTCTACAAGAATTATGTGGGTGGAGGTGGCCGTGCGCTTACAGTTCCGATGATCAAAGAGATGATCGAAGGCGGGGTGGAAATTGGTAGCCACACCGTCAGTCATCCGTTGCGCAAGAGTGTGTTTGCCTATCCTGGTCGGCGCACTCAAGAAGAATTCGACGAATATCTGCGCGTCGAGTTGCTTGAGTCGAAGCAATTTCTTGAGGGCAAGTTTGGGATCGCCGCCCGCACTTTTGCATATCCCGGCGGCATTCATACGGATGAAATTGTCGCGCTCTGTGAACGCTACGGCTACGAGGCATCGATCACCTGTAACCCGTCACGTACCACTTGGGATACTCCGCTGCAGAAGCTCAATCGCTACATCGTGCATGGCAACAATGATTTGAATTTCGGGACGGCGCTGAGTTTCCGAAAATTCTCCGCGACGAATTCCAGAGTGATTGTCCCAACGGGCGAAGGGATGAGTGATTCTGCTGATCCAGCTGCTGAGGCAGAAGAAGGAGCTGCGCTGCGAGTGACGGTAACGCCAGCACCGAATACCATTGTATCGAGCCGGACACCTGCCATTGAAGTGAACTTGTCTCAGGTGGAGGGTGAAATTCTCCCTGAGTCGATTCAGTTGAAGATGTCAGGTTATGGACAATGTCCGTCCGAGTATGATGCAGAGAAACGTGTGGTGCGTTACACCCCGAGCATGGCAATCAGGCGAAAAATTACGGAAGTCGCGGTGAATTTCAAGCGTCAGGGAGAAAGCAAGGAAGACATCGTCGGCTGGCAGTTCGAGATCGATTTATCAGCGGCCTATTTTCCAGCGGAAGATAAGACATCCGCTGCGCCACCTGCGCCACTGCCAAAAGAAGAGTGATTCTTATTTTTCTGGAGTCGATGTTTGAGCCGCGCAGACGGTTGTTCGACAAACAGAAAAATGAGCCATGAGAGGAATGTCGTCAGAGCAAACGAGAGCACTGCCTTGATCACCATGTGCAGCGGGACGATTTTTCCTGCCAGCGAAATGTCGAATTCGCCAATATGAATATTTTCGTAGACGACGGCGAGAACCAGCACATGAAGCAGGTAGAGCGAATAGGAAATTTTTCCGAGGAACACCATGGGCTTCCAGTTTAATAGTCGATGCGTGATCGTGTCCCTGCAGGTGATCACATAGTAAAATAATGGCATCAATGTTAGTCCCTGAATGGTGTATCGAAGCGTGTTGCGAAAGTCCTCATTGCGATAGACAAAAGTGAATATCACCAATGCTGCGCAGGCGATGACCAATGCCATTAGTTGCCAGTGCGGACGGTTCCACGTCTTCCCCAGAGCGGGATTCCAGAGAAGGGCAAAGACGGATCCGTAGAGGATATTATCAAATCGTGCATCGCTGGCGTAGTAGACACGGTCATGGTCGGCTCCAAGTTGAAAAACAAGGACACAACGCCAGATCAGTGCCGCCGCGCAGAGGGCTATCAACACTACGGCGGTGCTCTGATTCGACAGGCGCTTTCGCAGCAACAGGAAGGTGACTGGAAACAGCAGGTAGTAGTGTTCCTCGATAGCGAGCGACCAGAATGCCGTCGTTCCCGCAGGTAACTGCCAACCCGACTGGGGGGTGTAGTAGTTTGACCAGAAGGCTGCCAGCGAGAACACGGACGTGCCAGTAAAGCGATTGTCCGGAATCAAATTGAAGGCTGCGACGATCAATGCAGCACCGAGAACAAGATACATCGGCGGGAAAATTCTGAGCGTCCGCCGAACGTAGAAACTTCCAATACTGATTGTGCGTTTCTTTTCGAATTCGCGAATGAGTAGCGTGGTGATCAGGTAGCCTGAGAGAAAAAAGAATACAGTGACACCGTAGCTGCCGGGCACGAGGTGCTGCAGGCCTGAGTGGGCGATAAAGACAAGCAGGATTGAGCACGCTCGGATGCCGTCGAGCGAGGGAATATGAAATCCTGTGTGTTGGGTCGTTTCCATCGAGCAGGCCCATTCGTGAGTGTCTCACGAAGCGGGTCACACAAGAAGCGCGTGTTGGGGAAGGTTAAGAGGAGCTTGTCGCCAGGCTGATCAATGTAACCCGAACAGGGCCAACAGGCCAATGGGAATGCGATCGTTTTTCAATTGCACCCGCGCGTTGACCTATTGGTAGTTGCATTCCACCTGCTCGCGGCTTACCTGATCCGCCATGTTAAGATCTATGGCCACGGTTAGTGGCTTCACGGCAATCAGCCGAGTTCTCGGATTTTTACGCGATATGTTGATCGTGCAGTATCTCGGTGCTGGCATGGTTTCGGATGCGTTTTTCTCGGCGTTTCGTTTTCCGAACCTGTTCCGCAGAGTCTTTGGAGAAGGAGCATTCAATTCCGCGTTTGTGCCGCTTTTTGCAAGAGAACTGGAAGAGAGCGGGAAGCCGCAGGCGCTGCAATTTGCCAGTCGCACCTTCACGATTCTAGCGCTCTTTCTGGGTGTTGGAACATTGATTGGCCTGCCGTTGATGGCATTGATCATGAGCGCCGTGGTGCCGGGCTTCAAAGCTGCAGATACCTCGCCTGCGATGAATGTTGGAGAGACGCATGAATTTCGAGTCAACGTGAAGGGTGCCCGCAAAGTGTTTTTTGTCCTCGAAGGAGGAGCTGAAGATGCGCTGGGGCAGGTGACGGAAGGAGTGCTCTCCGCCACATCTAAGAGCGGTGGTATTCTCGCCTGGTACCAACAGTCGGTAAGTAAATTGATGGGCGAATCCACTGCTGTGGCGGAAGATCTTGCGCTGAGTGCATTAATTGCCGGGCCAGCAAAAATGCTTGCTGGGAAAGGCGACGATTTGTTGGAAGTGACGCTTCCGAAGGATCATCAATTCACTGAGTTAACTGGTATGTTCCGAATGGAGCGTGGAGAGCGTGGCTCAGGGGCGCAGATGAAAACGTATCGTAATCATCCCGGCACGTTCGATCTAACGGTGAAGCTTACGCAGATTACGTTCGCCTACTTGATGTGCATGGCACTAGTGGCGCATTTGAGTGGCGTGTTGAACACTGTAAGAATATTCGGCATGCCAGCGGCTGCGCCGGTGTTTTTGAATCTTGTGTTTTTGATAGGGTTGCTGATCGTCGTTCCGGTGATGGGCTGGCAGAAAGATCCCGTCGCCTGTGGATATGTTGCCGCCGTGTGCGTGTTTGTGGCTGGGTTTGTGCAGTTGACGGCTCTCTATGTGACGTGCCGCATGAAAGGGCTCCCTGTACGTTTCATTCGACCAACCATTACGCCAAGGGTGAAGCGACTGTTTATGCTGATGGGCCCCGGGGTCGTCAGTGCCGGAATTCAGCAGATCAATTTGCTAGTCGGTGGCATTGTTGCCTCGTTTCAAGAGGGCGCTGTCTCGTATCTCTATACTTCCGATCGAATCTACCAGTTGCCCCTTGGCATGATTGGCATTGCGCTTGGCGTAGTTCTCTTACCCGAGATCACGCGTAGACTGCGCGCAGATGATCTTCCAGGTGCTCAGAACAGCATGAACCGTGGCCTCGAAATTGCGTTGCTCGTGACGTTTCCCGCTGCCGTGGCGATGCTGGTCATTCCCTATCCAATCGTCTCCACTTTGTTTGAGCGTGGTGAGTTCAAGTCATTCGCCAGTGAGGAGACTTCGCTGGCGTTGGCTGGATTTGCACTTGGACTGCCGGGATATGTGCTCATCAGAGTATTGCAGCCGGGTTACTTTGCGCAGGAAAATACGAAGTCGCCGATGTACATGGCGGGAATTACGGTGGCGGTTAATATTGTCTTCAGCTTGCTGTTGTTCCCGATATTTCGTCATGTGGGGATTGCGGTTGCCACAACGATTTCTGCCTGGGTCAATGTCTTCCTGCTGGTGCGAGGGCTGAAAGGTTTCCTGCTTGTCGATCAACGCCTCAAGCGACGGCTGCCGCGTATCTTTATTGCCAGTCTTTTGATGGGCGCTGCCCTGATTGGCCTGCACCAGCTGGTCGGCGGCTGGTTCACGGAATCAACGATCATGTTGAAAGTTGCCGGACTGGCGATTCTTGTCTTCGGAGGAATTGCCACTTACGCAGGCTGTGCGCTGGCTCTCAAGGCAACGACGCTGCGTGATCTGAAAGGCGGGTTTAAGCGATGACCGACGGCGGCTGCAGTGCCTCTCAAGCCTTCTTCAGTTTCTTCTGCTCTTTGATGTATTCCTTGAGGAGGTCTCCGGGAATTTCTTCTGAGGAAGTGTAGCTCTCGCTGAGCTCGACAATGCGGGTCCCATTTTCCTCAAGAAATGAGGCAGGTAATTCGCCGCCTTCGTCTCCGCGTGCCGTGTCGATGAGAGTCATGAATTCGGCGACGACAGCTTCGCAATCTTCGGCTGCGATCCACTTTAATCCTTCAGCAAAAGCGGCATACTCGGCCGTTCGGTTCCTGGTAACTGGTGCGCCCAATCCATTACTGCGGATCATGCGATCAAAGGCACGGATCAATTTGGCATCTACCACATCTTTCTCGGTGTCGTCAGTTTCAACCGCAGGAGCAGGTGCCAGCGCCATGAGTGCCTCAACGATTTCCTCTTTGTCGGTCGACTTGATTTCGAAGAGGGAAACATCCGCCTCATTGTTCACCAGGGCCGAGACCACTTCCCGATCGTTCGCCATCACAGCGATGAACAGCGGCGAGTGACCGTTACAATTGACATCTGCTCCATCATTCAGAGCTTCCATGATGCCGTCCAGCGAGCCTGTCCGGCAGCACAGTTCCAGTTGTGCATCCGCGCTAGGATTACTCATTGCGTCAATTAATTGTCGTTGTTTACTTCTTTTGCGCCTCTTATCAGACGGCAGAATTCTTTCTTGGTCGCCCTGAGATGTGCGCCACCTTCAGGATGATCGGGATCGATCTTCTTGTAGTCGACGGCCATGCGCTGCAGATGAACAATGCGGTAATGATCGCTGCCCTGCTTCCACAGCTGGTTTTGGTAAAGTTTCATGAGTTGGGAATTTGAAATAGACTAAGTTACCGGCTACCACTCGCTCTGCATCCTGTAATTGCCAATTCAGCCAAAATTTGTGCAGATTCTCGGAGAGATCTCCCGTCGTTACGCCATGCTGTCGCGAACTTCCTTGAATTGCTCTACGGCAAATTCGAGGTCGGCGCGGGAGTGGGCGGCTGACAGTTGCACACGGATGCGCGCTTTTCCTTTGGGAACGACCGGATAGGAGAACGCGATCACGTAAATGCCGCGCTGCAGCAGGCGTTCAGCCATTTCTACTGCCAGTCTGGCATCGCCGAGCATGATCGGGGCAATCGGATGCTGGCCGGGTGCGATGTCGAAGCCGGCTTCTGTCATGGCCGATCGAAAGTAGTCAGTGTTGGCGCGCAATTGTTCGCGAAGCTCGCCTGAGCTCTCGGCCAGTTCGATGGCGCGAAGCGATGCCGCGGCGACGTGCGGCGGGAGTGAATTGGAAAACAGATACGGGCGCGATCGTTGCCGCAGAAGCTCGATGATTTCCTTTCTGCCGCTGGTAAATCCGCCGCTGGCACCACCGAGCGCTTTGCCAAGTGTGCCGGTAATGATGTCCACGCGTTCCATGACACCGTGCAATTCGTGCGTGCCACGGCCGTTCTTCCCCGTGAAACCGGTGGCGTGCGAGTCATCGACCATCACCAGCGCGCCATACTTTTTTGCCAGATCACAAATAGCAGGAAGATTTGCAATGAAGCCGTCCATTGAGAAGACGCCATCGGTCGCGATCAATTTGTGGCGTACAGATTTCCCTTCCTTGAGTTGCGCCTCCAATTCCTCCATGTCATTGTTCGCATAGCGAAACCGTTGCGCCTTGCACAAGCGAATGCCATCGATGACCGAAGCGTGATTCAGAGCGTCAGAAAATACTGCATCTTCTTTCGTTAGAATAGTTTCAAAGAGCCCGCCATTGGCATCGAAGCAAGATGAATATAAGATGGTATCTTCGGTGCCGAGAAACGAACTGATCTTAGCTTCCAGCTGCTGGTGGATTTCCTGTGTGCCACAAATGAAGCGCACAGATGCCATGCCAAATCCCCATCGCTGGAGCGCATCAGTAGCAGCGCTGATGATCTCGGGATGATCGGCGAGTCCAAGGTAATTGTTGGCGCAGAGATTAAGAATGCGATCGTGACCTGTGACGCTGATTCTCGCATCCTGGGGTGTCGTGATCACACGTTCATTTTTGAAAAGTCCAGCCTCACGGATGCTGTCCAGTTCATCTCTGATGTGATCGAGTAATGGTTCATTTGGCACACGGTACTCAAAGCACAGCTGCAGCAGTTTGTAAATGACAGTCAGCCCTCGACGCCACTGAGGATGTGCTCTAACGGTAGAGTATGATCGATCATCCATCTCTGAGTAATGTCACTGACGAGCGGCCAGGATTTGTCTCGCATCTCGAGTGTGGACTGACCGGGCAGCGCTATGAGCGTGGGCAAATTCATGGATTGTCGGACGCTGGAAAGCCCTTGCTTGTGAAATATGATTTGGCCGCACTCAAGTCGTCACTTTCGAAAGATGATCTAAAGCAGCGGCCGGAAGACCTGTGGCGCTATCGCGAGTTCTTACCCGTCACAGATGCGCAGAATGTTGTCTCGTTGGGGGAATCGATTACGCCACTTCTTCCTGCTCCACGGTTGGGGCAGAATCTCTGGATCAAAGACGAGGGCCGCTTGCCGACAGGATCGTTTAAAGCGCGTGGCCTTTGTATGGCGGTAAGTATGGCAAAGGAGCTGGGAATTTCCCGTATTGCTATGCCTACCAATGGAAATGCTGGCGCTGCACTTGCCGCTTACGCATCCAAGGCGGGGATCGAATCTTTTGTGTTTTGTCCCGATGACACTCCTGAGGTGAATGTCAGGGAAATTGCCCTTCAGGGCGCAAAGGTCTGGCGTGTGAACGGATTGATTCACGACTGTGGTCGCATCGTAAGGGAAGGAGTAGAGCAGATGCAATGGTTCGATCTTTCGACGCTGAAAGAACCCTACCGTATTGAAGGCAAAAAGACGATGGGGCTCGAGTTGGCGGAGCAACTCGGCTGGCGCATGCCGGACGTGATATTTTACCCCACTGGTGGCGGCACTGGATTGATTGGAATGTGGAAGGCGTTTGCGGAGCTGGCTGAGTTGGGGTGGATCGGCAACAAGTTGCCACGGATGATTGCTGTGCAGGCCTCTGGTTGCGCGCCCATAGTGAGAGCATACGAACAGGGAAAGGAATTCGCAGAGGAATGGAAAAACGCGCACACCCTTGCCAGCGGAATTCGCGTTCCCGTCGCTGTGGGCGATTTTCTAATTCTGCGCGCGGTGCGCGCTAGCGGTGGCTGTGCCATGGTCGTGGACGACGATGCAATTGCGCTTGCACAAGTCGAGGCTGCGCGCCGCGAGGGAATTCTACTTTGCCCTGAAGGTGCAGCAACCCTGGCTGCCTATTGGAAAGCGATCGAGGAAGGAAGTGTGGCTCCTGGCGACGAGGCGGTATTGTTCAATTGTGGCAGTGGGTTGAAATATCCCATGCCGCCAGCAGATGATTCGATTGATCTGGCCAAGCCCATCGACTGGCAGGCCATGCAACAGGAACTATCGGTCTGACCAGACGGCGAGTTGATTGCCCGCCGGATCTTTAAAATGAAAGCGACGTCCGCCGGGGAAACTGAAGGTTTCCTTAGTGATACGTCCGCCGTTTTCGCTGATTTCCTGCTCGATCGCCTCGAGCTGTGCGGAATAAATGACTACCAGCGGGGCAACTGATACGGGCATCTGCTCAACTCTAGCAAACCCACCATTCAATCGCCCATCACGGAAGCTGGTATAGCCTTCGCCCCAGTCGGTGAAATCCCAGCCGAAGACATCGCGGTAGAAATCCTTGATCGCTGGAAGGTCGGTGGCAGGGAATTCGATGTAATCGATTTGGCGTTCGTGTTCTGTCAGGTCATTCATGATCCGTGCGAAGGTAAAGGCGTTGTTCGAAAGTTGCAGTGCTGGTGAGCACTTTATCCAGTGTGAATAAGTGATCGAACTCCGGGAGGATGGTGTCTCCGGCGTAGGCTTCGAATATATAGGTGAGATAAAGTGAGTGGCACAACGGGAATAGTGCTTGGTAAAGTTGGCCTCCACCGATGAGAAACGCGTCCTTGTCCAGCTGCAATTCTGCAAGTGCAGATACACTGGGAATGACAATGGCACCCGGCGCTTCGGCATCTGTAAGTGATTGACTGAGGACGATGTTCTGTCGGCCGGGGAGCGGTCGGCCCAGCGATTTCCAGGTTCGCCGCCCCATAATGATCGGGTGACCCACTGTGAGCGCCTTAAAAAGTTTCAAATCTTCAGGCAAGTGCCACGGCAGTGTTCCAGCGCGTCCAATCACACGATTGCTCGCCATGGCAGCAACGGCATGCAACATGAAGGGGAGCAATAGCGGTGGCGAAGACGCGTTCAAGAATTGAAAGAGGGATTGGCTGAACTAAACGGCGACCGGCGCCTTGATGGCGGGATGCGGATCGTAACCTTCCAGGGTAAAATCGTCGAAAGTGAAGGCATCGATGGAGGTGACGGTCGGGTTCAGTTTCAGTGTTGGAGTTTGCCGCGGAGCACGCGAAAGCTGGAGCTTTGCCTGCTCGATATGATTGCTGTAAAGATGAAGGTCGCCAAAGGAATGCACGAAATCGCCGGGCTTCAATCCGCACACTTGTGCGATCATCACTGTGAGCAAGGCATAGGAAGCAACGTTGAATGGCACCCCAAGGAAAATGTCCGCACTGCGCTGGTAGAGTTGACAGCTGAGCTCGCCATTTCTCACATAAAACTGGAATAGCAAGTGGCACGGAGGCAATTTCATTTTCGGCACATCCGCCACATTCCAGGCGCACACAATCAAACGTCGTGAATCAGGGGTTGTGCGAATTTGATCGATGACATTACAAATCTGGTCAATCGGCGGCAAGCCGTCACCTTGTTCCCATGCACGCCATTGTTTGCCGTAGACAGGGCCCAGGTCGCCATTTTCATCGGCCCAATCATCCCAGATCCTCACTTTATTCTCCTTCAAGTAGCCGATGTTGGTATCTCCCTTTAAGAACCACAGTAATTCATGGATGATCGATCGAGTGTGCAGTTTTTTGGTGGTCAGCAGCGGAAAGGACTCACGCAGATCATACCTTGTTTGCGCGCCGAAAACGCTAAACGTTCCGGTGCCCGTGCGGTCACTGCTTTCGGTGCCGTGGTCGAGCACATGCTGAAGAAGGTTGAGGTATTGGCGCATCGTTGTGATTATAGGCGATGGATGCACGATGCTGCTCAGGAGTGCAGTGGCAATAAAAAAAACGGGCTGCGCTGTATGAAACAGGCAGCCCGTCCGGGAAATTGCAATGAGTCGGCGAGCCTGCTACTGGAGCATCTTGTCTCGCTCGAGCTTGAGGCCCATCTTGCGATAAAGGGTGGCAATGCTCACGCCCAGCATGCTGGCGGTTTTCTCACGTGATCCTTCGTTGTATTTTAACGTCTCACGAATGAACATGCGTTCCTGCTTTTTGATGAATTCTGCGAGCTTGGTGCCAATCGGCAGCGTGTGCTTCACGGCTTCGTTTTCCTCGTCGCTGATCTCCACTTTCTGGGTGATCTTTGGCGGCAAATCGACCGGGCGAATGCGGTTGTCTTCGGCAAATGCACAGGCACGCTCGATCGTGTTCTGCAGTTCTGCGACGTTGCCGGGCCAGCCATAGCTGTCGAGCAGCTTCATCGCATACTTGTCGATCTCTTTGACTGGAGTTCCGCTCATCTTTGCATGTCCTGACAGGAAATGCGCGGCGAGTGGAGGGATGTCTTCGCGACGACTGCGGAGTGGTGGGATGTCGATCGGGATGATCGAAATTCGATAGTAAAGGTCTTCGCGGAAGGTGCCCTTGGCGATATGGTCTTCCAGCTTCTCGGTGCAGGTTGCAATGAATCGGAAATCCATCGCATCTGGCAGCTGACCAGCCATGCGTCGCTTGGTCACATCCTCGAGGAACGAATCCAGCTGAGACTGAAGGCGAACAGGAAGCATATCGACTTCTTCCAGAACGATCGTTCCCCCGTGGGCACGATTGAAAATGGTGTTCGTCGAGCTTGCGCTTCCAAAAAGTTCCTGTTCCAGCAGCTCTTCGGGCAGGGATGAGCATGGCAGCACCTTGAATGGTGCGTTGACTCGCTCGCTGGCATTGTGAATGGCACGCGCAACCATTTGCTTTCCGGCGCCGAACTCACCTTGCAGAAGGACGGGGCTGTCGTTGTCCGCAACTTTGTCCACGAGCTCAAGGATCCGCAGCATGGGGCTGCTCTGTCCAATCAATCGCGTCTCTGTTGTCAGTGAGACTTCCTCAAATTCCTTGCGTGACTGCTGCGGCACCGTCGTCTTCGCTCCCACTGATTCAATCGCCCGATTTACCGTGCGTTGCAGGTCGTCGAGTTCGAATGGCTTAGTCAGATAGTCGAATGCGCCGAGCTTCATTGCCTCTACGGCAGTCTCAACACTTCCGTAACCCGTTACCATGATCACTGCCATACCAGGATGCGCCTGCTGGCAGCGCTCAATGATCTGGAGTCCGTTCATATCGCCGATCCGAAGATCGACAATCAGTAGTTCCGGCTGCGTCTGCGAGATCGCTTCCATTCCTTCTTTTCCAGTCTGGAAGGAGGAGACCTCGTGACCTAGCCGGCGGCATAACTGCGACATTAAGTCGAGGATTGCCGCTTCATCATCAATTATTACAATTTTCGCCATAGCTCTTGTTTGAAAATCTCTTTCACATTTTTGAGATCTAAACAATAAAGAAATGAAAGTATTTAGGAAATATTAATGGAAATTTCTTCAAATCCGCTCATTTCTTTTGTTAAATTTCTTTAAATATGATAATTATAGACCAGATTCGCAAGGATGCAATGAATCCCGCACCGAATTGGAGCGAAACCGAGAATCTGGCTGGAGGCGGCTAAGGCTAAGGGCTGCTAGCGGAGAAACTGCGCAAGTTTGAGTGCTTCGACCTTATTTTCCGCTTCGATGGCGCGCGGACCTTTCGTCGGGCTTTCTGAATCAGCGAGTTTAGTGCCGACTTCGATCGCAGCCTCCCAGTTTTTCTCCTCTTTGAGAAGTTCGAACAATTGGAAGCCTGCCCGGTAGTACCAAACGTAGTCTGGCAAGTCTTGCACCTTCGTATCGAACACACTGAAATATGAATTTTTGGCAGATTGTAAGTCTCCAACGCTCTCATGGCACTTGGCCTGTCGATACAGGGCCTGATTGCGCCAGCTGGGGGAATTCTCTGACAATACCACCAACTCCCGAAAAACGTCTTCCGCTTCCTTGAGTTTGGCTGGCACATCCCGGCTTTGACTGAAGAGAGTTTCGCCCAGTGAGCACATCATCGCTTTTCGCTCTTCACTACTGACGTTATCGTTCTCCAAAAGGGATCGGAGAATTTCTGCTGCTTCATCATGCTTGAGTTGGCGTCGTTTTGCTAATGCTTGCTGGTAGCGGGCAGCGATGCTCAGCTGTCCTCCATTTTTCACGACTCGATTCCAGATAGCAATGGCACGTTCCGTCCCGTCCGCTGGGTCAAGTCGTATGTTCGCTTTACCTGCGAAGTAGAGAGCGGCCTCTGCCAGCTCAGAATCAGGAGATTCTCTCTCCAGATCTTCGAACATCGTTAGAGCCAGCGGATAGTTTTCTGTTCTGAAATAGTGTTCACCCAGTTTCATCTGAATATCATCTCGCCATGGAGATTCGGGCCAATTTTTCAGAAATTGCATTCCCTGTGCGATCATTTTGGACGGTTCCTCGCCGCGCTGGCTTTCCTCAAGCCAGAATCGTGTGTAATCCAGTTGTTGTTTTTGGAGATCGCTCAGCCCGGGTTGACGTCCAGCGCTTTCCAGATGTTTGAGCGAAGTGCGTATCTTGGGCTCCAACTCGATCATGGCGATTTCCGCCACCGCAAGATGGCCTGCGAATGCCCGAGGATGGTTAGGGCTGAAACTAATGAAGTTCTCAAGTGCCTGCTGCGCATCCCTGAAGTGCTTATTAGCAGCAAGGTAGAGTCCTCGCTCAATGAGCAGATCACCTTTGATTTCGGGATTTTCCTCTAGACTGCTGAGGTAGGGCGCAATGCTTTTACGGGCGTCTGCCCGAAGAGCGGCGATAGCGGCATCGTAGGCAGCGGCCGCCGCAGTTCTTGGATCTGCGGATTTCGCGGCTTCTAAGAATGCTGCCTCGGCGTTGCGAAAGCGCTCCGCTGCTGCCGCGATCTCGGCTGGAGTATTGTTGCTGCTGGTGTCACCTGCGGCGCTGGCGATGACGAATTCTGCCTTCGCCGTGAGAAAGCGGATCCATTCCTCCGACGCAATGGGAATCGAAAAACTCTGCAATTTTTTAAGCGCACGCAGGGCTTCACTTTGACCGTCCTGGCGTGAGGACTGTGCCAGCAAAACTGCCCGTCGCAGCAATGCCTGAGGGATCAGAGGATGGTCGGGGTTTTCAACGGTGAATGCAGCGTAGAGGGCCAGCGCGGCATTTGCTTCGTTACCGCTTTCTTCCACCACGATTGAATAGAATCGTGCAATGGTGGCTCTCTCAGCCGCACTGTCATTACTCCACTGCTCCAGGCGGGCAGTGACTGTGGGCGTTGTTAAAAGATTCAGTGCTTCCAGTGAAGCAAACGCTTCCAGCAGCAGTGGGCCTTCTGTGAGTCGCTCGATAGTGGTCATCAATTGCTGCGCGGCTGCGTCGGTCTGGTCACTGCCCGCGAGAGCGGTGGCCAGGCCGATTTCACAGGAAGTCACCAATTCGTCCGGTAATTTTTCGCGCAATGTCAGGACATCTTTAAAGGCGCGAATTGCTTTCTGGTGATTCGGTTCCTGCAGGAGCACCAGCCCCATGATGTAGCGCAATTGGGACTGGTAAGGCTGAGGGATAGCGCTGTCGAAAACCTGTGCGATTTCATCGTTGCGGCCAAGTTTGAAAAATGATTCAGCAAGGGCAACGCGTGCCCGGGCAGAAACCATTTCGTCATTGGACATCATTGCTTCCTTCAGTTCGTCGACCGCTTCAGGGAGCCTATCCAGTTCGCCCAGGATCCGCGCACGCGTGAAGTGGCAGGTGTCTTTTTCAGGATGAGAGTTATCGATGAGCTCTTTCAGTAGTCGCTCAGCCAAGGTGAAGCGTCCCAGTTGCACCAATGCCTGGGCACGCCAGAACTGCGATGTCGAGGAAGCCGATAATCCGTCCAGAGCATCGAGCGCGGCGGACGGTTGATCGGCACGAACGTGCGCCATGGCCATTTGTTCAGTCAGCCATTGCTTGTCCGGGGTGGTGAAATCGCTCGCTTCCGTGCTATCTAACAATTTCTTGAGGCGCTGAGCGGCGACATCGTAGAGGTGGCTGTCCAGTGCTGCGATTGCATTGGAGTATCCTGCCGATTTGAGGAGTTCCGGCGACGGCTCCGGGGCCGCGCTAAGGATGGAAACTGTAATTGCAACGATCGCCGAGAAGCAAACGGCGGCACGTCGGATGATGCGGTATGGCCTGACTGAAAGCATGTCGATGCGAAGGATGCGCGTAGATCGCACCCCGGTCAAGGGGGCAAGGGACAGCTCATTTCCGTCCCGCGAGCCAGCTCTAATACTTCAGAATTGAATGTACCGGGGAGGTTGATTTTAAGTTGTTCCGGCCTTTGAGGAACTCCAACTCAATGAGGAACGCGAATCCAACGAGGTTTCCGCCCAGTTTCTCGATCAGTTCAGCCGCCGCCGCCGCCGTTCCGCCAGTGGCTAACAGGTCATCAACCAGAAGCACGTTTTCACCGGGAGCGATTGCGTCCTGATGAACCTGGATGGTCTCTTCACCGTATTCCAGGGCGTATTCTCTTTCATAAGTCTGATAGGGGAGTTTGCCTTTTTTCCTGATGGGGACGAAGCCTGCCTTGATGCGATCTGCGACGGCGGCACCAAAGATGAACCCACGGGCATCGATGCCGACTACTTTGTCGATGTGAGTGTCTCCCGCTGTCTCGATCAATGCTGTCATGGCGATGTCCCACAGTTCAGGATCTCCCAGCACTGGAGTAATGTCTTTGAACAGGATTCCTGGTTTCGGAAAATCAGGGACGTCACGGATTCCGGAATTCAGTTTGTCGATGTCGGCGGGTGTCATAAATGGATGCGTAGAAAGTGGGAGTGATCGTGATTATTCACGGACGATCGGTGGAAGCTCGGTGTGAGTGGGGGCGGTGTCGAGGGGAGATAATTGGACTGAGCAAGTGATTGCCGTCGGACCTGGAGTCATATCAATGTCAAGTGAACCGCCGATGATGCCTGCGCGATATTTCATTCCACGCAGCCCCATGCCTTTGCCCTCCTCAAAATCGGCGGCGAAGCCAGATCCATTGTCAGTGATGCGCAGCTCAAGCCGGCGCGCCACATTCCGAAGGCTGATCGAAATCATTGTTGCCTTTCCGTGCTTGATTGCATTGGCCACTGCTTCCTGTGCGATGCGATACAGATGAATTGAGGCTTTTTCGTGCGTAACAATGAATTTGGCGTCAGACTCGAATACGCAGTCAAGTCCGGTGCGCTTACTGATGCTGCCGGCGAGATCACGTAGCGCAGCTTCCAGCCCCTTGCTCTGCAGGACAACGGGCGACAGGCCTCTGGCCAGATCTCGTGTCTGGGTGATCGAGTTGCGGATGAGATCCTTAATGTCGCGCACTGCATTGGCGGCTTCCAGCCCGGCTTCTGTGAGTTTTTGCTCAAGTGCCTGGCTCATGAATTCGATGCCCGCCAGGTGTTGTCCAAGTCCATCATGGAGATCCTGACCAAATCGCGCCTGTTCCTGCTCGGCGATGTCCAATACCTCTTTCTCCAGGCGTTTGGCGTCTGTGATGTCGACTCCTGAATGAATGATGTAGGTCACTTTGCCGTTCTCATCCTGCAGCACCGTGTTCGACCAGGAAATCAAGTGCCATAAGCTATCTTTGGCAATCAGCGTGCTTTCAGTGCGACTGGATTTTTCTCCAGATGCCAGGCTGTTAAATGCGCCCTTTACTGTCTTGAGCTCCGCCTGAGGAACGAAAATATCCCACGCATGCATGTTCATGACTTCATCCGAGCGGTAGCCAGTGAGCGACTCTGCTGCTGGGTTGAAGCGAACGATGCGCCCATCGCGATCGAGCACCATAAAGATGGCACCACTGCCATTCAACACCGCCTGGGTGAACTCATGTTCACGGCGGAGTGCGTGCTCCATCTCTTTTTGCGCAGAGATATCGCGCATCGAGGTCGAATAACAGGCCTCGTCACCAACACGGGGTAAAACGCTGATGTTCTGTGATACTGCAATCAACTTGCCAGACTTGGTGCGCAGCAGTGAGTTGCCAGTCCAGCTACCCCTGGCGTCCACTTCCGGTAGTGCTTCTTCCACCAGCCTGTCGAGGGCCGCTTTAGGAATTACATCATCGAGGTGCAATAGCGAGAGATCGGCTTCCTTCAGGTCTCCCAGCATGCTTCGGCCCGCACGATTCACATATTGCAGGCGGCGCGTGTCCTTTTCAATTACAGCGACAAAATCAGATGTAGCCTCAAGAATTCCTGACAATTGCAGGTGCGCCTGTTCGCTCCGCTGTTGTGCGATAATATTGGCGATGATCGTGCTGACGATACGGACAAAGGAAACACTGCTCTCTCCCCAGGTGATTTCTCGCTCCTGTGAAATAAAACATAAAAAGCCGATGGTCTCGCCAAGCACTACCATAGGCACAAAAAGAAGTGACTGCAGTTTGAGCCGTTTAAACATCATGTACTCGTTAGGCGCTGATTGCTGCAGTGAATCAATCGAATCCACCACCACTGTTGACCGCCGCTTGAGCTGCTGCGCAATCCACGGGAAGTAGACCTGCATTTCGGCGTCGTCGACGGTGGTCAATTCCTTTGGAGCGGAGTCGATGTTCCAACCGTGGGTGTGCTCCATCAGCCGACCATCATGATAGATGCGGTAAAGATGGGCCGACTCGGCAAGCATGGCCGTGCCCATTTCGCGGAGAGTTTCCTCGATTCCCTGATCGATGCCGCTGCGCTTCAGTGTCGCGAAACGTGCGGAGATTCCCGTAAGCAGGGAATCCAAGTCCAGTTGAGGTGCCTCGGTAGCCATTGCGGTGCGATCCAGGATCAGCTGGCAGCAACTAGCCCCAACTAGCCCCCTTTGCTGATCTTGTAGAGATGTTCCTTGCCGCGAAGATACAAATCTCCATCACTGGCAGCGGGCGATGCCAGCATGCCATCGTCCAGCGTGTTCGTGCGCAGTAGTTCGTAGTCTGACTTTGCGGCGATGACGTAGGTCTCGCCTTGTTCGCTGCAAAAGTAGATCCGCCCGTTCTGGTAGATAGGCGATCCAGAGAACGAGCCTTTGACTCGCTCGCTCCACTCAGCATCTCCTGTTGTTAGATTCAGGCAAGTGACCACTCCATTGTCCGAAATCATGAAAAGCAATGGGCCAACGATGACCGGAGATGAGCGCTGAGGAACACGCTTGGTAGCGGTCCATTTGATGGTTGCGGTCAAGTCTCCACGACTCTTGCCATCGACTGGGACAGCGATGAGGTTTGCCTTTCCATAGCCGGTGTTGATGATGGCCATTCCATCGTTGTAGAGTGGGCTGGCTGCATTCGAGAACCCCTTGTAAGTGACGTGCCACAATTCCTTGCCCGTAGCCGCGTCATAGCCAAAGGTTGCCTTCGCTCCAGTGCTGATGATCACGCTGCTGTCGCCATCAGGAACCAGTAGCGGTGTGGTGTAGGCTTTGCGCAGATCGCCTTCGGCAATGGGTTTGCCGTCCGGGCCCAAGTCGTCAAAATCGGTGCTGCGATCGGTTTTCCAAACCGTTTTCCCGGTTTCCTTGTCCAGTGCTGTCAGATATTGAACATCGACGCCATCCATCGTCAGAAGCAGAAGGTTCTCATAAATTACCACGGATGATCCCGGGCCGCGGTAGTGGCGGCAGGGAAGGTCGCGCCGTTCCCATATTACTTCTGCGGAAGACGTGTTCAGACACGCTGTCCCATAGCTGCCAAAGTGAATGTAGACACGCTCGCCCTCAATGGCTGGCGAGGGAGATCCGTAAGCATTGACAGGGTTCCCCAGTGGCTCGGGCGACTCATTGGTGAACAGAACCTTATTGTGCAGGATCTTACCGGATGCGGCGTCGATGCACACCACCGACATTGTCTTGCCATTGTCAGTCGCATTCGACAGCCAGACTTTGCCTCCAGAGACAACAGGCGTCGACCAGGCCTTGCCAGGAATCGCCACCTTCCAGGCAACTCCCGAGGACTCACTCCACTCAATGGGCAACGCTTCATCTCCCGCAACATGCCCATTCTGCGTCGGGCCACGGAATTCTGGCCAGTCAGCGTTAGCTGCCAGAGGCAGGAGGAATATCGACAGTATGAGAAGTGGAAGCGGATTCACGTCTGTCATCATACCACGATGGCGGGGGGCAGCCTGAGAAAAATCGGAAAGGAATCGGAGATTTGGATGAGTGACTTGATTCAAAGCGGGGGCCGAGGCTGTTTTGGTGCTTTGGTGGAAGCGTATGACGAAATTTAGGGCCGCAGTGTGTCTCATTGAGATCAGCTCAGATTTTTGATTGCCGACGGCAGCGAGCCCTGATACTCCTCCTGCTCACTGAAATTTAACAATTCGCCTGATTCACGAAGGAGCCTCTGGCGATGCCCACCAACACATAAACCCCACCTTCGAATGAGTTCAGACAATAAACAGAATAAAGTCCTATTTTGGGGCTGCTTTATCGCCCTCATCACGACTGCTTTCGGATTCATTACCCGGATGTTTTTGCTGGATGATCCTGCGATTACGAAAGACTTGCTGGGGCTGGATGATGCCCAAGTGGGTATATATAAAGGGATCCAGATTTGGCCCTTTGCGATCAGTATCATTCTTTTCAGCCTGATTATTGATAAGGTTGGCTACAAATTCTCGATGATTTTTGCCGCTGTATGCCAGATTCTGTGGGCAGTGATGGGAATTACAGGGCTTTCAGTAGCGGCGGATAATCCAGAGCTCGCGAAGAATCTGATTTTCTGGGGAGGACTGATTTTAGCTTTAGGTAACGGAACGGTAGAAGCCTTTATCAATCCGGTGGTCGCCACCATGTTTGATAAAGAGAAGACGAAGTGGCTGAATATTCTTCATGCTGGGTGGCCAGGAGGTTTGGTTATTGCTGGAATTATCACCATTTTGATGGGTGGAGCGTCTTGGCAGTTGAAGCTGGGCATCATTGTCGTTCCTGCGTTGCTCTACTTCTTAGTTCTTATTCGCTGTAAGTTTCCTATTCAGGAGCGCGTTGCTGCGGGTGTCAGCTATCGCGACATGCTTAGGGAGTTTGGATTCCTCGGAGCGGCCGTTGTGGCGTTTTTGGTCGTCTTGCAGCTGGATCAGTTGTTTCCTGGTTACATGGCTCTCTGGATTGTTCTTGGTGCCGTCGGTGCTATTGCCTTGGGCGTTTACACAATGAGCCTGGGTCGCCCGCTGATGTTTCTTTTAATTCTGATCATGGCTCCACTCGCTACAACCGAGATTGGAACAGATGGATGGATCAGCGGAATTATGGCGACTGCTGTATCTTTCGATGCAGGATGGATTCTGGTTTATACCTCGGTCATCATGATGGTACTGCGTTTCTTTGCCGGGCCAATCGTTCACAAGTTCTCGCCCATTGGGTTGCTGATCTTGAGTGCCATCCTTGCGATCGCGGGACTCATTGCGTTGTCCGGTGCAAGTGGATTGTTGCTGATTTTTGCTGCGGCGACACTTTACGCACTCGGCAAAACATTCTTCTGGCCTACAATGCTCGGAATCGTTTCTGAACAGACCCCAAGAGGTGGTGCTCTGACTCTCAACTCGGTCTCTGGAATTGGAATGCTGGCAGTCGGAGTTCTTGGGTTTCCATACATCGGTGCCTTACAGGAGAAACAGGCTGTGCTGGAAGTCGCCAAGGTCGAGCAGGCAAAGAATGTTCCTGGGCTGATCGAAAATGATGCGATTGCAAGTTCAGCTCTTGAAGAGAAATCCATCTATTATGGAACGATCAAGTACCAAACGCTGACTGCCGACAAGATCGATGAGTTAGTGAAGTCAGCTCCTGCTGCTGAGCAGGAAGCGATTACCGCTGCAATTACCGCAGCGCAAGATGGCAGCGGTCAAAAAGCGCTAGCTAAAATGGCTATTTTTCCGGCAATCATGCTGGCGGCATACATCCTTCTTTGGCTCTACTTTAAGAGCAAAGGCGGATACAAACAGCAGCATCTTGATGATTCCCCGGTAGTTGCAGGAGGGGAAGCCTGATTTCGATCAGAGTGAGATAACGAATTCAAAGGATGCAGTGCTTCGGTGCTGCATCCTTTTTTCGTTTTTTCCCTTAGTGACTTGAAGACTGTTGTTGTGTGAGCTAAGTGACGCGCTCGGTAAGAAATTGATCTACTAACAATCTAACAAGTCGCATGGCAGAAGAATCTATTGATGAGGAGGCTTCAGTCTGGGAAATCCGATCTTCTGGAATTCACAATCAGGGAGTGTTCGCCAGGCAGAAGATCGAGGAGGGGCATGAGATCATTCAGTATCTGGGGGAGCGGATCAGTCACGATGAAGCGGACGAGCGGGGAATTGAGCGGGAGGCAATGGTGCATGGCTCTGGGGAGGCAGCGGTCTACCTGTTCACGCTCAACGATGACTGGGTGCTGGATGGGAATGACGAGGACAATTCTGCGCGCCTGATCAACCATTCCTGTGACCCCAATTGTGAGGCCGTGATCTATGGCGAGGGCGAAGATGCTGAGATCTGGTTAGTCGCACGAAGAAATCTAAAAAAGGGGGAGGAACTCTCGTTCGACTACGGATTCGACCTTGAGAATTTTGAGGGACATCCCTGTCTGTGTGGCGCGAAGAAGTGTGTCGGCTACATCGTGGGAGAAGACTACCGAGCGGAACTGAAGAAACTGCTCAAGAAGAAGAAAAAAAAAGCCGAGCGGGGCAAGAATGGCAAGGGCGAGAAGGGCGGGAAGGGAAAGTCAGTGAAGAAAAAACGGAAAAAAGCGCGTTCTTCTTGAATCGAGGCGTAGTAAACGGTTAAACAACTTCCAGATGAGGTGAACGAAGCCGTCCGAGCGGGGCATTTGTTCACACTCAATTCATTGACTTTTCCCTAAGAGTCGCGTGTTCTTTTTCCTTTCACAGGAAGAACTCGACAGCTGCTGGGGGATTCGCATAGCGTCCGCGTTCCCCGGCCTGACAGCACCCAAGTCCTAATCCCATTGATGACCACACCATCCGTTCCCACTCAAAAATCGAAGCTCCGCGGTATTCTGCAGGTCGCCGTCCTATCGGCTACCGTATTTCTGGTCCCCGATCTCCTGGCCCAGGAAGAAGGTGCCGAAGCCGCGAAAAAATCCCAGACATTTCTTGATCTTCTCCTGCAGGGAGGGTGGGCAATGATCCCGCTGGGACTTTGCTCGATCGCGATCGTTTTCCTCGCGGTCTTCAATTTCATTCAGCTTACCAAGTCGAAATTCTGCCCTGCTGATTTGGAAGCGTCGTTGATGGAAAACATGCGAAACTGTATGGTCAGGAGCGCGATTGAAGTGTCATCGACCAGTCCCAGTTTTCTTGGTCGGATGATGGCCTATTCGCTTCCGGCGATCGATGCGACCAAGGAGGACGATCTGGGGAGAGATGCGGTTGAGGATAGAATGGCGGACTTCACAATGAAGGAAAACCGCCCTTACATGAACTGGATCACCTACCTGTCGATCATTGCACAGGTGGCGCCAATGTTAGGACTGCTGGGAACGGTATCCGGTATGATTCGAGCATTTGGAGTGCTGAGTGACACTGGTGGCACGGATCCGCAAAAATTGTCAGGATCGATTTCTGAGGCACTGATAACGACGGCATCGGGACTGGCCATTGCCATCCCAGCGCTCGCCTTATTCTTCTATTTCCGGAATAAGCTCACTGGCCTGGTGGCGGAATGCCACGGCAGCGGTGAAGAAATGCTGGATACTGCCATCGCCTCTGTGCATGGCGACCAATTGATGGCGAAAGTACCTGAAGGACTTTCGGTTCAGTAGCAATTGTCAGAAGAGATCGGTTCCTTCAAGTTATCATGGCAAGCAAGAATCTCAGACGCGCCGTAGTCGCTGAAGAAGGAGTAAACGTCAACATGTCGCCGATGATCGACTTGGTGTTTCTGCTACTGATCTTCTTCATGGTGGCGTCGACACTGATCGACAAGATGATCGATCCAGAGGTCAATCCAGCGATCGCAAAGGATGCTCTGGTGAGGGAGTCTCTGTCAAAAGGCCGAGTGCTGATCAACATACTTGAGGATGGCACGATGAGGAATGAGAAAAAAGAGTCAGTGTCCGAAGAAGAGATCACGCGTCTGGTGAAAGTTGTAGACACTGAGAACAAGCGGCTGGGAATCGATACGCAAGTTCTCATCAGAGCAGACAGAAACTCGCCTGTGGAGTTCACCAAGAAGGTCGTTGCCGCCGCCGGCGCGGGAGGCGTCATCAATTTCATATTTTCGGCCCGGCGTGTGGATGTGCCCGACAATCTTTAGTCCCTGACAGACACGCTATCACCACTGAATCATGGCCCGTCGTAAATTAGCACTCCAACAGGAAACGGAAGAACCGACCGTGGATATTTCGTCGCTGATCGATATCAGCTTTCTGCTGCTGCTTTACTTTATGGTAACGTCAGCGATCCAGCCGAAAGAGGCCGATCTAGGGATGTCGATCCCAGCGCAGTCGCCGTCCAAGGTGCCATTTAAGTTGGATCCGATCACACTGAAGGTCGATGCGCAGGGTGTTATCTGGAAGGGCACGGAAGAAATCTCGAGTGATCCAGATCAGCGTGATTTACCTAATTTAGTAGAGGAGTTGGAACGTTATAAGGAGGCAACTCAGGGCCAGGAGTCGAAACCTGTAGTCATCGTCTCTGCTGATAATGATGCCAAGCACCAGCGCCTGGTGGATGTCATGAATACTCTCACAAAAGTAGGTATCAAAAATGTCACGATGACCGGATTTCAGGAAGAATGATCCGTCCAGACGGAAGAAACCTTCCCGTCGCCGCCTCTCAAATACAACGACTGGGCCGCCGCCCTTCAATCGTTCTTAATAAATGCCTTTCCATTCGGTGACCGCCGAATCCTCCCAAGAATCATGAAGCATCGAATGACCAAGCGCCTGATCGTCACAGGAGCCACCCTATTGACCATCGGACTGGGCAATTTTTCCTTCGCCCAGGAAGGGGCCGTGCTCGACGTCGGCGAACTTTACAACCAGGCGGTTCAACTTGTTGAGAGAAAAAAGGACTATCCGACGGCTCTCAAGGTAACCAACGAGATCATCGACCGCTTTGGTGCGCACGCGAAAGAGGACTTCGGGGCAAAATTTGGCTCGATCTATTATCTCAAAGGCATCTGTCTGTTCAACCTGAAGGATTACCCGAATGCGTTCCTTGAGTTTGAGCGCTGCCATGAAGAGTTCCCAAATTCTCTGCGTCCGGATCGGAATGCTGCGACGCGAACCAATGTTAATAACGCCCACTGGCGCCGTTCGGTATTTTATATGGCAGCCTGTCGCCAGCGAGAAGAAGCCTGGGGCGAGGCTATCAAGATTTACGACAGGTTCCGCGCTTTGAGGCCGGAGAGGGGGGAATACGATCCGGCGACGCTCGAACTCAACGTTGCGACTTGCTACATCAACGCGGGAAATATAAAGCGCGGTCAGGCCCTGCTGGAAGCTGTGATGAAAAGCAAGGAAGTACTGCGGGCAAAGCCAGCAGCAATTTTCACCGCTTTTATTGCCTTGGTAAACGGCTGGGCCAGTGTGCCTGCGGAATCCATGGAAGCAACGACCAAGAGTGCTCATGGATTTATCGATCGATATTTAGATGAGCTGCGGCTTTCGCCATACGATCTCGCTAGGTACAAATTCGACTGGCAACTATTCCAGGCCTGTCGGGGGCTGGGAGACACCGGAATGGAAGGGCTGGGACTGCGCGTGCTGAGCATGATTCCCGAGACGCTCAGGGTGGTGAAAGATCTCGACGCGCGAAAGCAGGCATTCAATGGCACCAACGAAAAACTGGAGAGTGAGATCGCCAAATACAACAAAGTGATCGAGGACGGCAATCCGATCGAGCTCTTTGCTCTGTTGGAAGAAGCGCGCGTGTTAGAATTACGGGGCGACGTCTGGGGCAGCTTTGCGGTCTACGATCACTTGGGGGTGAATTTTCCCAAAGCGAAGGCCAGGCCCGTCATTCTTTACAATGCAACGCGGACGGCAGCTGTCATCCGCGACATGGTGACAGTGCAGCACCACGGGTTGACATTTCTGGACGAATACCCGGATCACAAATTGACTCCAGCAGTTTCGGCGCTGCTTCTGGAGCAATTGTTCTTCAATGGTGAATACGAGAAGTGCCTCGGGATTGCTGCTAATTTGCGCAAAGGAAAAACGCTCGGTGCGGCCTCACGGGATCTGCCGGACTTTGCCTATGGCGGCTCGTTGTTTTACCTCGGTCGTTACGGCGAGGCGCAGCCGGAAGTCGATGCGCATGTAAAGAACTACGAGAATAGCCGATTTCGTGAGCATGCATTGTTTCATCAAGCGGGAAATCTGGTGAAGCTCTTCAGATATGCGAAAGCGGCACGACTGCTGGACAGTTTTATCGACAAGTATCCTGAGTCGAACCTCATGGATCTGGTGCTGTATGACCGCGCCACTGCGCACTACGGAATGGATCAGTTGGACAGCTGCACTGAAACGGTCGCAAAGATCAAAGATCAATTCCCGAACTCAGCGATATTTGATCGCGCACTGGTACTCGAAGGGGATGTTTTTCAGCTCAAGGAAGAATACGACTCCGCGCGTAAAATCTATGCCGATGCAAGGGTACTTGCGATCGAGCAACGTCATGACGAAACGGCTGCCAATGCACTATTCCAAATGATGGCAGTAGAAGTGGCGCAGGAAAAATGGGACGCTGCTGTAAAGTATTACGACGAATTTATGACAGCGTATCCTGGTAGCTATTTCGAGCCTAACGTCATCGTTAGTGCGATGCCAGCGCTTGAGGCGAAAGGGAAGGCGGATGTTGCTCTGGGCAAACTGGAAGAGATTATCGTGATCCTGGGCGAGAGAAGAGATGTCTCTCAACTGGAGCGTGCACTGGCATCCTACGCGCGAATCTATGGTGATAAAAACGGTCCGGAAGCATTGGTGCGAAGGTTAGAAAAATTTCCGAACGTGCCGGTGCGTAATAATTTGCTCCGAGCCTGGCTCGCAGTGACGCGGCTGAATGTTCTCGAAGAAGATGCGAACAAGAAGAAGTTCAAGAACCTCTCTGGTGAAATTAAAGTGGCCTACTCAGATTTGAAAGCCCTGCCCATGGCGGATCTATCGAATTACATTGTCACAAAGATCGGGCAGAATCTCCTGAATGGAGTCGAGCCACTGGAAGCACTGCCCTGGTTCGAGGCCGTGCGTGCCAGACCTAATCCTGAATTACGAGACGTGGCTACGCTGGGCATTGCCCAGGTGAAAGCGAATTCCTCCAGCCCTGACTTCAATAACGAAGCGATCGAATTGTTCCACGAGGTTATTGAAGTGCACAAGAACCCAAGTTTAATGCCAGATGCTGTTTTGGGACTCGGACGACTGTTATTTAAGCAAGAGAAGTGGAGGGCAGCCCTCGATGATGCACTGTTAATTTACTTGAATAATAAGAACTGGGGCAAGGCGCGGGCCGAAGTCAGCTGGATGGTTGGTCGTTGTTCTGAGGAGCTGGGCGAAGATGAAATTGCGATTGCCGCCTACTTGAATGTCTATCTTGCCTATACCAGTCAGATTGTCTACTCGGCGGATTCATACTATCGATCCGCAGAGTTAACGCGGAAGGCGGGCAAGAAAGAGGCGGCCTACAAGACGCTGACAGATATGCTGCTGCGCATGGGGCATCTGGAAGAGAAGGATCCGAATCGGGCGATCAAGAAAGCGAGAGACCTCCACCTGACTCTCGCCAGAGAGTTGGGCAAGGATGCGCAAGAGGATCTGAAACGTGAGAAGTAAGTGCCCATTGAGTTCCCTGCCATTGACTATCAACATGAGAGTTTTTCTATTCCTGCTACTTTCGACCTTCGCTGTTGCCATCTCGGCGATCGACTCCTCGGCCGCAGAGCCTCTGCTGGCTCAGATCAAAATTCAGAAGCGCCCGACTGATAATTACTACGTGCTTTCTGTTGATAAAAAGGGTGTGCACTGTTCGAAGAATGCGTCGGGCAATCCGAAAACGGTGATCCCATTGTCTAAGATCGACGAGTTGGAGTTCCGCATGCCCATTGGCTGGGAGGAAGCCTTGGAATTTCAGAAGCGTCGTGACTACGCCAAGGCTGGAGCAGCATTTTCCGCGATTGCCAAAGATTACGCGGACATTGCGTCTTACCCCGACAGCCCTTCGGCCCTCGCCAGCTATTGGGCGCTTGATTCCTACAGGCGACTGGGGGACTACAAAGCCGTGAATCAGGAACGCGTGCGTGCCATGGCGCGTTCGGTGAACCTCGGCGAGAACTATCGCGATGAAATGGAGATCTTTCGCGCCTGGGGGCATATAGGTAGCCAGGCCTGGGCGGAATTGCTGCTGGTAGTCAATGATTGGGAAATTCCGCTTTCCCCGAGTGATAAGATTCCTCCTCCTTCGACTCCTTCTTTCAAGCCGCTGCCAGCCAACCTCGTTGCGCAGTTGGCATTTCTCAGGGCCACTGCGCAGGAGAATTTAAAAAACGATTTCCAGAGTTTGGTAGACTACTCACGGGTATATACTGTTGATCTGGGACGGGAGGAAGAATTGACCCGCCTTGCCATGCTGGGTGCTCTGCGCCTGCTCAAGCGCCATCCTGAGATCACGTTCCAATACATGATTCAAAGACAAGCGCACGCCGTCGCTGTATTCTTCAATGAGCGCTTTCAAAATTCGCTCCCTGAGGAGTTTGCCTCATTTTTGACCCCACCCGTTCTGCCTGCACCAGAGGACGAAACCGTTGAGAAGCCAGCAGAGAAGCCAGCAGAGAAGGTTAAGAAGTAAGCACCAGCGGAATCTTGATATAGTATGAAAATTATGGTAAATATAACAGGTGAAGCTTCTGTATCCCCTCGTTGCCATTATTTTCTCCGCAGTCTGCATCCAAAGTAGCGCTGCGCAAACAACAGATTCTCGCTCGCAAGCGGTGCATTTAAATGTTCGCAACTCATTGGTGAAGAGGTCGTTGGCGATACATTTTCGTGGCCGGAGGAGTCCGCTGGGGTATGTTCGGGCAGGTTCAATTGAGAATGTGCTGGCACACTGTCAGAAACTGAGCCGCAGGGGATTGCGGTATGTTTATGGGGGGCGTGATCCGAACCGGGGAGGACTGGACTGTTCCGGGACAGTGCAGTTTTTGCTGCAGAAACAGGGCCTAAGTGTGCCGCGGCAGGCAAATACTCAATTCCTTTGGCTGCAGAAAGCTGGAAAGCTTCGACAAGTAGGATCGTGGATGACTCAGGAGAGGCTTTTTCACGAGTTGCGTCCGGGAGATCTGTTGTTCTGGGAGGGCACTTACGATGCAAAGCGCACGCCCAATATCACCCATGTGATGGTCTACGTCGGGTTCGATCGAGCGGCAGGTAAGCACCTCATGTTTGGTGCCAGCGGGAGTAAATCGAAGGGACTGACCGGCCACGGTGTGGATTACTTCGAGTTTAAAGGTCTGCGTCGTCGGGGGCGCGGCAGATTGGCCGGATTTGGTCGTCCTCCAGGGCTATTGTAAAAAAATATAACTTCAGCTACGGAGCGAATGACCACTTTCGCCGGCTGATTGGATCGAGAAAGTCATTCGATGAGCACTTGACGCCTGCCAATGAACGGTTTGAGTGTCGCGTCTCCCTATTATTTTTTTCTCAAATCATGCGCATCCAGCCATTCAAAGGACTAGTTCCTCAACCGCAGTTTATCGAAGAAGTCGCCGCCGTCCCCTATGACGTCGTTGACACCGCTGAAGCCGCCGCCCTGGCAGGTGACAAGCCTAACAATCTTCTACACGTAGATCGTGCGGAAATCGGACTGCCACCAGGAACCGATCCATACTCTGATCAAGTGTATGCAAAGGCTGCGGAAACTTTTAAACGGCTGCAGGACGAAGGTATTCTGGTGCGGGAGGAAACACCGTCGATCTACCTCTACAAGCAGGTAATGGATGGGCATTCCCAGACAGGGCTGGTTGCCGCCTGTCACATTGATGACTATCAGAACGACATTATTCGCAAGCACGAAAAGACCCGTCAGGTCAAAGAAGATGACCGCACCCGCCTGGTCAATGAATTGAGTGCCAACACCGGGCCCATTTTTCTAACTTACCGCGATCGCAAAGAAGTGAACCAGCGTGTTGCGGAAATTACAGCGAACGAAAAACCATTGTTCGACTTTACCGCTGATGATGGAGTTCAGCACGTGTTCTGGCGCGTGACCGATGACCTCGGCACATGGCAGGAATACTTTGATCAAGTGCCACTTTCATATGTTGCAGATGGTCACCATCGCAGCGCCAGTGCTTACCGTGTCGGATCTGAACGAAGAGCGGCCAACCCGAATCACGATGGCAGTGAGGACTACAACTGGTTTCTCGGGGTCTTATTCCCAGGATCGGAACTCAAGATTTTGCCCTACAATCGAGCAGTCGCTGACCTCAACGGATTGACTCCAGCTGAAGTGCTGGAGAAAGTAAGCAAAAACTTCACTGTAGAGGAGGTCACGACCTCTTCCCCAACCGCTCCCGGCAGCGTGCACATGTATCTGGATGGACGCTGGTATGCCGTTTCATGGCAACAAGATGCCACCGCGAATCCCGTCGACTCGCTCGACGTTAGTGTGCTTCAGGAGCGATTGTTGAACCCCATTTTCGACATCGATGACCCGCGCACCAATAACCGTATCGATTTTATTGGTGGCATTCGGGGCACTGATTGCCTGGAAGAGCGCGTCAACACCGGCAAGGCTGGTGTCGCCTTCTCCATGTATCCGGTGACCGTGGAGCAATTGATGGCAATTGCGGATGCTGATCAGATCATGCCGCCGAAAAGTACCTGGTTCGAGCCAAAACTTCGTTCTGGGCTGGTCGTTCATACCTTTTAGGTGATAGAAAGCTTCCAATGGACGCTTTCAATATTGCAGCAATTCTTCTCACGCTTGCCGCGCTTTTTGGCTACGCCAATTACCGTTGGCTGAAGCTGCCGACGACGATTGGCATCATGCTGATCAGTTTGGTTTTTTCGCTAATACTGATCGTTATCGGCTCCTTCAACAGCGCTGTAGTGGAGCAGGCGAGGGCAATTCTGGATGCCGTCGATTTTGACGACACCTTGCTTAAAATCATGCTGGGCTATCTGCTTTTTGCAGGTGCGC
>JBNMNB010000060.1:0-33926 GCA_051270635.1 Verrucomicrobiales bacterium | reverse complement strand
TCCTCGGCATCGCCCCCAGCTTTGTGACACTTCAGGCAGGAACCGGCGGCAACTTTGGGCCACATTTCATCGCGAAAGAAGTCGCTAGCCTTCGAAAAGCACGCTGGGCCAGGGTGGGCACTTTCCTGTCCGCAGGCCGGCCCGAGGCCCGACCCTGTCAGTAAAGTTACGATCAGTAGCAGTCGGGTATTCATATCCGCGCCATAGGCTCTGGCTACACTCGCCCCCGGAAGCGTGGCAATCAAGCCGACAATGACCTCGGTAGAGGGGGCGTCGGCATGACGGAGCATTGCCCATGATCAATTCCTTTTACTTCGGACACAGTCGTGTACGATCCGAATGATGAAATTCTCCTTCCGTGCGGCAGATCTTTCAGCCGAACCATCTTCGCGGTCTTGGAGTCGGCGAACATCCGCGTTACGATGTGGAACATGTTCACCCGCTTTCATGGCAAGTATCGCATCCGTATTTTCGGCTATGGCTACCAAAGCGATGGCAAGCCGGTCGATTTCCATGTCAACGCCGGGACGTTCAAAGAGTTCAGGGCGGGTAAATTACCTCCCTGTAGCTCCTCACTCTGAACTCCAATCATGAAAGCGCTCCCTTTTATTCTTCTCCTCCTCGTCGCTAGCATTTCGCTCCACGCCCAAGAGCCACCCACCGTCACCGTCGCTGGCTACACCGGCGAGGTCAGCCATTGGCCCGGCGAAGAGCTGACCCTCCATGTCTCCACCAACGCGCCCACCTTCTCCGCCGAGATCGCACGCCTCGGAGCCGGAAGCGTCACCGTTTGGAAAAAAGAAAGCATCCTCGGCAAAGCCCACCCCGTCCCCGACAATGCCTCCTCCCACGGCTGCGGCTGGCCCACCGCCATCACCGTCCCCATCCCCGCCGATTGGAAAAGCGGCTACTACCAAGTCACCCTCCGCGCTGCGGAGGCGACCGGCTCCTGCCACTTCGTCCTGCGCGAATCGCCCGACGCCAAAGATCCCGCACCCGTTCTCCTGCAACTCGCCACCAACACCTACAACGCTTACAACAACTGGGGCGGGTTCAGCCTCTACGCTTACAACGGCCGCGACAAGATCCAGGGCAGCCGCGTCTCCTTTCACCGCCCACCCGGGAGCCTGTTTGGGAAATGGGAACAGCCCTTCGTCGACTGGGCGGAGAAGAACGGGATCCGGCTCGCCTTCGCGGCCAACGGCGATCTCGAATTCCACCCTGACATTCTCAAAAACCGCCGCCTCGTCCTTAGCGTCGGCCACGACGAATACTGGTCGGCTCCCATGCGCGATCACCTCGAAGCCTTCATTGGAGATGGGGGCAACGTCGCCTTCTTCAGCGGCAACACCTGCTGCTGGCAAGTGCGCAGCGAGGAGGGTGGAAACGCCCTCACCTGCTGGAAGCAGAGCTACAAATCCGACCCCGTGTTCGAGGCCAAAGAGGGTCACGCCCTGCTTTCCTCCCTCTGGAGCCACCACCTCATCGGCCGTCCCGAAAACACCCTCACCGGAGTCGGCTTCCTCTGGGGCGGGTTCCACAAGAGCCACGGCCAATACATGGACGGCAGCGGCGCCTTCACCGCTCACCGCACCGACCATTGGATCTTCGGTGGTACCGGCCTGAAACGCGGCGAAGGCTTTGGAGGCAAACACACCGTCGTCGGCTACGAGTGCGACGGCTGCGAGATCGAGTGGCACGGCGGACTCCCTTTCCCCACCCACCGCGATGGCACGCCGAAGAACTTCGAGATCCTCGCCACTGCGCCTGCCCGCTGGCACCCCGACGATTCCGAATGGTACGAGAAATGGGAGAAAGGCCGCGAGGGGAACGCCGTCGTCTGAATCTACGAAAGCGGCGGCACCGTCGTCACCACCGGCACCACCGACTGGGCGCACGGCCTCCGCGGTGGCGACCCGGGCGTCGAGCGCATCACCCGGAACATCATCGACAGACTCTCCCGTCCAAAGTGAATCCCATCTGAGCGAGAAACGCGTCATTCCCCGCAGGCACTATCACCTTTTGACCTTCGCCCTTTTCGTGAGCTCAGCCGGAGGGAGCACTCACTCACGAGATCGCTGACAGCGAGAGGCAAGCATCCAAAGCAAGCCCGTCGGAGACGCAGCGTTTCGAGGGGTGGTCGATCAGCTAGCTTAGTTCTAAAGTTCGGAGCAAGCGGTGGGAACTAACCCGCGACTTTCAGATCAGCTCCGAGGTGTTTCTGCAGCAACTTCTTGGTGGCGACGGCGCCTTCTTTTTCACCGAGGGGATCGGCGGGAACGCGCTCGCGGGTTGGGGCGCCGGAACCCGGAGACGGCCCCTCGTATTCCACCTCGATCCAGCCACGGTATTTTGAGACCTTGACCATTTTGAGCAGGCGCCCGTAGTCGGAAAAGCACTCTTCGCCGTCCGCGTCGAAATCGTGCGACTTGGCGCAGATTCCTTTGGCAAAAGGCAGCATTGCCGCGACTCCGGCGTAGCGATCGTGGAACTCGCCGCTCGCGCGATCCTTCTGGAAATTGCCAAAATCAGGCAAAGTCCCGCAGCGCGGATGATCCACCTGTTTGGCGACCGAGGCGATCCACGCGCCGTCGGTTTGGAGACCTTCGCCGTGGTTTTCGAACATGACGTCGAGCTTAAGCCGATCAGCGTGCTCGAGGAGTTGGGATGTCCCGTCGGCCAGCAACCGGGCCTGCTCGTCGGCTGATAGACCGGCCTCGCTGATCGGGTTGACGCGAACACCCGTGCAACCCAGCGCAGCTGCGGATTCCAACCAGGCGATGTACTTCTGGACATTGGCCTTGCGCTTCACAGCATCGGCGGCGCCGAGGGCGTCATGAAGGTCCACGAGAATCAGCAAGTTGTGCACGCCTGCATCTGCGGAGCGGCGATTCAGTTCGGCAATTTTCTTTGGATTGGCGTGATCGTCCCCAAGCAATATTCCGCTGTAGTCGACGCCTTTAAAACCCAGCTCTCCAGCCATTGTGGGAAACTCGAGCGGATCGCGTTTCCCGACGCCTGGCGCTCCTCGAAACGCGCGATGAAACGTCCATTGACCGAGCGAAAGCCGAAACCGCGGCCCTTCGTCGTCGGCATGGGAGAGGCCGAGTGGAAGTGTGGCTGCAGCAAGCGCCGCGGCAGAGTTACGAAGGAAATGTCGGCGATCCAAGTTGCTGGTAATTATGTCGAAGGGGGTATTTTAGGTTCACAGGCGTCCCATAGCCTGAGGTAATTTTGGGGTGGCTGACTGTCGATCACATTCAGGATTGGCCTGATGACAAAAAAAACAGCCGAGCCGAAGTTGTCCGTGCACGTCCAGCCCTGCAAACTCATTCCGGGATATCTGGCACCAAAACTCACACGGCACCGGCATTCGGGGGCAGAGGGATTCAGGTACAATTCCATGTGCTGCTCATGCTGGAAAGCTTCCGCCCAAGCCGTAGCGCTCGTAACCGTCCGCACAGTTGGCCCAACGTCAAACCGCCGGTGGAAGAGCTTGTCCTGGGTTTTGAGGATCGCTGCTTCACTTGTCAGACAGGTTCAGTTTGAACACCGGATTGCCCATCGATGAGGCGTAGAGAATCTGGTTCACGGGATCCCACGCATAACAGCCAAACCAATTTGTCGTGAAGAGGAACCCGCCCTCCTTTGGTTTCACGGACGCCACACGTTTCCAGTTTGTCCCACCATCCGCTGTCACGTGGACGCGCTCCTTTCCCACTACCAACATGCTCTGGGCATCGTGACCGAAGAACGGCCCCTGCCAGACACTCACTTCGCTGCCCTGAATCTTCCAGGTGGCTCCCTGATCTCGGCTGACCAGCAGCCCAGACGCAGTTCCCAGGTAGTAGGCGTCCTTGAAGAAGACCGGTATCCGGGTTTGTGGATTGGCTGTGGAAACCTGATTCCAAGTCTTGCCGAAATCCGTGCTGCGATGAATTCCCTCGCCAATCGAATAAATGAAAGTGCTCTTACCCAGCGCACCGATCATTGAGATTTCTCCCCGACTTTCTTCGAGATGGATCGTCAGTTGTTTCCACGTCACGCCGCCATCCGCAGTTGCATAGACTTCCCCCGGAGGCTTGGTTTCGTGTTTTGCTGCGATGATCGTCTTTGGATTGGCCGCGCTCCAATCCACCGAACCATAGTCCCAATTGCGCCCCAGATCGGTGAACTTGTTCCACTTCTTCCCGTCCGCAGTCCACCCCGCCGTTCCATCGAGGGAAAAACTCGCGATCCGTCCTGGCGCGTTCTGGTCGACGCTCGTGGCCCAGCCCGTTTCATCACGACCTGAAACGGTTTCTTGATCCACCCGTTTCCAGGTCTTCCCCTGATCACCACTGCGCCACAGTCCTTGCCCAACCACCTTCACGGTGACGTCGCCGGTCAAGCGGTTGACCACTACTCCAGAACATCCTCCCGGCCACTCTGGTTCAACATCTGGCTTCGTTAGTTCTTTCAGCAGAGGAGCCGTGAGATCGATCCACGCATCCTCCGCCTGAGCGGGGATCAGCCCCACGAAGGACAGCAGGCACATCAAGGTTGAAGAGAGGTTCGATTTCATTTTGAGGCAGTTGTGATGGTTCCCAGCACTTACGCCATCGACAAACCCGTGAGGGTGCCGGTGCTTGTTCCAAACTGATCGGTCTCCATGCCGAGGCGCTGGAGAATGCTCACGTAGAGATTGCACAAGGGCGGTGGGTTCTCTGGATCGAAGGGGAGATGCTGGCCGTGCTGGAAACCTCCACCAGCGAGGAGAACAGGTAGGTTCTTGGTGGAGTGGCTGCTGCCATCGCCGAGGTTGCTGCCGAGGAATACCGTCGTTCGATCGAGCAAGCTGAAGCTGTCCTCTTTCGATTGCTGGAGTTTTGTCAGGAGGTCGCGCACGGTTTTCATGGTTTCGATCTCGACGATTTTGAGTTGCTCTAGTTTGCCTGGGTCTTTGCCATGGTGCGAGAGATCGTGATGGCCGAGGTTCACCCCTTCGATAGGTGGGGCGGAGGTGGAGCCGGCGAGCATGATGGTGATGAGGCGGGTCGAGTCGGTCTGCAGCGCCAGATGGGTCAGGTCAAAGAGCAGGCGGGTGCGCCCTATGAGGTCAGCGGGATTGGCGATATCTTTCGGCGGCTCGATGGCCACTTTGGGTTTTGATCTCTTGGCCCAACTCTCGTCGTTGACCATGCGCTGTTCGAGTTCGCGAACGCTTGTGAGGTATTCGTCGAGCTTGTCGCGATCATCTCCCCCGAGCCCGATGCGCATCGACTTCGCCTGCTCGCGAACATCGTCCAGGATGCTGCGTCCGTCTTCGAGACGACGCATTTGCTGGCGCACTTCATTGGCGCGTCCTTCTAGAAAGAGCTGGGCGAAGACTTTGGATGGCGAATTATCGGCCGGAATGAGCGCGCCAGTCCGTGTCCAGGAGAGGCCGCCTGAGCCTTCGCCTGATAAGGCGAGACTTGGAAATCGTGTTAGGGATCCGAGGTGTTCGGCGGCGGCTTGGTCGAGGGAGATCGCATTGCGAAAGCCGGGGCGCCCTGCGCCTGGTACGCCTGTGAGGAAACTGGCCGAGGCCTGATGCCCGAAACTGGAGCTCATCCCGGCATGTTCCAAGCCGGAGATCACGGTGAAATCATCGCGGTGCTGATTGAGTATCTCGAGGTACGGTGAGGGAGCGTAATCTTTGCCGCTTTGCTTGGGGAAGAAATGCTCAGGATGCAGCCCGAGAGGCGCGCAGATGCAGACCATGCGACGGGGCGTCTGATCGGTAATCTCCGGTACGGGGTCATCCCCAAAAACGTCAAGCCAAGGTAGTGCTAGCGAGATACCGGCGGAGCGGAGAAAGGTGCGACGTGGAATTGTCATGGGCATGGTAATTTGGACTGGTCTTATTTTTTCTGAAACAGTGCGCTTTGCACGATCTCATGAATCAAGGATCGGAATCCGTAATCCTTCTCGCGGATCTTGGTGACGATCGTTTCGATTTCTGGTTCGTCCAGAGTGGTCGGTGCTGCACCAGTCGCGTAGGCAAATAGCTTCTCCGCAAGGTTGCGAGCGAGCTGGTCTTTGTCGTCTAGGAGTAGCTCTTTGAATCCGTCGATGTTGTCAAAACGCCGTCCATCGGGCAAGACATCGCTCGGGTCTACTCGCGGGCCGGGCTTGCCGATGCTGCGGTAGTGATCGCGCCACCCGCCGATGACGTCGAAACTCTCTAGCGCAAATCCCGGAGGGTCGATTTCTTGGTGGCACTTGGCACAACTGGCGACGTCTCGATGCTTTGCTAGTTGATCGCGGATCGTTGTGGCTCCGCGAATGTCAGGCTCGATCGCGCCGATGTCAGGTGGTGGTGGGGACGGCGGCGTTCCCAGGATGCGCTCTAACACCCATGCCCCACGCAGGACGGGGGAGGTCGTCGTGCCGTTGGCGGTCACTTTCAGCACGCTGGCCATGGTCATGACGCCTCCGCGATGACTTTCAGGGGGCACGACCACTTTGCGCATTTCGGTGCCTTTGACTCCAGGGATGCCGTAGTGCTTTGCGAGACGTTCATTGAGAAAGGTGAAATCTGACGACACGAATTGGGTTAGGCTCAAGTTGGCCTTTAACACTTCATCGAAGAACAACGAGGGCTCCTTGATCAAGGCCGCTCGGAGGATTTCGTCGTACTCTGGGTAGAGTTTGCGATCCGGCAAGGTGGCGTCGATGGCGCGAAGGCTGAGCCATTGGCCGGTGAAGTTTTCCGTGAAGGCTGCTACTTTCGGGTCATCGAGCATCCGTTCGACTTGCGCACGGAGAACGGAGGGCTCGCGCAGCCGACGCACTTCGGCCAGTTCTAGCAAGGGCTCATCCGGCATCGAACTCCAGAGGAAGTAGGACAGTCGACTAGCGAAGGCGTAGTCATCAAGCGAGGTCGTCTCTGGTAGAAACAGGAAACTTGGGGAAACAAGAATGCCCTTAAGACCAACCCTTACGGCGCGTTCGAAGGAGTAGCCTTGCTCGAGCCGGGATTTCACTCTTGCTAGGAATGGCTGGATATCGTCGTCCGTCACGGCTCGCCGAAAGGCTCGCCTGGCAAAGTTACGAAGAATCGGTTCCGCATCGATCAGTGGTTGCTGCGAAACGACTTCGAATTTGTGCCGCTCCGTGGCTCCCTCGACACGTTCCTGTTTCATGTCGCCAAAGATCGCTCGATGGCTTGGTAGTGGCCACGACTCTAGCAGAGGCCCGTCCACTTCGACCCATTGGATGACGAGGCCTGGGCCGGTGTATTTGTCCGCACCTATCTTCTCCACTTTCGGTGGAAGGGCTGGGAGTCCGTCAGCGATGATACGAATGCGGTTTTCGGGTTCCAGTTGTTCGGTGAACTCGATGACCGTCGGCTCGTCGGCAGGAAAGGCGTAGTAGTCGATGAGGCGTTCTTCTGTCACTTCTTTCAAAGTGCCTGCGGTGACGTGAAAGTTCACCGGCTTGGCATCGCTTTGAAACCCATAGCCGGAGATGCGGAATCGATACTTCCCGCGCACATGACTTCGGAAATTCCACATCGTCACGCGAATATTAGCGGATTCCCAAGAGGCGAAGATCGCCACGCCGTCGTCGAGGTGACGGTAGACGCTGCCCTTGGGTTTGACGGTCTTCTCTTCCTTGATATCGAACACCTTCTTGATCTGATAGGGGCGCTCCGCATTGGCAATGGCCTCATCCAGCACGCGGTCAGCAGCATCCAGGTAACTGCGCATCAAGTAAGAGGACGTGTGTAAGCCTTCGGCGTTGTTGTCGAAACCGCTTGTCGAGGTGTTCAAAGGAAGCAGGTCGGTCAGATCGACTTCGACACCGAGGAGATCGCGCATGGTGTTCGCGTACTCGGCCCGATTCAGACGCCGCAGCACCACTCTTCCTTCCTCGGATCTCTGAGTGATCTCCGCCCTCTGGGCGCGCCCGGTGATCCAATCGACGACGGCTTGCACCTCCTCTTCGGGCGGGCGCGGCTTGTCTTCGGGAGGCATGTCACCCGACTTTAATTGCTCTAGCACCGTCAACCACTGTTCGCGGTTCGCCTTGTCTTGAAAGTCATCCGTTAGACTTCCGATTTCAAAGTCGCCTTTAGGCTTGGTGCCTTCGTGGCATTTCTGACAGTGCTGACCGAACAGTTGCCCAGCGAGTTCATCCTTGGCGTCGACTTCAATCGGGCCGACCGTGACACAAGCGATCAGCGCGACGATGATTCGGCAAGGATTCTGGCTTTGGGTCATGGCTGCAGATCGACGCACACGATCTGGTTCTGACTGCGCATGACCAGTTTGCCGCTGGCAAAGGCTAAAGGTGCCCAGAGTTCCTTCCCAGGTTCAGCCTTGAAGACCGTCGCTTTGGCCAACTCTTTGTAGGAATTCCCAGGCTGGATCAGTCGAAGGGAACCATCCTCCCCATGCTGGCTAACAATGATGCCTCCGACGCTAATGATACTTCCGTCGCTGACTTTCAGATCATTGCCTGTTCTCCAGAGTTCTTTCCCCGTCGGATCGAAACAGACAAGGCCGGCACTGTCGCGGCTTCTTGAACGGCGTCCGCCACCGCCAGTGGAGCTGACATAGTAACGATCCTCTATTTTCAAAACCGGATGAATCCGCCCCTCAACATCGCTCGATTTCACCAGCTTCACGTCTATCGCCCCCTTGTTCTGAGTGAATTTCAGGAGTCTTGTTCCGAAACCATAGCCTTCGGTCAGGAAGGCAGACGTCTCGTCCACCATGGTGATATTTGGAATGGGATTGAACCGCCCACTCGTGAGCTTCTCCGTGTAGTGAAACACGCGCTTGCCATTGCTAGGGTCAAAGCCGGAGAGCAACATGTTGCCATCGCTTGTGCCTGGCATCACGACCAACTCCTGTCCAAGAATCTTGACCAGCATGGGCGAGGAATGGCTGCCCCCAATCGATTCCGATTTCCACACCGTTTTCCCGGTCTTCTTATCGAGAGCCGCGAGTCCTACGGAATCTCCAGTTGGTGCGATGATGCAGTGGTCGCCATGGATGAGTGGATGAACAGAGTAACCAAATCGTGGTGGGTTTGATCCAAACGCCTTCACGACATCCACCACCCAGCGTTCCTTGTGGGTGCTGCGGTCGATACAATAGACATGGCCGAATCCGCTGCTGGCGTGGACCGTGTCTTTCGTAACGGTTGGCACGCCCCTTGAACCAGGGTGATTAATCCTACCAGAACACTCATATTCCCATTTCCAACGTGTCTTACCATCTTGCAGGCCTACGCAATGAATCACGTCCTTCTGGTGATCGATCCGGTCCATGAAGAACACTTCATCACCGACAATGGCGGATCCACCGTAGCCGGCGCTCACATCCAACGACCACAAGATCTTTGGCCCGGACTCCGGAAACGATGTCAGGATCTTTTCCCCTGGCAATGTGTTGTCACCGTTCGGCCCTCGGAATGCTGGCCAATCAGCCGCCGAAGCGGGCGGCGCCGCCAGTAATAGAAGAGGCAAGAGCATCCATCTAAAGCGCTCGCATGACGGAAAGATAGATAAGGAATTCGTTCTCATGTTAGAAATGTAGTTGGGTTACTAATCAGTCCGAGGCTTGGAGAAATGCTGGGGCATGGTTACTCGCCTGCCACTAGCGGATCCAGAAACTTGTAGAACGCTTCCGTTGCAGGATCGCCGGGCTTTCCGAGGTCATTGTTCAACGCGCTGTGATTGCTATCGCGCTTGCCGAAGGACGCCACTGGGATCCCGTTTGCTTTCAGTCTGGATCCAAAGATCTCTGCCTGCGCGCTAGTGTCAGGATTGCCCGGAAAGTAGAGGAGAAGGAAGGATGGAATCCCCTTCCCTTTCGCCACATGCGTTACCGCCGAGAAATCGACATGCTTCTCCGGGTCGTTGCCGAATTTCTGCCGATGGCCAAAGGTGTACATCTTTCCGCCATAGACCGTCCGCCGGTGTTCTGCAGTCGAGATGATCTTAGGAATGTCGTAAGTGTCACCATCCACGGGCACGCAACCTTTGAGGACGTCGAACGACACACCTTCTTTCTTCAAGTAGCGATCATCAGTGCAAAGGATCGCGGCGAGTTGGGCTCCGGCGGAATGGCCACCGACAAAGATGCGCTTCGGGTCGCCTCCATACTTGGCGATGTTTCGGTGCACCCAACCTAGCGATTTGGAAACATCACCGATCAGCACGTCCATTTCCACCTCAGGCAGAAGACGGTAGTTGGTCGAGACGAAGACAAATCCTCGCTTCATCAAGACCTGAGGTTTCAGTCCGACATCGCTCTTATCTCCAACCTGCCATCCGCCACCGTGAATCCAGAACATGACAGGGAGGCTCTTGGCACCAGGTGGCGCATAGATGTCCAGCACTTGTCGCGAGTGACCGTTCTCGACATAAGGGATGTTGCTCTTGCCAGGGGTGACCTGCGCCTGAACCTGGACGATGAGGAAGGCGGTAATGATGAAGATGAGATGATGTTTCATGAGTGTTCGGTGTTAAATTCCCACTAGCCTCCGATCGGCATCGCCAAACTGATCGAGTTTCAAGCCCATGCGTTCCATGATCGAAAGATAGAGGCTACAGAGCTTGCGGTTGTCATCGCCTTTGTCTTCGAAGTTGAGCACACGGCCTGTCTTCAAGGTGCCTCCCAGGCCACCTGACAACAGTACGGGAACGCGGGTTGATTCGTGCTTGGAACCTGACCAGAAGTTGTTGATGAACATCAGGCAGGAGTTGTCTAACACAGTGCCTTCTCCCTCGGACATGGCGTCCAACTTATTCGCCAGATAAGCGAGTTGACTGGCATAATAGGTGGTGATGCGCTGATACTCTTCCCCTTTGTCGTAATGGGATGAAGTATGGTGCGATGCCTTCGCATGGAGAAACGGATAGACCAGCCCTGAGACGTCGCGACAGAGGAGCAGGGTGGCGACGCGTGTCTTGTCGGTTTGAAAGGCCAAGGCAATGATGTCGCACATCAAGCGCATGTGCTCGCGAATGTCTTCAGGCATGCCGTTGTCCGGTCGCTTCATGGTGATCAAGGGCTTCCCTCGATCTTTGGCGCGATCATCCGCACGCATTTTCAGATCGCGAAGCCGCTGTGCTCGTTTCTCCACATCGCGGACGCTGCTCAAATACTCGTCGAGCTTGGTTTGATCCGCGCTGCTCACGTTCCGTTTCAAATGCGAGGCATGGTCTTTGACCCGATCGAGAATGCTCTCCATGCGCCGGTTGCCGCGGTTGTCGAAGAGACTATCAAAAGCCAAAGAAGGGTAAACCTCCATGGGCACGGGCGCAGTCGTTTCCCGCCAGGAGATGTGGGAACTGTACACCATCGAGAAATTGGTCTCATGCCAGCCCGTCACCGGCTGTTCGCATCCTAGCACCAGACTGGATTGCACCGTCTCCTGACCGAGGCGCCGCGCTAACACTTGATCCATGCTGATTCCACCTCTGAGCACCGAGCCTTTCTGCAGGGAAACGCCCGAGAGGATGTTGCCTGTCTGTCCCGGATGAATGCCGACACCGGTGGAGTTCTTGTTAAACAGGCCAAAGATGAAATTGGTTTTCTCTTTGATCGATTCCAAGGGTTGGAGGCATTTCCCTAACTCGATCTCGGAGCCTTCTCCCTTGGCCCACCAGTTCGGGTAGTTGATCCCATTGCCCATAAACATCGTGGCGAAACGAAGGGGCGCTGCTTGAGTGGCTGGCTTTCCCCAAACGGGCAAGGACTCTAACCAGGGCAGTGCCATGGTCACCCCTGCTCCCTTGAGCACCGTCCTTCGATTCATGTAAGGGGATGTCCTACTCATTTCTTGATGGGGTTTGATGATCGCGTCCTCGCTTGCGCAAGAACTGTGGGCTGGTAACGATGGCTTCCACCAGGGTGTGAAACCGATAGTCGTTCTCGGCCAAGTCCGACTTCATCTTCTCAATTGCGGACTCATCTGACAATAACAACGATCGGCCCAAGGCATACGAGTACAGTTTACGACACAGGGTATCGATAAACTCCGGTCGTCTGTGCTCCCGAACGTATTGCCGCAAGCCATCGAGACCCTCACCCTGAACGCCATTGGGAAATTCGGCAGCGGTGTTGATCGGTCGATTGCCCAGATCCGTCTCCCGTCTCTCGCCTGTCGGCCCGTAGCCTTCGAAGACGAGGCCAATGGAGTCGAAACTGTCGTGACACGTGGCGCAGCTCTTGTCCTCCCGATGCCGGGCCAGCGTCTCGCGAAGACTCAACGGACCAAGCTTCGACTCGTCTTCAGGCAGTTCAGGAACCTGCGGTGGTGGCGCTGGAATCCGCTCGCCTAACAAGCGTCTGACGACCCAGTAGCCGCGCTTAACTGGACTCGTTCGCAAGCCGGGAGAGTTGGCCGTGAGAAACACGCCCATGGGGAGCAGGCCACCTCTCCCAATCTTATCGACATTCTCCACGCGTTGCCAGGCTTGGTCTGTTGCTGGTAAACCGTAATGCTTGGCCAGGACTGGATTCACGAACGTGTGGGTTCCCTCGAGGAAATCCAGCACCGAACCGTTCGACTGGGCAAGGTCCGTGAAGAAACGGACTGGTTCCTCGAACATCGCCTGACGGAGTTCGTCTGTGAAAGCGGGAAACCGCTCCCGGTTGACACCATTGTGAGACTCGAATCGGCGGAAATCGAGCCAGTTCCCTCCAAACTCGACCGCGAGACGACGCGCCTGCGGATGCTCTAACAGGCGCCGCGTTTGCTGGAGCAAGGTCTCTGGTTCATGAAGATTACCAGCCCTCGCTCGCTCTAACAGTTCGGCATCTGGAAGGCTCGACCAGAGGAAATAGCTCAACCGGCTGGCAAGTTGGTGATCCGACAGCGGTGTGGCTTCCGAACCAGGTTCGGCTTCAGTAGTCCGAAAGAAGAACTTCGGAGAGACCAACACGCTGGTGAGCACATCGCGCACAGCATCTTCGTGACTCAGTTCTCCGTCTTGTTTCTGAAATTCATAGAACCCCAGAAGATCAAGTCGTTCCTCTTGGGAGAGCGGACCTTGCCAGGCCCGCTCGGCGAATGTCATCAGATCCTCGAGATGGTGCGGCTGCGCGAGGCTCTCGTGCTTCTCTAATTGCCGGACGCGTCCCGACATGTCTCGAAAGTAGCCTTCGATGATGGGATGAACCTTCTCCGCAATGCCCACCTCTCGCACTTTGGCCATGTAGAGCTTTGCTAGGCGACTCATCTTCTCTTCCGAGGTGACGTCGGCGTCCTGACGGGCAAAGGCAAATTCCTCAGACTGCAGGAAAGCTGGCGCTTCTCCCCGCTCCAGGTAGACAAAGTCCGCAAATTGACGCTCCGGCGTGCGAGGCAAGAACTCCAACTCGTTCCACATGGTGTCGAGTTCCTTCCGAGCCTCGGTGTCCAGGATCAAGTCGTAGAGAGGCGCGTCATCCCGGAAGTAACCGAGCATCATGTGAAAGCCGGCGCTCAAATGGCGTCCCTTGTTTCGCTTCTCAGGAGGCAAGAACATGCGGCCGCGCTCTGAAACATAGAAGGCGTCCGGGAACACCTGACAAAAGCGCGTGGTGGCCTTGCGGAGTTGATCCGTCTCATCCGTTCCATCAGGTTCGGGCAACTTGCCAATTCTTCGAAGCGCTGCTAGCTCACGATCCTTCCAAAGGATGATCGCTTGATGGCTCGAATGAAGCCCCTTGATCTTGAAGTTCTCCCTGGGAGTTGGAATGAGCTTTGTGCGCTCGGCGATCACAAAGTCGCGTAGGTTTTCGCAGTCAGTTTCGCTAGACACCGTGTTCCATTGCTTCCTCAATTCCGCAATGGGGCCGGTGTCGTTCTCCGTATCTGTCAGGATATCCCATAGGGTGCGCAAGTACTGCGCGCTAACAGATTCACTTTGAGCAATCTCTTCAAGCGTAAGCTTCGGCTGATGACGAAAATGCCAGGCTGCACGAAAGTAGTCCACCAGGTCCGTTGGTTGATCGTTGTAAAACTCGATGATGCGATGCACGCAGTACTTGTCCCTATCCGAATAAACCACCACCGGATGCGGAGCAAAGGCGAGTCCGTCAGGCAAGAACAACAGATGATCGGACACATGACGCGCCGCCGCCAGATACTTGCTCAGTAGTGCAGGTGACAGGGTGAGAGATTCTCCGGTGTTGTCGAAACCAGCCTTGTTGGCTGGATCAATGGGAAATTCTTTCGTGGGCCGGATATCGATTCCCGTGAGGTCGTGGATCGAATAATCGTATTCCGCATTGCTCAACCGTCGCGCCAGAACGGACCCGGGATCACCGGCGTTCCGATCTGCTTCAAAGCGTCGCACGCGTTCGATCCACTGCACCAATTGTTGCCGAACGTCATCTTCTGGATGCTTCTCAGCGTCCTCCGGTGGCATCTCCCCGGCCTGCAAGCGCTCCAATACAAGATCCCAGTGCCCGAAGTCACTCGTCACCGAATCCAGCGATTGGTATGGACTCAAATCAAACTTGCCCTTTTGCTTCTCAGCTCCATGACAACTGGCACAGTATTGATTCACGAAGGGCAGCACCGTTTCGGTGAACTCACGCTCGAAGTCCTCGCCGAGCGCTATGCCATGCAGGCTGAATAGGATGCTGGTTAGAATGGAAATGGTAGTTCTCATTCGAGCCAAAGTTTCTTGATCGTGTCTTCCTGCGTCATGATCTCGAACAGGCATCCCTGAAAGATGACATCAGATTCCTCCTCGTGCACCGCCGCAGTCAGTGACCGCGCCGTATTTCGGAACTCCGGAGAATTCAATCTGCTCTCGCCGCCCTGCGGCAAACCGCGTCGCCGTGGGTCGGTCGCCTTCGCATTGTCCTCTAACTGAAACTCAGTACCGGTGGCCCAAGCCGCTCTGCCAGCCGGAGAAGCGTGGTACATGATGCCACTGTTAGCGCCTTCACCCATTTTGAAGTCCACTTGCAGCTCAAACCATTCGTACTGCTCGGCCGTCGCCAGATCTCCTGCATTGTGCGGATTCACCCAGGCCAAGGTGCCATCCTGAATCTGCCAGCCAGGCTTGATGGAGTCGCTCTTGAAATTGCTCCAGCCCGCAAGCTCATTTCCATTGAAGAGCAGCTTCCATCGAGAAGCCGTTTCTTCCGACGGCAGGGGGTTGGCTTTGGTAGCGACCGTTTGGGCAATGATGGGGCTCAGGGCGAAGAAGGAAATGGCGAATAGAGAGAGGTGAATGCGTTTCATGTGCTCTATTTTTATGCGTATTCTCACTGCCAGATCCGCAGAGGAGCAAATGATTTCGCTGTGATCGACCGCCTAGGAAGCGGTCAATTTCTCGGGCTGGAGGCTAGACCTTGCGGATTTTGATGTTCTTCCAACGGCATTTGGCACCGATCGGCCACGTGCCTCCGCCATGCACCTGCACGGCAATGCTGCCTTCGGTGCCCAGCCGTTTGCGGGTCTCATCTTTGTTCTTGAGATAACTCTCATTCTTCGAGGTCGCGCCATCGAACTCACAGATCTTTAGATCATTGATCCAGGTGGTGATGTGAGGGAACTCTCCTTTGCATAGCACACGTACTGTATTCCAACCGTCTACCTTGTAGACCTTGACGAACTCATCGGGAGTGCAGGAGCTAATCAGGCCGACTTCTGCTGCGGTCTTATGATTGTCCGTTTGCAGACCAACCATCTTGCCATCCTGATCCTTCTTCTCGTTGATGTCATAGCAACGGGTGTTCCAGCCGCCAGTGCCTTCACCGTAGAGGTGCCCGACATTGCCAGCATTGTGATAGTCCACCATCATCTGGATGCACTGCCCGACATCGTTACCACGGAGAAAGAGCCCGGAACACACGCCCCAATCAGGTTTGATATCGATCAGCAACTCGAAGTCTCCAAATTTTTCATTGGTTAGGAGAATGCCTCCATTCCCCGAAGCGGGTGGATCTTGTTCTCCGGTGATCGCCCCATCTTCGACTTGCCAATGGCCACCTGTGCCGTGGCCAATCTTGTTAGGATTCTTATGCCACCCATCAAGGCTCTTCCCATTGAATAGGGTGATCCAATCATCTGGTTTCTCATCCTCGGCGAAAGCCAAGTGGGATATATTCCCTGACAGAACAAGCGCCGAGCTGGCAGTGGCAGATTTCATGAAGCGGCGGCGATCGAGGGATTTGGTAGTCATGGTGTCGTTGGTTAGAATGGAGATCTTGTTGGTCATCATCAACGCCGGTCCACCTGCAGTTGATAGACATGCGCCTCGCTGCCGGCATCGTGGGCGTCCTGCACCGCGAGGTAGTAGGGGCCGTCAGCGGAAATTTTCAAACTTAGGGCGGAGTCGCGTCCTGTCTCGGCAGAGTCGTCGTTGCGGGCGCATTCGAAGCCTTTGGAATCGTAAAGGGCAAGAATTGGATCAAGTGCGGAGTTGTGTTGGCGCGCGATGACAGTTGCGTTAAGCTCATCACCGGCTTTCGCGTCGAGGCGGAAGACATCGACGTCTTTGTCTGCAGCAATGCTGCCTCGGATGGTTTGTCCAAAGCTGATCAGTTGCGACTTTTTGAAGCCGGAGTTGGGCTCTTTCTCGTCGATCAATGTATTGGCATCGGCCACCGAGATGGTGATCGTTGCGGTCTCGCTGGCGTCGTTGGAGAATGTCAGTTGCACAGTCTTCGCTTTTAGTGGAAAAGACGGATCGAGTGTGATGTCGCAGGTAACTTGGCGATCGCCGAGCTGCTCGGGTTTCCAGCCGTTAGGGAGCTTGGCTTCACCCTTCGAGGTGATGGCAACGATTACTCCGGCAGGTACGGTCACTTTCACTGCGGAATCGAGGCGATGGCCACGAATGACGCATTGGGTGGTGTGATCGCGGGCGAGGATAAAGGGGATCGCAAGCAGCGCCGTGGGTGGTTCCGGCTTCTTCTCTTCCGTTTTAGGTTCCTCACTGATCGCCGTGGCTACTAGCGAGAGAACCATGTAGCACGCGAGCTTACGCATAAAGTTGATGAATGACGTTTCCTTCATCAAGGATCGCCATGGGGCGACCGTCCGGGGTGTGGATTTCGCTGCGCGGATCAATGCCCAGACTCTCATAGACGGTGTAGGCCACATCCGCAGGCCGCACAGGATCGCTGGTGGCCATGCCTCCTTCTTTGTCTGTACCACCCACAATTTTGCCGCCTTGGACGCCTGCACCGGCGAAGATCATGGAGCCGGCACGCCCCCAGTGATCGCGACCGGCTTCCTTGTTAATCTTCGGCGAGCGCCCAAACTCACCCATGGCGACAACTAATGTTTCGTCCAGTAAACCACTGGCAGACATGTCTTCGATCAAAGCGGAAAAACCCTGGTCAAATTCCGGAAGCTTTTTGTCAAGCGAATCGAAAATCTTCGCGTGATGATCCCAGCCCGCGTAGTTCACCGTGCAAAATCGCACGCCGCGCTCAACCAACCTTCGCGCCAACAGACAACTTTGACCAAACGTCGAATGCCCGAAGCGGTCGCGGCGCGCCTCCGGTTCAGCATCGATGGCGAAGGCATCTTGAGCCTCGGTGGAGAGCACCATGTCCGCAGCGCGCCCTTGAAACTCGTCGTACGTGGCCAGCTGATCGTTGCCCTGAATCTCTCGTGACAAGGTGTCGAGCGACTGCAGTAACGAACGCTTCTTCTCTAACGCTTTGGCAGATCCCCTGGCGGCAGCGAGATCCCGGACGCGGTAGTCCTTTCCGCTCGGGTCTCCCGCTTTGAATGACTCGCAACGCCCTCCGAGGAACGCACTCTTTCCGAGTTCCCAGGTGAACGAAGGATTGCGCGGAACGGCCACATAGGGCGGCAGGACACCAGTGAAACCAGTGCGGTTTGCGACGACCGCGCCCATCGAGGGATAATCGCCGAACGCCGATCCGAAGCGCCCGCTCAGCACCCAGTTCGTCGCGGTTTCGTGGTGATCGTTCTCGTGTGTTCCCGAACGCACCAGGCAGACCTTGTCCATGGTCTTGGCCATGCGCGGCAGCAATTCGCCCACGTGAAGCCCAGGGACATTGGTGGAAATCGGTTTGTACTTGCCGCGAATCTCTTCCGGTGCATCTGGTTTTGGGTCGAAGCTATCGTGGTGCGAAAGCCCTCCGCCAAGGAAAACCAGAATGACCGAACGAGCACGGGCACCCTTGGGTGCGTGCACGGTTTCCGCTCGCAGAAATCCTGGCAAGCTGAGACCAAAGGGAGCCAGGGCGCCGACGCGCAAAAAATCGCGACGACTCTGTCCGTTGCAGAACCGATTGGAATTGGGATCCAGAGAAACGTTGAGCATGGCAGTTGTTAGTGATTAAAAGAAAATTCCTTGGTGTTGAGCACCGCCCAGACCACATCGCGGAGGGCAACGGTTCGATCTGCGGCATCTTGCAGATAAGCAGTGATGCTTGCGGTTTCCTCCGGCTTCGGTGCGCGGCAAAAGGCGACGCGGTAAAGGCGATCGACGATGGCATCATCCGTGTGCCCTTTCGAAATCCAGCCCGCAACGTTCCCCTCATCGTGGCCGATCTTCTCCTGCACAGAACCGTTGTAGAGATGGAGCAATTGCGGGAGTGTCACATCGCCGCTGCGTTCACAGGCACAGGCCGTGACCCGTTCGCTGCGACCAAAGAGTTCGAGAAAATACGATTTCACGGAAGGATCAGGCACCTGCACTGCGCGCAGTCCCGCAGGGTAGCCTTCGAAGTTCTCGGGCACGCCGGTGACGTCGCACAACGCATCGAGGAGGACTTCTGCGGGAAGGCGTCGCGCGTAATAGTGCGAGTAGAATTTTGCATCCGTCGCATTCACGCCGGTGGTCGTGGAGCTGAGTTGATACGTCCGCGATTCCATGATCAGCCGGACGAGAGCGCGCAGGTCATACTCGGATTCGATGAACGCATTCGTGAGCCCATCCCAGAGTTCACGATTGGTCGGTGGATTGCTGTCGCGTAAATCGTCTACAGGTTCCACGAGACCCACCCCCATGAAATGTCTCCAGAGACGGTTTACCATCGCCCCGGCAAACTTGTCTTTGGCAGAAGTGGTTAGCCAATCGGCGAACAGCACGCGCGGATCCCCACCGGGAGGAAAGTCGAATTGCTGCCGATCGAGCGGCGCCGCGGTCAACTGTTCGTTGGTGCGCGGCTGTCTCGCAGTCGGTGGTTTTGAACGCCGCTCGGTGAGTTGCTTCTCAAGATCCGCGATCCGACGCGCCAGTTCTTCTTTCTTCCCGTTATCGGCCACGGCTGATTCGTCCTGCGACTTTTTCAGATCCTTCATGATCCGCGATTCATCCTCGGTGGCCACGACGAGTTCTGTGTAGCCCTCACTCGGAGAGACTCGCTTCAAGGAGGTGCGGGCGAAGAAAGCTGCGAAATGATAGAAGTCGTCCTGCGTGAATTTCTCCAGCGGATGGTTGTGGCAACGCGCGCAGCCGATGCGAGTACCGAGAAACGCCTGTGCCACTGCATCAGGAACTTCGGATTCCTCTGCTTTGCGCTTTTCGCCTAACGTTGTCACATAGTAGCCAACCTGCGGCTGATCCGCGACCGACCCAGTGGCGAGCAACACTTGGCGCGCGATTGCGTCCCACGGCTCGTTCGCTGCGACTTTGCCACGCAGCCATGCGTGAAAGGCGCGCACGCCCTTGCTTCCGCGCACGTCATGGTCGCGTTCCTTCCGGTTCTGCAGCAGATCCGCCAACTGTAACGTCCAGTAATCATTGAACGCTTCTGACTCGACTAACATTGCCACTAGCTCTGTGCGTTTGTTGGGCGAGCTGTCTTCGAGAAAAGCCCGAGTAGCAGCCTCATCCGGCAATCGTCCCGTCGCATCGAGGAATGCCCGACGGAGGAACGCGGTGTCGCTGCAATCCGGGGAAGGGGGAATGCGCAGCGACTTGAGTTTGGTGAAGACGGCGCGATCAATCATCGTTTCCGCCCCGCCATAGCGATCCGAATCGACTTCTCCAGAATAAGGAATTGTCAACGTGGCTAGCGCAACCTGACCGCGAAAATGCGCGCGCACCGTAGCCTCGCCTGCTCGCAGAGCGGTGATGGAGCCGTTGTCGTCTACAGAGACCGTCGAAGGATCGTTCGAGTAGAACTTTGCCAGCCAAGTGACGTCGCGCTGACGGCCGCCCGGATACGATGCGTCGATGCGCAGCTGCACTGACTCACCGGGCTGCATGGTCACGTGTTCCGGAGCGGCGGAAACCGTGTCCGGCAATGGGGCGGCATCTGGACCGGGGCTACCTTCGCGGATCCATCGTGCCAATGTCGCGAATGCTCGAGAGTCCTCCGCGAAGAGTGCGCCGCCTTCGTGAGGGGTTCGGTTGGTCGCCTTCAACAACAGCAAGCTGGATTCCGGAAAACCCTGATTGAGCCGCCGCCCCCGAAACTCCCCTGTGAGCGACCAATAGTCGTCGATGGGAGCATAGCCGCGAAGCGAGAGCCGAAACCCGTTCTGCCCAGCGACCTTGCCGTGACATCCTCCGGAGTTGCAACCGGAGCGGGTCAAAACGGGGATCACATCGTCCTCAAACGAAACCTTCCTCTCAGGCACGGTGCCGCTTTGAATCTCTGGATCGATATCGGCGGATGCCGAACTCAAGAGAGCAGCGAGAAACAGCAGGGAGGTTAGTTTGATACGCAAGGTGGGGAATTGGAGAGATGCCTACGAAAGATAGCTTCTTCTAGCCTCCAAGCACAACAGATTTAAGAGGGTTCAAACCCTACGCGAGCAGTTCCTTCACCGGTTCGCCATACGGCAGAATTGGGTGCGGACGTCCGCCGTGGTCGAGGAACGTCTGATTTTGATCGATGCCGAGGTGGTTCAGCATGGTAGCCCAGATATCGTTCGGCGTGAGCGGCCGTTCGACCGGGTGCTCGCCCTTCGAATTGGTTGCGCCGATCACTTGGCCTGTTCGCATTCCTCCGCCGGCTACGAGCATCGACATCGCGTTCGGCCAATGATCCCGTCCCGGTTGGTTGATCTTCGTCTGCGTGCCGGAACTTACCGATATCCTTGGCGTTCGTCCGAACTCACCCGTCACGACGAGCATGACGCGTTTGTCGAGCCCTCGCGCGTGCAGATCTTCGACCATCGCGGTGACGACCTTGTCATAGATCGGCAGCCGCATCTTCGCCTCTTTGAAGATGTGGCAATTGACCGCGTGAGAGTCCCAGTTGTACGTGCCGTACTTCGGCATTTTGATCCCGGACACGTATGGATTTTCCATGACGACGGTCACAAACCGCGCTCCCGCTTCGACGAGGCGGCGTGCCAGAATTGCCCGCTGACCCCACGCGTGTCGCCCGAAGCGCTCACGCACCTTTTCCGGCTCACGGCTCAGATCAAAGGCGCGCCGGAAGCTGTCGGAGAAGAGCATATCGACGGCTTGACGGTTGTATTCGTCCATCGATTTCATCGACAGATTCGCATCCACATCTCGGCGGAAGTTGTCGAGGCCATTGAGCAGCGAGAAGCGGTCTTCGAGTCGGTCGGCCATTCCGTCTTTCAGCGCTAGGCTATCGATCTTGAAGTCAGGTTCGTTCGGATCGCCATTGACGACGAAGGGCGTGTTCTGCCCCATCCAAGCGCCTCCGAGGCTGAACACGTCGGTTTGATCCCGACCCTTTCTGATCAGAGCGATATTTGTCGGTAGTCCGCCGGCTGACTTGGTGTGGTTCTTCTTCTTGAGCGCCGCCTCGATAAAGGAGGTGACCGCCGGCATGTCATTGACGAAACCGGTCGGCTCTTTCGGATCTCTTGCAGTCATGAAGCGCTTGTGGCCGCCACCGTGATCGCTGAACGTGTGATGCACCGAGCGAACGATGTTGTATTTGTCGGCGCAGGTCGCGTGAAGAGGCAAGAGTTCGCACACCTGGAGATCAGGATTATTGGTTCGGATCGGATTGAACTCGCCCCGATACTCAACGGGAGCATCGGGCTTCATATCGTACATCTCCATGTGCGGTGGACCGCCTGGCAGCCAAACGAAGATAACGGCCGGATCGTCCTCTGACACAAGGCGCCGATTGGAAGCCCTCGCGAAATCCCCAAGCCCCAGCCCACAAAGCGAATAGGCACCGATTTCTAAAAATGAGCGCCTGGTCGGACCTTGGCATCGGTTGGTTCGGGGCTTCATGGAGTGAATGATAAAGGTATTCTGCGGAATTACCATCACTGAATCCGAGCCCTGGTTCTTTCGTCTAGCAATCGTTTTGAGCCAAATCGATTGAACACCGGAGAAGACGACTGAGATTGCACAGCGCCGCCGCCTGCCTATAATCCCTCCATGCAAGAGCCCAACGATCATGCTTCTGTGAAGATGGATTCTCGATTCCCACGGGCGGTCTACTTTCTTGCTGGCACCGCAGCGGGAGTGGCTGTGACACTGGCCCCTTGGCGCACTCGATTTTTCCGCCGGTGAGTCGCCGAACTCGAAGCCGCAGGTCGCGAAGAATTCGAAGAAGGAGAAGCATTCGAAGAACGAAAAGAAACCATCAGAGGGCGTGCCGGACTACGATCGGCTTTCACCAACTCAGGCGTCGGCGGATCTAGGAAATGTCCTTTCGAGGGAAGGTGCGCTTGAAGACCTCGGAAAACTTGATGGGCTGATCGATCAGGCATCGAAGTTTGATCCAGAGGGCGCATTTGGAACTGGCTTGGAAATGACCAACCCGGCAAAGCGCCGGGACGTGCTGCGGCGCGTATTGAGCACGTGGGTGCTGGCAGATCGCGAAGCGGCGATTGCAGCGGTAAGCCAACTGGAGAACGTTGCCTTGCGGCGCGATCTGCTGAAATTCGCGATTTCATCATTGTCGAACAAGAATCCAGCGGGAGCGGTCGCCATTCTCCGGGCGACCACTTCCTTGCGCGACGACAGTTTGTGGCAGGAGTCATTCTCGAATTGGGCAAAGTCGGATCCCGATGCCGCTCTCGCGACTTGGCAGAAGCTCAAGCATCCGGAAGAACGCAAAGATGCCCTGAGAGGAATTGCCAGAGCGTTCGCAAAGGAAGATCTTTCATCCGCGATGGAGTGGGCCAAGTCTCTGGACGTGAGCGTGGACAAGAACGGTGCTGTGCTCGATATCTTGCACTACGCGTCCGAGTCGAATCCCGCTCTCGCGGCACAACACATCGGCCTGCTAGGGAAGATCGAAGGAGAGCGCGCGAAAGAAGTTGCTGGACGCATCGCCGAGGAATGGGCCGAGACTGATCTTGCCGCAGCGGTTGCCTGGACCGAGAAGTTGCCACCGGCTCAACGAGAGCGCGCCTGGCGGGAAATTGCTGGTGACCTGATGCGCTATGATCCCGATGCCGCGCAGGAGATGGCGGCAAAGATTGAGGACGCTGAACAACGTGGGAGAATCGTTGGGGAGCTAGCAAGATTGCGGATGTCCGCGGATGCTGCCGAAGCCGTCAAGTGGATTGCAGACCTCCCGGACCAGGATCAAAAAGCTGGGTGGCGGAGCGCAGCAGAAGAATGGGCGCGTACGCGCCCCGAAGAGGCCGCGGCTTACGCTCTATCCCCGGATCTCGATGAGGGCGCGCGCCGGCAACTGATCGAGTCTGCAGCACCGCAGTGGGCGCGGGTTGATCCCGCCAGCGCCGCGGAATGGGCGAATCAGCTTCCGGGAGAATCGGGTAAGGAGGCGCTGGCACGTGTAGTCGACGAATGGAGCCGCCGCGAGCCCCAAGCTGCTCTCGACTTTATCGCTCAATCTTCGGAAGGTAAGCAGCTGGAGGAGATGACGAGGCGCGCGGTCGGTTCCTGGTCACGGGAGGATCCGACGCAGGCCGCCACTTTCATGACCGGGCTCGAGGAGGGCAACGTCAAAGACGCGATTGCTCGTGACATTACTGAAAACTGGATGCGCTCCGATTCGATGAAGGCAAGCGAATGGGTGGCATCGCTCGACCCAGGACCCGCACGCGATTCGGCTGTCGGCGCCCTCATCTATCGCATTGAGCGTGACGATCCTGCCGCGGCGGCTCAATGGGCAGAGACTATCGTCGATGACCGAAGGCGCGATGAGACGTTCAAGCGACTGCTCCGACGAATCGACGAGTCGAATCGCTGAAGCGGGGACGCGCTGGCATACATCACCCAGTCTGAAAACTAAGCCATCTCCAGCCCCCGCATCGTCCCGGTGGACGTAGCAAAATTGTCGCTCTCAATTCCCAGGCGCTGCAACATGGAGACGTAGAGGTTCGGCAGCGGGTAGTTGTTCTTCGGATCGAAGGCGAGGTGTTGCCCGTGTTTGAAACCGCCGCCGGCCAGCAGGATCGGCATGTTGGTGTTGTTGTGATTGCTGGCGTTGCCGAGGTGCGAGCCGAAGAGGATGCTGGTGCGTTGCAACAGGTTGGAGCCTTCCTCCTCCGTCGCTTTGAGCCTTCCCAAAAAACCGGCGAAGGCTTTGAAATGCTCGGATTCGACGACGGTGAGCTGTTTGATCTTCGCCGGATCTTTTCCGTGGTGCGATAGGTTGTGGTAGCCGTCTGAAATTCCTGGTATCGCTGGAGCATCTGTCGGACCGCCGATGGCGTAGGTGATCAGCCGGGTCGAGTCGGTCTGGATGGCGAGTTGCGCCATGTCGTATATCAACCGCGCGCGCCCGATGATGTCTGCGTGGCCGACGATGTCTCGCGGCTGCTCGTAGTCGACCTGCGGCTTCGGGAGGTTCTCCCAGGCTTCCGCCTTGACTAGTCGCTGCTCGGTCTCGCGTACCGCGGTGAAGTATTCGTCCAGCTTTTCGTTGTCCAGCTTACTGACGCGCCTGCGCATGCGGCCGGCCTTGCTTCGAACCATGTCGAGGACGCTCTGCCCCTCTTTGAGTCGCTCGATCTGGCGCGCTTTTTCCTCCGGCCTGCCGTCGAGGAACATCTTGGCGAAGACCACCGATGGTCGACTCTGTCCGGGAACGGGAACGCCGCTGCGAGAGACCGAGAGGCTGTTGCCATAGTCGCTCAAGGGCAGGTAGCTGAACCGGGTCGCAAGTCCAATCTCGCGAGCTGCCAGTTGATCGATCGAGATCGAGTTCCTGAAGCTCGTGCTGCCCGGATGGGGCGCAGCGGTTAGAAATGATTTCTCTGCCGAGTGACCGCCATCCACTTCGGGATGCGAGCTTCCGGAGATGACGGTGAAGTCGTTCCTGAAGTCCCTTAGCAATTGAAGATAGGGCGTCAGTTCGTAGTCCCGTCCCGATTTTTCTGGAACGAGGTTCGGCGCATGCAGCCCAAGTCCCAGTCCTATGGCGATCAGGCGACGCTTGGGTTCGCCAGCTTTCTCTTGTCCGATCGATTCGAGAACTGGCAGGCACATGGCAATTCCTGAGGCACGAAGAAACGTTCGGCGAGAGAGTGTGCGGGGGGAATTCATGGCATTCATGGGCTCTGGAAGGTTTCGCTTTGAACGATCTCGTGGATGAGCGTCCGAAAACCGTATCCGTGTTGTTTCACATGATCGACAATCGAATCCACCACAGGACGATCGGAGAATCCGAGGCCACGTCCGAGCGCGTAGGTAAGGAGCTTCTCCGCCAGGCAACGAGCGACTTGATCCTTCTCGGTCATGAGAAGACGCTTGTAGTCACGGATGTCCTTGATGTCTTCACCATTGGCAGCCTGGCTCTGCGAATCGACATCCGGTCCCATGCGATACTGGATGTGCCGATGCGGATAGCGAGGGTCCCGCTCGAGCCACTTTCCAGCTCCGACCGTCCGGTAATAGTCCCGCCACCCGCCGATGACATCAAAGCTCTCGAGCGCGAAGCCGGGCGGGTCGATATGACGATGACAACGCGCGCAGGACTCGACGTTGCGGTGTTTGTCCAACTGCTCGCGAATCGTGGTCGCACCGCGAATGTCTGGCTCGACCGCGGGCGTGCCCGGTGGCGGTGGAGGCGAGGGTCTTCCCAGGATGGTGTCCAGGATCCAGGCGCCCCGCGTCACCGGCGAAGTCGTCGTTCCGTTGGCAGTGACTTTCAGAACACTGGCCTGGGTAAGGACACCGCCTCGGACGCTGTCTTTTGGAAGTGCTATCTTTTGTAGTTCCTGTCCTGTGACGCCTTCGATGCCGTAATGCCTGGCGAGACGCTCGTTGATGAACACGAAGTCCGAGTTGATGAAATTCGTCAAGCTCAGGTTCGAATCCAGGATCTCTTGAAAAAACCGGTGTGACTCCTCGACCATCGAGCGCTTCAGAAGCTCGTCGTAGTCGGGATACAATTTCCTGTCGGGCAGTGTGAAATCGATGTCCCGCAACATGAGCCACTGGCCGGTGAAATTCTCCGTAAAGCGCTTTGCCTTGGCGTCGCCCAGCATCCGTTCCACCTGCCGCCTCAAGACCTCTGCGCCACGCAGGCGGCCGTCAGTTGCCAGCCCAAACAACTCGGCATCGGGCATCGAGTTCCAGAGAAAGTAGGACAGACGTGAAGCCAACGCATGATCGCTCACCGTGTTCTCCCCTGATTCTTCGAGAAAGAGAAACTCCGGTGAACAGAGCACTCCCTTCAAGGCGGAGCGCAACGCGGTCTCGAAAGGCTTTCCCGCGTCCAGCGCCCCACGAGCCAGCGAAAGGATCGGCTCGAAATCTTCTGCGCTGACCGGACGGCGGAAAGCGCGGGGCAACAGCTCGCCGAGGATCCGCGCGGCATCTTCTACCGAGCCGCCTGTGGGATCCGGTTCACCGAGAAGTTTCGTCCGACTGGGCGGCGGCCAGGTCTCAAGCGGACCTTCGACGTGGACATCTCCGACGAAAAGCCCCGGTCCATCGTAATTGTCCGGGTCGGTCTGGCGATGGGTCGTATCGAATGGATAGATCTCGAACGTATCGCCGCGCTCCCATTGTCGATCGGTAAACTCGACGGTGGTCATCTCGCCAGGCGGGATGTCAAAGAAGCCGACGATGTGTTTATCCCGCCGTCCCCAGACTCCACCGTAGACGAGCATCGTCACCGGTTTGTCGCTCTGCACGGCCTTCGTCTTGATACGCACTTGGTACAGCCCCGGACCCGGCGTGTTCAACGTGCGCAGCACCGAGGGATTGTATCCCGCGTTGAACAGCACCACGCCGTCATCGGCAATGCGCACCGTTTTTGTGTCGCCCTTTTCGTCGATGATATCGCGGAGATTCAGCGTGCTGGCGATGCGCTTCGGCGCCTCCTTTTGACCAAAGGAAGTGTCGAGCACGGCATCGGCGGCCTCCAGGTAAGCCTGCATCTGCTCCGTTGAAATCGAGAGCGCTTCGCCAATGTTGTCGAATCCATGGGCGGAAGCATCTTCAGGGAGCATGTCTTGCAGGAAGACATCGATGCCAAAGAGATCGCGAACCGTGTGCTCATGCTCCACCCGATTGAGCCGACGCAAAACGACCTCCCGCTCTGCACGATGGGCATCGGTCAAGAGCCCACTCAGACGCCCGAGGAAGCTCTCGCGCTCTGCGTTGGAAGGTTGATCCGCATCCTTCGGCGGCATTTCTCCACGATCTAAACGGTCATGAACGATCGTCCACAGATGCGCCACATCGGGGTCCGCCAAATCCAGCGAAAGGTTCTCCAAGCTGAGATCGCCCTTCGTCGATTCCGCGTCATGACATTCGTAGCAGTGTTTGTCCAGAAACGGCGTCAATGCACCAGCCCGTTCGTCTGCCGGGGCGGTCAGCACGAAGAATAAGGCCGTAACGACGACAACGCCGAACCGCTCGAGTGACATCGTGGCGCTCACTTCATGATTCCTTACGGGAAGAGGACGAACTTCCCGGACTTCGTGACGACTCCGGCCGGCCGATCGGAGTTTTCGCTGACGTGGCTGCCCCTCTTGCCAACGAGTGCATTGCTGGAATCGAAGATCTGCCATTCGAGCTGATTGTCATTTTTCCACGCTACCAAAGACGTCCCCTCGGCTGTTGTGAGTACCACCGGGTAGCGCCCTTTCTTCGAAGCACGAACCTCTTTCCCTTTGTCGTCGAGTGACGGACGAAAATAAATCTGACCATCCGTCTCCCATCCGGCGGCGATACCGGATTTAGAATGGCTGAGGAACGAGCCAGTCATCGGACAGGCCGTGATCGGCCAAGCTGTTTCGCTGATCACCCGATTGCTCCATTTTTCTTTCTCGACTTCGAGTCTAGCGATGTTCGTGTCGCGGATGTTATCCGTCTTGTCTCGATAAAGGACGGCGAGGGCGCCATCTTGCTCGTAGATGGCTCGGGATCCACAGCACTCGCACGGATCCACTTTGAGATCCTCCGGGGGCGCGAAATTTTTCCCGCCATCGTTCGATAGACTAGCGAAGACACCTCCTGCCATCCAGATGACCGCGACATTACCTTTCGCGTTTGCGGCAACGGAGAAATTGTCGCTCGGACGCTGATTGAGATTGCGTGCCTTCTCGAATCGCTCTGCTTTTTTTTCGAGGCGGGAATACATCACGCCCCATTCGTCATGAGGCCGTTTCTTTTGGTATCCAGCATTGTACCAAACGACGTGAACCCGACCCTCTTTGCCAATCGCGAGATCGGGACCCCGGAAGCGTCCGCCGCTGGCGAAGCCGGCCTCAGTGTTCACGCGAATCGGTTCGGAGAACGTGCGCCCCTCGTCCTTGGAGCTCACATACCAGACATCGCCGGACGAAAGATAGGCAACGTGGATACCACCCTTTTCATCTACCTCTGCGTCAGGAACGGTAGCGCCAGCCGGCAAGCTCGCGACTCGAGGCAATTCCTGTGCGGGCGCAGCCAATACAGGGAGGATGCATGCAATTGCGAGCCATGGGAGTTTGGGAAAGACGTTCATCATTTAGACTATTCTCGGATGTTCACCTGAATCTTGTGTGCCGTTTTTTCACGGTTGCCGGCACCGTCTTCGGAATACGCTTCCAGCTTCAACTCGCCTGGTGCAAGACCTGAAAGCTCCACGGACCACTGGTGGAAACCGTAGTCCGAGTCGACGGCCTCCACTCCGTTGATGACGACGCGAGTGGTTCCGGAGTTGTCCGTGCTGGTCCCGCGAACGACAAGCTTTCCGCTAGCCTGTGGCGCAACATCGTCACCATCGCCTGGCCAAGTGATCACGGTCGCTGGCGGTTCGTCGTCGGTCGGCTCCAGAAGTGTCGGCCACTCGACGTTGGCCACCTCTGCTACGCGCGACTCGTCGGCGGTCAGCGGTGGAGCCTCGCGGTAGTCGTTTCCGTCCTCCATCAGGTCGGCAGCTGCGGTGCTCACCACCTTGGCATGGCGACCGGAACCGAAGTGGTCGTGAATGTAGATCGGCACCCCCTTCGTCATGGGCGGCACCCGTGTCCCGACGCCGCGGTTGATCGTCGGCCAGCGATCCTTGAACTCGTCGGGGCGATTCACTTTGAGGTTCCGTAGATGGGTTTCGGCATCACCCGAAAGGTTGTTGTCGCTGATCTGGATCAACGGCGTCGACCGGTTCCCATATCCAGATCCGAAGGTCAGTCCATCAACAGTGACCTTGCCCGTCTGGGCGCTGGCGTCATCCATGCCGCGATTGAACGGCTCTGCGCCCATATGGGAGATATGCAGGTTCCGGTAGACGTGGTTCTCGAAGGCAGGCCGATAGATGCCGTAGGCCGCATGATCGAGCCGGATATTTTCCATGAGCATGTTCGGGCTGTGTGGACGAAACGCGTAGTGTGCCTGCCAGATGGAAAGATTCTTGATCGTGTGAGGGTGGCGAACATCGGGACCGGTCCAGTCGATGTCCTTGATGCGCTTGAGAAACTTTTCATCTTGAATGGGACTGTCGGGCTGGCGGCCTCCGTTGGCAGCGACGACCATGCCGTAGAAACCTTCCGTATGCGCCTCGTTGTCCTCGAATCTCCAGATGGGAATCGTTCGCACATCGGTCTTCACGTGGGTGCCGTCGGGCTGCCGGATCGGGAGAACGCAATCGAAGCGGCTCGTTTTCTGGCAATCATAGCGGTACCCGTATTCCTCGTTCTCCGTGCTCACATTGCGCACGAACGTGTTCTTGCCATTCGCCCACCAGAACCCGGCGCCATCGTTTGGATCAAAGGGCAGCGCCTGATCAGGCAACCGTTTCGCTGAAGTCGCTCCCACCGCAAGGTTGCGGTCGAACACGTTGTAAACCTCCGTCGCGTCTTCGAGAAAGAACCCGTGGCCGCGCGATCGGTAGCCGACACAGTCGCGGACGACGATGTAATGCGTCCCATGGACAGTCACCCATCGGTTGTGCGAATCGGTGATGGCGACACCGACGATGCTGCTCCCACGCATGGTGTCACCGGCGAGATGAAAATGGATGGAGTAACGACCGAGAACGCCTTCCTTTCCGAGGTGGGCAAAGCGGGCGTAGCTGATGGATCCGGCACTGTGCCGATGAAACATCGTGTGTCCGCGAACGCCGTCGGGATCCGCGCTTTCCACGATCACGTTGCGAGAGAGATTGGCCATCTCGCTTCGGAACTCGCCTTCGCCCCAGTGTTCTCGCGCCAGTGCTTTCTCCAATCTGATCTGTTTCCCATCGATCGCCGCAATCCGGTGTTTCTCGACGAACGCATCCTCGTTCCCGTCCCGCACTCCTCCCGTAACAATGACTTCATCCCCAACACGCCAACCCGTCACTTGCGCTCCAAGCATGACCACGTCATCGCCAGCGTTGGTATGCGCGCCGAGCTTTTCCCAGGTGCGATTCATTGCCGCCCCGTGGAGTTCCATCCGCCCGCCAGGGCGAACGGAAATCGCTGGAGACTGATCTGGATTCATCCCTTCGATAAAATGAAGTCGGATACGTGCCGCAAAAGGATGCGCGAGCGGCTGCGTCGTGGTTCCAACTTCGAGCAATGCAACATCGTTGTCCGTCGGCGCCTTGTGCCCATGTTTGACATCATCGACGCCAGGACTCTCGCCACCAGTCTTGTCAGGGCTCACCCTGATGTTGCCAACGTTGAGAGCCGTGTTCCGGTCACGCGCGAAGGTCAGCGTGCCCGCGACGTGGATCGAGTAGAGGACGGCCTCGCTTTCGATGTCATAGGTCACGACCGCTCCTGGCAGAATATGAACCTTGTCTCCTGATGCCGGAACTTGTTCTGGACTCCAGGTAGCCGGCTCCGACCAGTTTCCGGTGCGAGCACTGACAATGAGCTCTGCATTCGCCGTAAGCTGAAGACCTGCAACAGCGAACAAAATTGGAGCAACGCGAGGATTCAAGAAATCGAGGATAGATCTGTTCATGTGCACGCGGGGAATGATAGCGATCGAATCTTAGGTGGATTCAGCGAAGAACGCGAGGCAAGTTGCACGGCTCAAACCACGAGTCGCCCCATCGGGCTGATGGCTGCCTTAGCCAAGAATCTCGTGAATGGGATCGGCAAAACGCTCTACGAGGCGCACGGGGCGACCATTGATATCGACTTCCATCTTTTCGGCATCGAGTCCTAGCTGATGCAGAATCGTTGCCTGGAGGTCGGCGATGTAGTGGGGGTGCTCGACAGCGCGGTAGCCCACTTCATCGGTATTGCCGTGAACCGTTCCACCCTTCACGCTGCCGCCGGCCAACCATGAGGTGAACCCCTTAGGATTGTGATCGCGCCCGATCGTATTCTGAGACCATGGTGTGCGGCCGAAGTCACTGGTCCAAACGACCAGAGTGGATTCTAACATTCCGCGTTGTTTGAGATCACGGATGAGCCCAGCAATGGGTTTGTCAGTCTGTCGGCACAATGGTGCGTGGCCCTTCATGTCTCCATGAGCATCCCACTTTCCATTGCCGCCGCCACCGTGGCAGATTTGAATGAACCGCACACCACGTTCTGTGAGACGTCTTGCGAGTAAGAGTTGCCTTCCGAAATCGTCCGTGTGTTTCTCGTCGATACCGTAGAGGGCCTTCACATGATCGGGTTCTTGGGAAAAATCGACCGCCTCGGGTGCCGACAACTGCATCCGCGCCGCCAACTCGTAGGCACGAAGCCGAGCGGTCAAGGCACTCTCCGTCTGATACTGTTCGCGGAAGCCGCGATTTAATCTTGAGAGGGTCTCGAGGCGCCGGGCTTGCGCAGAACTCTCTACCGGTGTTTCCGGGTGCAAGTTGGGAATGGGAGTGGCACCAGCTCGAAAAGGAGTCGCTGAATACTCTGCCCCCAGGTAGCCGCCTGTCAGTTGCACCGGCGAAGTTGAGCGACCGATATTGACGAACGTGGGGAGGTTGTGGTTGGCCGTCCCCAGGGCATAATTCACCCAACCTCCGAGTGAAGGATGGTCTAACAAACGTCCTTGATGACCCGTCGCCGACTCGATGGCGGCGGGAATATGATTGCCTTCGTTGCAGAACATCGAACGGACGACCGCGATGTCATCGATGACGCCACCGACATGAGGAAACCAATCGGAAACGGGAATGCCAGACTGACCGTAGCGGGTGAACTTTCGGTGGCAGGGAATGACCGGACGTTGCATCGCAGCCTGGTTGTCGCCAAAGCCAATAGCATCGATCAAATTCCCCTCCCAGCGCCGGTCTTTGGGATCAAAGGTATCGATATGACTGACGCCACCGCACATGAAAAGATAAATGACAGAGCGCACCTTCGGCTCCGTCTGATAGGCACCCCGTGGGAACATCGCTTCCCGATCCTGCGCCCAGAGACCTCCCAGTGCAGATCCAAGGAAGCCACCACTCGCCTGATAGAAGAACTGCCGTCGGGATGTCATGCTCGGCTAGCGGATGTAAATGAATTCATCGAGATTGATCAGCATCCAGGCCAACTTTTCGGAATCCTCCGGATGAGGCTCCATATATTCGAGCGCGAGCTGAAGTTCACGCGAATCAGGCTCACGTCCTAGAGCCATTCTGTAGCCTAGCTGAACCCGGAGCGACAAGTCATCCTGGGCGAGAGTCACCAGGCGTTGTCCGAAAGCCCCGGCCGCTTGATTTGCCAATGGATCATTCATCAACCACAACGCTTGCGGTGCGGTGACCGTTTCTTCACGCCGGGAACAAGTTTCGCGTCCATCCTGAGCATCAAAGGCGTCCAGGAAATCAGGCAATGCCTTCCTTTGAGGATGAAAACCTCGTTTGATATAAATGCCGCGCCGGACGGCTTCGTCGAGCTTTCGCGGGCTCCGATAGGATTTGCCATAGAGACTTAGATCCAGCCGATCGGCAAGCATCATGATACTATCATAAATCGCCTCTGCCTCAAGCCGCCGAAGAGGGAATCGACTGTAGTAGTCGTTGTTAGGGTCACTACCATGGTCTCCGCCATCGATGGCTGACTTCCGGCGGTAGACCTGAGACATGACGATGGTCTTGTGCAGCCATTTCATATCGAACTCGTGCGCCAAGAAGTTAGAGGTCAACTGATCTAACAACACACGAAGCTTGGGCTCTTCGCCGAGGCTACCGAAATCGTTTGCGGTCTTGTGAAGGCCCTTGCCGAAATGCCACTGCCAGACCCGATTAACTGCAACCCTGGCGAATAACACATTGTCCTTCGACGTCAGCCAATCGACGAAGGTTTCTCGCCTGCCTTCTCGGAAGGTGAGGGCCTGCCGCTGAAAGAGAAAGCCTGGAGTCACTGGGCGGCTCTTGTCTGGACGGTCAGGATCCCCGGTGCCTAAAACATAACTGACCTGCTCCAAGCGCTTCGAATCTTCTTCCACCGTCAGGAAAGAGGGCAACCCGTCTGGCCTCGAAACAGCATCTCGTTTCCTGCGGAGTTGCTCATACTCCTTGCGAATCTCTGGTGGCATCGTATCGCCAAGAGGCCCGGAATCGATTCGAAGGACAGGGAAGTAGTCATCGGCGATTTTCACCTCCTCCGGGGACCGATCAGACTCGGGTTTACGAATGACTGCTTGAATTTTCGCAGGCAACATTGCCAGACGTTCTTCGTAAAGTTTGCGATGGAAGGGCTTGGCCAATGCGGTGAATTCCTTCTCAAGAGCC
>JBNMNB010000059.1:0-33937 GCA_051270635.1 Verrucomicrobiales bacterium | reverse complement strand
CAGGGGTTGGTCAATCGATCGCCGAAGATTGGCCGTCCAACAAAGGAAGAAGCTGCCCGCAAAGCCGCGCTGCCGTGGAATGGAGGCACCGGCAAAAAGGAAGCCAACGACTCCGATGACCAATTGGAAGACATCGAAGTCCCAGACTGGAATAACCTTACCCCAAAAGAAATGAAGGCGATGCGGGAAAAATTGGACATGTCATCGTATGAATCCGGTAGCAAGGCTGCGCCGGGTAAACGCGTTGGCAAGCATCGCAAAGCTAAACAGGTACCGCGTAAAAAACGCAAAAGCAAAAAACGCAGCAAATGACCCGTCCCGGCGATCATGCGTTGATTGCTTCCAGGGTGAATGATTTGCCCGACTGGTTGGGCCCAATGTTCGTTAAGGAATTGCGACAAGCGCTTCGTACGCCGCTCTTTCTGGTTCCATTCGCTGGCATTCATGTGGCGGCATGGATCGCTTTGCTTGTCGAATTCCGCTGGCTGTCGGATTCGGTGGCGCACGATGGCTATGACAGCGTCTCCGTCCTCCATCCATTCTGGGGGCTGGTATCGCTGGTGTTAGTCGGGATCTTACCCCTGCGGAATCTGGGTGCCTTGCACTCGGTAATGCGGCAGCGAAATTTCGAGCTAGTCTATGTCAGTGGCCTGTCGGCTGGGCGAATGGTTGTCGGCCCTTGGCTGGTGCAGTGTTGTCTATCAGGCTTGGTCTTCGTGTCGGTTTTGCCCTACATCATATTTCGCTATTTCTTTGGTGGAATTGAAGTCGTCGCTACGGCGATCACGATTGTTTCAGTGTTAGGCGCGGCATCGGCTGCGAACGCGCTGGTTCTGGGTGTCTCAGGCTATGCCAATGTGGGGATTCGTCTTGGCATCCTGATGTTCTCACTGGTGGTCGTGTGTTGCGTCGGGACGGTGGGAATGGAGAGCCTTCTGAACTCGCACGCACATAGCCTGGGCAATTTCTTTCATCTCCTGTTCTTTTTTTACGGGTTGCTGTCACTGCTCATGTTCTTTGCATTTTACACGGGATGCGGATTGCAGCTGGGACGCGCGCATTTGGAGTCTGCAATCGACCGGCCTTCCACGTCGACAAAGGTGTTTGTCGCAGGGATCATTCTCAGCCCGTTCGTATTGCTCTGTGGCAGCCTGGTGACCTGTTTCTATGGAATTGGTCTAGTGCTCGCGGTCATGCTGCTATGGGTATGGAAGGCAGGGGGGCGCAGGGTGTATCCTCGGCTGAAGTGACTTTTTGCCTTTCAATGCCCGGTTTTTCGCTAAGGTGGCAGTCTCATGAGTACCCGAGATCAGATTGTCGATACACTGGAAGAGATTGCGCTTCTGCTTGAATTGAAAGGGGAGAACCCGTTCAAAATTCGCGCTTACCGCACGGGTGCAGAAGTCGTGCAATCGTATCCCGGTGACATCGTACAGAAGGCGGCTGATAATGACCTCAAGGGAATCAAAGGCATCGGATCTGCGCTGCAGGAAAAACTGCAGGAACTGGCCAGCACGGGTGCCCTGGAATTCCACAAGAACTTGCGCGCAGAATTTCCCGAATCGATCTTCGAATTATTCGATATCCAGGGACTCGGGCCGAAGAAAATCAAGGCAATGTATGAGCAGCTCGGCGTAAAAGGTCTGGCAGATCTGCAACGTGTGTGCGAAAACGGCGAAGCTGCGCAATTGTCCGGGTTTGGCAAGAAGAGCGTCGAAAAGATTCTGCTGGCGATCGCTTTTCGTGAGCAGAATGCTGATCGATTTCATCAGGACGTTGCGATGGCAAGTGCTGAGCTGGTGCGCTCTGCGCTACTCTCTCATCCTGCCGCGTCTCGTGTCGAGGCGGCAGGTAGTTTGAGGAGAGGAAAGGAGACGCTGCACGATCTCGATTTCATTGTTGCCACCAAGAAGCCACAGGAGATCATGGATCATTTCGTTGCCTTGCCAATTGCGACCAGCGTGATCAGCCACGGCTCGACGAAGTCGAGCATTCGTCTGGAAAATGGACTCCAGTGTGACTTGCGCGCAGTATCGAATGCGGAATTGCCGTTTGCCCTGAACTACTTCACCGGCAGCAAGGAACACAACGTCGCAATGCGTGGCCGCGCTCTCAAGCGAGGCTACACATTGAATGAATACCGATTGGCACCAACCGGCGATAACGCAGACATTTCTTCAGGAATTCATGAGGAGGCCGATCTCTATCGCGCCCTGGGACTCGAGTACATTGATCCATCACTACGTGAAAATACCGGAGAGATCGAAGCTGCGGAGAATGGCGGGCTGCCGAAGTTAATCGAGTTGGAAAACCTTCGAGGAACATTTCATAATCACACTATCGCCAGTGATGGAAAGAATACTCTTGCAGAAATGGCAGCCGCAGCGCAGGAGCTGGGGCTCGAGTATCTGGGAATCGCGGATCACAGCAAAGCATCGTTCCAGGCAAACGGCCTGGACGAAGGAAGATTGCGCGACCAGATTGCTGAGATTGCTGCGCTAAATGCGTCATTCGACGGCTTCAAATTATTTACGGGAACGGAGTGCGATATTTTGAAAGATGGATCACTCGATTTTGACGATGATCTGCTGGCGGATCTGGATTACGTCGTGGCCTCGGTGCATAACGTTTTCAATTTGCCGGAGAAGGAAATGACTGCGCGACTGATTCGCGCTATCGAAAATCCTAATGTGACAATGCTAGGGCATTTGACGGGGCGGCTGTTATTAAAGCGTGAGCCCTATGCATTGAATGTTCCCGCTATCCTCGACGCCGCAGCGGAAACGGGCACGATCATCGAACTGAATGCCAATCCCTGGCGTCTCGACATGGACTGGCGCTGGTGGAAATTGGCAAAAGAAAAGAGTGTGAAGTGCGCTATCAATCCGGATGCGCACAACACGGATGGTCTTCAGTGTCTTGCATTTGGAGTTCGGATTGCGCGCAAGGGATGGTTGACCAGGGCCGACGTCATCAACTGCCTGCCGCTGGCAAAGGTGACGGATGTGCTTAATGCTAAGCGTTCGCGGGGAACACGATGAACGATTTTTCCGCCGATCCGCTGAAAGCTGGAATCGACCCAGGTGTGCTCGGCGAGCTGGATGCTGCGGTGCAGGCATTCGTTGATTCGGGCAGTGTTCCCGGTGCAGTCGTGCTGATCGCGCGCGGCGGTGAGGTAGCGCATTTATCCGCCTACGGGCGAATGGGGGTGGATCGGCCCGAGCCAATGCGCACCGATGCGGTTTTTCGAATTTACTCGATGACCAAGCCAGTGACGACAGCGGTTGCTCTGATGCTGTGCGAGGAAGGCGCATTCGCGTTCGATGACCCGATCGCAAATTGGCTGCCAGAGCTGCAGCATTTGCGCCTCATCAATGGTTCGCTGATGGATAGGGATATTACGGTACGCGATTTGCTGTGCCACACTGCTGGCTTTACGAATACTTTTGCCCGTGATGCTCTTGCCGCAGAATACCGGAAAGAGAAAGTGGGAGAAGGGAATTTGGATGAATTGGTGGCAATTTTAGGCCGTCTTCCGCTGCTGCATCAACCGGGCGAGCGATTTCACTACAGTCTAGCCACAGACGTGCTGGGGAAATTGATCGAGATCTGGACGGGCACGACGCTGGATAAGGTTTTTGCTACCCGCTTGTTTGCGCCGCTTGGAATGACGGACACGGGTTTCAGTGTCAGGGACGAGGCGATTGATGATGGCCGATTCACGACGAATCACATGTGCCGAATGAACGGCAATGTATTGGTCGCCGACTCTGCTGCGACCAGTCCCTATCGAAATGCTCCGGAACGACTTTCTGGCGGCAGCGGATTGGTATCAACGGCGGCGGATTATTTGAAGTTTGCGCAGATGCTTCTCAACAGGGGCGGCGGACTGCTGCGCAATGAGACGGTTGCGTTGATGACCGCCAATCAGTTGCCTGACTCTGCGCTTCCGGTCGGCGTGTTGCATCCGCTGCCTGGACTGGGATTCGGCATGGGATTATCTGTTCGTGTCAGTGAAGACGCAGCCACTGATCCGGGCGCACGCGCGGGCGAGTGTGGCTGGGGAGGCGCTGCGGGTACACATTTCTGGATGCTGCCGGACGAAGAATTCCTGATGATGACATTCCGACAGACAATGCCCTATGAAACGGCGCTTGAGAACGTTTTGAAACCAATCGCCTATCGCGCCATAAAATAGTGCCCACGCTGCCCAAACTAAGTAAATAGTCATAAATTCCAGATATTTAGCTTGTCTTAATGAGTTTCTCCTTGCAGCTTGTCTCCGACTCCGAACGCGAGGATACTCCCTGAGTCAGTTCGCCGACATTCTAAAGACGCATGCGACTCCTTGATTTCCACCGCCGAATTATTTGCCATTGCTTGATGTTGTCCATCGTTTTGCTGGTCGTGCCTAGTGTCCATGCGGCATCTGACAAGACGACACATCAAGGCAGGACCTATTATTCTGCGCAATGGCTGCGGAATTATTTCAAATTTTCCGGCATATCAACATCCAAGGGAAGAGTGATTTTGACCTCTCCCAAAGTGAGACTCGCAGCTTCCAGCGGATCGAAAACACTGTATTTGAATCGGGTGAAATTCACCATGAGTTACCCGCTGCTTTCGAAAGGGGGAGGCTACTATTTTTCTCATGTCGACGCGGCAAAGCTGATCCATCCAGTGCTAAAGCCTGGCAATATTCGTCAGGCGAGACCATTTACCACGGTTGTTGTTGATGCTGGACATGGCGGGCATGACTCAGGGGCGCGGGGGCCATACGGCGTTGAAAAACAATATACCCTGGCGCTTGCCTACAAGTTGAAACGCCAACTCGAAAGCAAGGGCTTCAGAGTCTACCTGACCCGCAGTGGCGATTCATTTCTATCATTGCATCAGCGAGTGGTGAAAGCGAACAAGTATGGCAATGCGATCTTCGTCAGCCTGCATTTCAACTGGGCGAGGTCAGGCGGAGCAGGGATCGAAACCTTTGCCCTGAGTCCACCAGATTCCTCGTCTACGATGGGAGGATACAGCAAGACGTCGTTCTCAGGAAATCGACTGGATGCAGCTAACATTGCACTTGCCACGGCGATTCAGGCGTATTCGATCAAGCAATTGGGCGGCGTCGATCGAGGGATCAAACGTGCTCGCTTTGCCGTACTGAAATCTTTGAAGATGCCTGGAATTCTCTATGAGGGCGGGTTCCTGAGCAATCGCTCCGAGGCTAAGAAGATTCATTCAAGCATGTATCTTGAGCGGATGGCTACTTCTATTACCACGGGGATTCTTAAGTATCGGCAAGAGACAACGTCACGGTAATCGCAAAGGTGCTGACGCGATGGTTACTACTCGCGAACCGAGCCCTTTTCTGCATCCTTTGGTGAAATGGCGAGTACCACTGGGCGATGATCGCTGGCGGTAAACCAGTCGGGATGGGCAAAAATGTAGGACTGTTCCTGCACGATTTCCGGATAGAGTCCGCGGCTGACGAAGGCAAAATCGAAGCGCGAGTAGATGTCAGCCCAGCTCCAGTAGTAAGTCCAGCGAAAGCCGTTTTTGTCGGCAACCTGAATGTCCCGCATGTATTTTGCGCTGTTATACTTGCCTTGAAGAACTTTGATCGGCGTCTCGTTTCGCGTGTCATTAAAGTCGCCATACATGACGACGTTCTCATTCGCATCGGCCTCCAGAATTTTCTCAACATGGTTGCGCAGGAGCTGTGCTTCGTTGCGTCGCATCAGCGCTTGATCTCCATCCCTCACTTCACGCTTGGATTTGAGATGAATTCCAAGCAGGCGCAGTTTATAATCGGGTGCCAGCTGCACCGTCGCATCCAGGATTCCACGATTGAACTTGAATTCTTTACTGTTCAGTAGGTAGCCCAGATCTGTCTGGTGATCCCGTGCGACAAAAGGAAAACGGCTGAGTGCTGCAACATGGCGCACTGAATCTGCGCCGTCTACCCATTCCCGATGAGGAAGGTCCAATCCTGAGGTTTTCAAGCGCGCTTGCAGATCGATGAGATCCGCCTCCACTCCAATTTCGCAGATACCAATGATGTCCGGATCGATGGTCACCAGAAACTCAACCATCTTAGCGATCTCTGGCTCTGGCTTCGGTGCATCCTCACGGAATTCGCCGCCAACGCGACGATCCATATTCAGGTAGTTCTTAAGATTGTACGAAACGAACTTGACCGGCTGCGCAGTCGCCGGGGCAGTTGTCTCCGTTGGTGGCGCCTGGGCGAAAGCTACCTGTTGAAGCGAGGGCAGAGCAAATAGCAGAGCAGCGAGTGCTGCACCACCGACGTCGAAGCCGTGGCGGGAACCGTATTTCATAACGAGGGAAGAGAAAGAGGAACAGGGAACAATGCCGATCAGGCCTTGCTATCTGAATCGTCGCTGTGGGGCTCAGTATCTGAGGCAGCAGCGACTGTTTCAGTTTCGCTCTTTTCAACCTGCGGCTCTGGAGTGGGAGCTGAAGCTGAAGCTGGGGTTGGGCCCGATGGCTTGGTTTCCGACTTGCTTTTGTAGGCGTCCTGATCAGCCGTCATGATCTCATGCTCGAATTCATCTTTTGCCTTCTTGAATTCTCCCAGGCTCTTGCCCATCCCGCGTGCAAGTTCAGGCAGTTTTTTCGCTCCAAAGAGTAGAAGAACGACAACAAAGATGAGGATTAATTCTGGTCCGCCGATGGGTCCCATGATGGTAGTGGCTTAGTGTTTGAGAGGGTTCAAAAAAAAAAGGCGCTGGACAACTATTTTACTTCGTCCGTCACTTTCGCGACTTCGTCATCAAATTCGGTTTTGGCTTTCTTGAATTCTCCGAGGCTACGGCCCATGCCGCGTGCCAGATCGGGGAGTTTCTTTGCGCCAAAGAGAAGGAGGACCACCAGCACGATCAGAAGGATCTCCGGGCCACCGAGGGGGCCAAGGCCGGGCATTGCAATAAAATCTGTAAATGCACTCATAGTTCAGTCTTTATACGAGAAGCTATTAGCTATCCACTCTGATGCAAAGGAAAGATTGCGAATGGAAACACCCGCAGATGAGGTGAAATGTGTGCTAGTGATGGCTCGTAACATGAAAAAGCTCAAACGATTACCCTCGATTCCAGCAACCCTGGGAATTTTTGCCTGATGTCTGACAGATTGCCGATTTACGAACTGGAAGAGGGCCTTATTCGCTCGTGGAACGCAGCGAAATCAGATCGGCGATTCGTGCTGGAGGCCCCAACTGGCTCTGGAAAGTCCACGCAAGTGCCGCAAATGCTGCATCGTGCCGAGGTTTTAGGCGATGGCGAAGTCTACGTTTTGCAGCCCCGCCGTCTGGCGGCCAGAATGCTGGCGCGGCGAGTAGCGATTGAAATGGGGAGCCGGCTGGGGGATCTGGTCGGCTATCAGGTCAGGTTTGAGTCCGCGTTGTCGCGCAATACTCGCATCCGCTACGTGACCGAAGGAATTCTCCTGCGGCGGATGCTGTCCGATCCAAATTTGGAGGGAGTTGCTGCGATCGTTTTTGACGAATTTCATGAGCGCCATCTTTACGGCGACATCACGCTGGCTCAGGCGCTGCAGTTGCAGGAATCTACTCGGCCAGATCTCGCACTAGTGGTAATGTCCGCCACGCTGGATACGGCTTCGCTTCAGGACTACCTGGCACCTTGCCAATTGCTCAAGTCTGACGGACGCACTTTCCCGGTGACCATTAACTATGCGCCAGAGAAGCAGCGCTCGGCTGGCGATGTCTTTCGACACACGGCTCGAGTCTGTGGTGAAGCCCTGCATGATGAGGCTGCGGGCAATGGGGACGCGCTCGTGTTCATGCCGGGTGGGCACGAAATTCGCAAGACGATCAGCGCGATTCAAAATGAGAAGTGGAGCCGCGACTTTGACGTCCTGCCATTGTATGGCGAACTCCCACCGCAGGCACAGGACGCCGCAGTGACCAGAGGAAGGCGGCGTAAAATCGTGGTGGCCACGAACGTTGCTGAGACGTCACTGACCATCGATGGGGTGACAGTGGTCATCGACAGCGGGCTCGCCAGAATGGCGGCCTTCGACCCTAACAGAGGTATCAATACATTGACCGTGCAGAAAATTTCGCGCGCCAGTGCGGATCAGCGTGCTGGCCGCGCGGGACGGACGATGCCCGGTGTGTGTTACCGATTGTGGGCAGAGAAAGATCATTATCACCGGGCTGCGCGTGAGGTGCCGGAAGTGCATCGCCTGGATCTTGCAGAGGTCGTGTTAACGCTCAAGGCTTGTGGCGCGGGAGATCTGAATTCTTTCCGCTGGCTGGAGCATCCGGATGAGAAAGCGTTGCAGCGAGCAGTGCTTCTGTTAGGTCAATTGCGGGCGATGGATGAGTCATCGGGTGAGATCACTGCGCTGGGCCGGGAGCTGAGTTACCTGCCGGTGCATCCCAGGCACGGGCGAATATTGCTCGAGGCCGTGCATGAAGACTGCCTGATGCCTGTTGCCGTTTGTATCGCGCTCTTACAAGGGCGGCCGCTGTTTCTCAAGGGCGGGCGCAAGGGGCCAGCGGACTACCGTGAGTCAGGCGAATTCAGCGACTTCGGGCCGCTGCTTCGCGCCTGGAATGCCGCCGCGCGTGAGCGTTTTGATCAGCGGCTCTGTTCAGGATTGGGAGTCAATGCGAATGCTGCTCGTGAAGCTGGGAAACTCGCTGATCGACTGGCGAATTCACTCGCAGAGAACCCGACTGACGGGCAACCGCTGACGGCGGAACGACTGGGGCGTGTGCTATTGTCAGGATTTTCTGATCAAGTGGCCCGTCGACTCAGTGCCGCTACGCAGTCGTGTGCAGTGGTGGGCGGGCGCCGTGGCACCATTCCCAAAGACGCGGCGGTAGGGAAGGCGAGTCTCTTCGTTGCCACCGAGATCACGGAGGTCGAAGGCAGGGAATTACAAGTGATTTTGAACAACGTCACGGCGATCGATGAGGCATGGTTGCAGCAGCTTTTTCCTGACGATTACTGTGAGGCCAATGAAGCCCGATGGGATGCGTCAGCACGTCGTGTGGTGCAGACCACTGCGACGAAATTTCGTGATCTGGTTCTGCGAGAGAAGCAATCAGGAGAACCGCAGCGTGAAGCTGCTGCTGAAATCCTGGGCAGGGAAGTGTGTAAGGGAAACTTGAAATTGAAGAAGTGGGATCATGCGGTCGATCACTGGATTGCACGCGTCAATTGCCTGAGTGAATGGATGCCCGAGCTCGAAATTCCACCTTTCGATGATTCGGATCGGGAGTTCGTGATTCAACAAATGTGCCTGGGTGGCATTGGCTATAAGGACATCAAGGATCGCTCGCCCTGGCCAGTGTTACAGAAGTGGTTGTCCGCTCCCCAGGAGTCAGCGCTGGAGGCATTCGTGCCAGAGCGCTTGAAGCTGAGCAATGGCAACAGCCTGCGGATGCGCTACGAAATGGGCGCGGAACCGGTGGGCTCGGCTCTTCTGAAGCACCTCTATGATGAAACTAAAACGCCAACGATTGCCAATGGTGGCGTCAAAGTGATCATCGAGGTGCTCGCCCCCAACCATCGTCCGATCCAACTCACCAAAGATCTCGAAAACTTCTGGGAAACCAGCTACCCACAGATCAAGAAAGATCTGAAAGGACGCTACCCGAAGCACGAATGGCGCTGATCGTTTTTCTCGATCTAAGGCCGGGTCATTCTTTCCGGAACCACGTGCTGGTCGAATTCTTCGCCGCTGAGGTAACCGAGCTTGAGACAGGCTTCGCGCAAGCTCGAGCCATTCTTGTCGGCGGTTTTGGCGATTTCGGCAGCCTTCTCGTAGCCGATGATCGGACTGAGCGGGGTGACCAGCATCAGTGAATTGGCCACGTAGTGCTGAATGCGGTCGCGGTCGACTTCCAGGTCTTCTAGACAGTGGTCGCTGAACGAGCGCATGGTATCGGTGAGTAAGTGCACCGAATGTAGAAAGTTGTGAATCATCACGGGCTTGAACACATTGAGTTCAAAGTTCCCCTGCGATCCGGCGAAGCCGATGGTGGCGTCGTTGCCCATGACCTGGCAGGCGACCATGGTCATGGCTTCGGACTGAGTAGGGTTCACTTTGCCCGGCATAATCGAGGAACCAGGCTCGTTGGCGGGCAGGACAAGTTCGTGCAGACCGCAGCGTGGGCCAGATCCGAGCCAGCGGATGTCGTTGGCAATTTTCATCAATGATGCTGCCAGCGTTTTTAATGTCCCGCTGGACATGACCAGTTCATCATGGGCAGACAACGCAGCGAACTTATTAGGATGAGTGACAAATGGCAGGCCTGTCAGATTCGCAATGTGTGTTGCTGCGCGGTCGGCGAATTCCGGATGGGCATTGACTCCCGTGCCGACAGCAGTTCCGCCAAGGGCCAGTTCAAATAGTCCAGGCTGCGCAGATTCGATTCGCACCTTGTCACGCTCTAACAATGACACATAGCCGGAAAATTCTTGTCCCAGTGTCAGCGGTGTCGCGTCCTGCAGGTGGGTGCGGCCGATTTTGACAATGTCATTGAACAATTCCTGCTTGGCGCGCAGTGCGGTGATCATTTTGTCCAGCATCGGCAGTAACGATTCCTGCACTTCCGTTGCAGCAGCGATGTGCATGGCGGTCGGGAACGTGTCGTTTGACGACTGCGACATGTTTACGTGATTATTCGGATGGATCGGATCTTTACTTCCAAGCGTGCCCCCGGCGATTTCGATCGCGCGATTCGAGATCACTTCATTGGTGTTCATGTTGGTCTGGGTGCCGCTGCCTGTTTGCCAGATGTGCACAGGAAAATGCGTGTCCAGTTTGCCCTCGATCACTTCGTCAGCGGCTTTGCAGACGAGGTCAGTCAACTCGGCATCCAGTCTACCCAGATCTTTGTTCACCAGTGCTGCCGCTTTTTTTAGTATTCCCATTCCCCTAATGACCGAGCGTGGCATGACGTCGCTGCCGATATTAAAATGATGAAGCGAACGCGCGGTTTGCGCGCCCCAGTAGACGTCTCCCGGCACTTGGATCTCTCCCATGGTGTCGGATTCCATTCTTGGTGGCACGGTCTGGTCAGTCATGGTCTTGGTCGGTGGTTTTTGCGAAATTCGTAGGATTTGAGACGTCTGCAGACAAGTGATAAGGCCAAATATCTGTCCCGCAGCTAGATTTCACTAGCACAGATAAACTCAGATATCCACAGCTCGGTCGTAGGACTCGTAAGACTTGCATCTACATCTGATATTGCATTTTCGTCCGGACTATCATTCTATCTCGCTATGGAATCACAGGATAATTCTTCAAACGAGAGTGTTGCAACTCCACTACCTGAGAGTGGAGTTCTCGCTGGTTTTGACTCGCAGGAACGCCAGCTGCTTGCGGATGCCGGGGAAATTCGGACGTTGTCTTCAAAAAGCTACTTTTCGAGTCAGGGAAAACCTCTCGATGAAATGGCGATCATTCTAGAAGGCACATTTGCTGTGTCGTGTCAGGCGCGGGGGGAGATCGTGGAACTCGCGACATTGAGCGCAGGCGAAGTCATTGGCGAGATGAGTGTGATCGATCCTCAGAACGCCAGCGCCTATGTTCGGGTGATCTCAGATGACGCACGTCTCTGGGTGCTTTCAGCATCTCAGTTCAATGCGTTAGTCGACCGCGAGCTTGTTCTCGGATTTCGATTTCTCAAAGCTGTTTCCACGCGACTGTGCAAACGCATCCGCAGAAATAGCGAATCAATGCTGCGCCTGTCAGAACAGAATCGAACGCAGTTTCTTGATATGGACTATTGATGGGGGGGTATCCACCTGCCGCTGACTCGATCGGCGAAGGGGCGCCTTACCGACCTAGAAATGTTCCGGCTGTCCTTCTGTCAGGACTCTTACACGACCCTCAAGACCGCGTTTCTCGGCGTCCGTTTGCAAACGCAGCACAGGTTCCTCCATGGGCTCACGGCCAAGTGCATAGGTGCCGTAGTGCATCGGACACATGTGCGCCGCACCCAATTCCTCGAACGCAGCCAGAGCTTCTTCCGGATTCATGTGCACCTCACGTCCACTAGGTGCGGCATAGGCGCCGATCGGCAGCAGCGCGAGGTCGATCGCCGAATGCTGGCCGATCCTTTGAAATCCGTCAAAGTAGGCACTGTCGCCGCAATGGTACAGTGAGCGACCAGCAGAGGAGGTAACGATAAATCCACCAAAGCCGCGATGAGTATCGTGAACGTAGCGCGCGCCCCAGTGTTGCGCCGGAGTGAACGTGATCAGTAAATCGCCGATCGTTCGTTGCTCCCAGTATTTCATTTCGATCACTTCACTGAACCCGCAGCGGCTGACAATTTTCCCGACACCTTCGGGCACGATGATCGGCTGGCCGCCAGCAATCACGTTCAGTGATTTCATATGCAAGTGATCGTGATGAGCATGGCTGACGAGCACCAGATCGATGGGCGGAAGATCGATCAGCGAAACGCCCGGTTGCCGCACGCGCTTGATGATGCCGAGCCAATTCGCCCAATTCGGATCTATCAGAATATTTTTGCCACCCATCTGCACGACGAACGTGGCATGGCCGATCCAGGTGACCCCGATGACGTCGATGTCAGGGGCGTTGAAGTCTGGAGAGAACGACTGTCCCTGGCGCGGCGACAGCATTGTCGGAAAGACACGATTTCCGAAGTAATCGAGTCCGCGTTTGTGCCACCCGCTGGTCGGTAACAACCCTACTTGTAACGCGTTCTCCGCGTCAAGTCCGCCTGCACGCAGGCGGCGACTGGTCTGCCACATTTTGTCAAAGATTTCGCGCATCGCTGGTAGGAAGAATTAGTAACCGCTTGATTGCTTTCCCGGTTTTCTGGTATACATGAACGCTTCACCATACTCCACCCGTCAGTCAAACTTCAACTCATCGGTTGCACTCTTGACAGAAGAAGAATTTATCCGTCCCGAGGGCTGCTTTAAAGAAGCCCGACAAAACAAGCAGGTAGCCCGCAAAGAGATTCTTGCTGATCTCAAGCGGCTTTCCGATACTGCGCGTGAAGAGAAATCACGGCAGATTCGTAAGTTCTTGCTCGAATTTCGTGATTTCACAGATGCGTCTACCATTTTGATTTTCGCTAGTCTTTCGAGCGAACCAGATTTGTTTCCATTACTCGATGAATCGGATTTGGGACATGTGAGATTCTGCTTTCCAAGAATGGAGCGTAAGAGCCTCGCGCTCTACGCCGTTGAGTCATCCAAACAGCTGATTCAAGGGCAGGGGAAATTGCTTGAACCAGATCCCAAAAAATGTGATTTGGTTGAGGTCGATGATATCGAAATTGCGTTGATTCCTGGACTAGCATTTGCTGAACGCAGCGGTGGTCGATTGGGGCGGGGCGGTGGCTTCTACGATAAACTGTTGGCGGAGGAATTTCTCCACGCCCAGTCGATCGGAGTCTGCTTTCAATCGCAAATTAAGTCGACACTGCCTCTCGAGCCACACGATGAGTTGGTAGACGGAATGGTCACTGAGACCGGTCTCCATCTCGTGCATTAGGCTGGGGTATAGGCTAGAGGTCGTTGATTTAGAGGGCTTTACTCACTCGTTGATCCCCGGTGTGACAGTTGGCCTTGGGAAAGCGAGCTTTCGTTCAATGTCAGCTTCTGATTTGTCCCGCTCTCGTCTCTTAGGGAATCCAAGTTTGACCACTGTCCTCTTGTTCTCACTAACTTTCTTATCAGTAATTCCTCGTCGTTCCATGAAAATGCCAGATTTCTAATTTTTTCAAAAGATTCTGGGAAAAATAGTAGATCTTCAGAAGGGGTCTATCAAGTAGTAATAGTGGTATTCATCGTTAATTTTTTAGGTTATCGTAAAGTTAGGAATTGCGGGTTTCTTTTCCATTGCCTGTAGGAAGATTTAGAGAAATTTGAGTAGCAATGGACGCTGTATGTTTGTTAGGAATTGCTCCGATGCAAATTTCTGTTTTCCGTATCTGTGCCACCACATGGTTGTTGCTACTCATTCCATTTTGCGCGGTCGCCCAGTCGCTACCCGGAACACGCCCAAGTGTCGGTATAAACCGCAATAATCCTCGGGTGCATGCCCTGGTGGGGGCGAAGATCGTCTGTCGCCCTGGTGAGATCATTCCCATGGGAACGGTGATCATTCGTGATGGGATTATCGCCGAAGTAGGCCAGCAGATCGCAGTGCCTGCGGATGCCCGGGTGTGGGATCTGAATGGATTGACCCTTTATGCGGGATTCATTGACGGGATGACGTCGATTTTTGACGATGGATCAAAGGTTGACGCAGATGCTTCTCATTGGAACACAAAGGTCAGACCTGAGAGGCAAATGGCCAATGCTTTGAAGCAGGATGCGGCGCTGAGAAAAAAATGGCGTGGACTTGGATTCACATCGGTTGGGGCCGCGCCGGAAGGGGGCATCTTTCGCGGCAGCTCTACCGTGCTACAGCTTGGGGATGGACCTGCACGGTCGAATCTGCTTCGTGAGAGCTCGGCACAGCATCTTGCATTTGAAACGGGCGGCGGCAGTGGATCCAGAGGATATCCATCCTCGCTGATGGGAAGTATCGCACTGATCCGTCAAACGCTGAGCGATGCCCGATGGAATGCGGACTATCGGCGAGTCTACACGGGCAATCCTCTTGGAATGGTTCGCCCCGAGGGAAATGCCGCGCTACAGGCTCTCGAAGGTGTCCTCCGCAACGAAACGCCACTGGTGATTCATGCCGGCGATGAATTGGATTACAATAGAGCGTTTCGTGTCGCTGAAGAAGCGGAGGTTTCGCTTCAACTTGCTGGCAATGGATACGAATATCGTCAAATCGAATTACTTTCGTCGGCTCGCAGCCGCATTTTTCTGCCAGTCGCATTTCCTGGAAAGCCGCCAGTGGACGATCCAGACGCAGCGCTGGACGTCACGCTTGAACAATTACAGCACTGGAATGTTGCGCCATCGAATCCCGCTTTGCTTGATGCCGCTGGAATCGAATTCGCGTTTTCCACGCAAGGACATAAAGAGGGTGCCGGATTTTGGAAGCATGTTAGAGAGTCAGTAGAGCGCGGGCTGGATCCGGCTGTTGCCCTCGCTGCCCTGACTACCAGGCCTTCGGCAATGCTGAGAGTGGACAGGCTGGTAGGAGAAGTTGCCTCTGGCCGAATCGCGAACCTCACCATTTTCTCGGGGGATCCGTTTTCGAGTGAAAAGGCCAAACTGTTTTACGTCTGGATCGATGGGGATGCGTTTCCAATGGCTGCGGCGTCACAGTTTGACCCTGGCGGCGAGTGGTCGTTCAAGTGGGGGCAACTGCGTGGGCCAAAGAAGGGAACGTTGAAAGGTTCCTGGCCCGATTTTACTTTGGAGTTTGCTGACAAGAAAAGTGAAGAAAGCACCGCCTCTGCTGACGATAAGGAAGATGGCGAGAAGAAGGATTCGCTCATCAAGTTGAAAGCAAAGGGTAGCGGAGAACGACTGGTCTTCACTATGGATAAGGCAAGCAGTGAGGCTTTCTCTGGAACTCAATCTGTTCCGCTCCGATTGGCTGCGCATTATCGCGAAGGGCGATTGTCTGGCATTGCTCAGATGCCAGATGGGTCGACCGTGTCGTGGTTCGGAAAGCGAAAGAAGGCGCTGGAAGATGTGGCGACAGCCGACAAGGAAGACGAAGAAGACAAAGAAGACAAGGATTCAGAAACAGTGGAGCAATATGTCTTCGAGCAATACCCGGCAGGTGCTTTCGGCACTGACCAGGGTTCCCTTTTTGCTCCAGAGTCAATTCTTATCCGAGGAGCAACAGTCTGGACATGTGATGGAGGCAAGCCATTGAAGGATACCGACGTTCTCTTTCTCGATGGCCGAATCGTGGAGGTTGCTGCGGATATTTCGACTAAGGCCAGCCATGTGATCGACGGCCATGGCAAGCACGTCACGCCTGGCCTTCTGGATGCGCATTCGCACATTGCAATCAGTCGCGGTTTGAACGAGGGCTCCCATGCGGTGACAGTTGAAGTCCGCATCGGCGATGTTGTCGATCCAACAGATATTGGAATTTATCGCCAGCTGGCCGGAGGACTGACGACGTCAAACCTTCTGCACGGATCTGCCAACCCGATGGGCGGGCAGAATCAAGTCGTAAAGTTGCGCTGGGGGAAAGGTGCCGAAGAAATGAAATTTGTCGGGGCCAAGCCCGGGGTGAAATTTGCGCTTGGCGAGAATGTAAAGCAATCAAACTGGGGAGCCAGCTTCCGCACGCGTTACCCGCAGACTCGTATGGGAGTGGAGCAAGTCATGAAGGATACGTTTCAGGCGGCACGAAACTACGATGTGCGTCGCTCCGGCGGTGAGCGTGCGCCCTTCCGGAAAGATCTTCGAATGGAAGCTGCACTCGAGATCCTGAAAGGTGATCGCATCGTCCATATTCACTCCTACCGACAGGATGAGATCCTCATGTTCGTCCGCCTGGCTGAGCAATTCGGATTCACCGTGGGGACATTTCAGCATGTGCTGGAAGGATACAAAGTGGCCGACGCCATTGCCGGAATTGGTGCCGGTGGTTCAAGTTTCAGCGACTGGTGGGCCTACAAATTTGAAGTCTACGATGCGATTCCTTACAATGGCGCGATCATGCATGACGCCGGAGTGCTTACGTCCTTTAACTCGGACGATGCAGAGTTAGGCCGCAGAATGAATACTGAGGCGGCCAAGGCCGTAAAGTATGGGGGGATTCCCGAAGAGATTGCTTTGCAGTTTGTGACCCTGAATCCCGCCCGGCAGTTGAGAGTTGATGATCGAGTAGGTTCACTGGAAGTCGGCAAGGATGCGGACTTTGTTGTCTGGAGTGACCATCCGCTCTCCACTTATGCCAGGGCAGAGCAAACATGGATCGATGGAACGCGATACTTTTCACTTAAGGATGATGCCGCACGGCGCAAAGCAAATGCTGCAGAGCGGCAACTCCTGATCACCAAAGCTCTCATGAAACCGAAAAAGGATTCCAAGAAAGAATCAGCTGAAGAAGAGGGCGACGATAAGGCTGTTGCGGATGGCGCAGCGACGCTCGAGGAGCGCTGGCGTCTTATGACACAGGGATCCCTGGCTGATTATCACAAGAGCCTGGAGTATCGAGACATTTATCATAACGGCGAAAACTTGCACACCTGTAGCGGTGACAGTTGTTCTTCCTGCCGCCAGTAAGGAGAAATCGGAAGTTTACTGATCAATCTACTTGTCTTTTCACCCATCAGTTTCGTTGAAATTGGTTCAAATAGCCCGCCATTATCGCAAATTCCTCCTCGCTGCTGAACGAAAAGACTACGCATCTTTGATAAGTTGCTGCCCGATTCTCCCTAACCATTTTTGAACACCACTATGATAACTCGATTTTACACATTCGATCAGAGCCTTGTTTGCGCGTGGTTGGGAACAGCGGCGCTGTCGCTATTGTCCTTCGCCTCAGCTAGCGAGACAAGGCCTGCTGCTCCGCAGGCCCACCCGATTCTTTTGCTCGGGGCGCATGTCCATACAGTCTCAGGTGAGACGTATGAAAAGGGCAAGCTGCTGATTGTGGATGGGAAGATCGCCAATGTTGGCGGAACAGATCTGAAAATTGACCTGCCTGCGGACACGGAAATCGTAGATGTCACGGGCAAGCATATCTACCCTGGACTAATTGCGGCCAATACAACGATCGGATTGATTGAAATCGACGCAGTCAGGGCAACCGTGGATACTTCGGAGATTGGAGACTACAATTCGAATGTCAGGGTTGAAGTTTCAGTGAATCCGGACAGCGAAGTCATCCCAGTGACTCGGGCCAATGGAGTTCTTACTGCGTTGACGGTGCCGCAGGGAGGAATCATCAGCGGTCGCTCTGCGGTGATGGCTCTGGATGGTTGGACCTGGGAAGACATGGTCGTAAAAGCGCCTGCTGCCATGCACATTCACTGGCCACGTTTGAGCGCTGGCTACTCACAGAGTCCCGGGGCAAAATCGAATGCCGCGTCAGAGCGGCGAAAGTCGGTTGAAAAGAGAATTAAGAAACTTGAAGAGTTCTTTGCCAATGCCCGGGCATATACGAAATCTGATAAAACTCCTGCTGACCTGAGGCTGGCGGCCATGGAGCCGGTCGTGGCTGGGGACTTGCCAGTGTTTGTGCATGCGGATGAAGTCGCCCAGATTCAGAGTGCCGTTGCATTCGCAGAACGGGAGAATATTAAGATCGTGATCGTCGGTGGCCAGGATGCGTGGCGATTATCGAAGCTCCTGAAGAGACAGAAAATTTCAGTGATCCTCAGCCCACAGTCATTGCCTGGACGACGTGGCGACGCTTACAGCGCAAATCTCGGAGCCGCTGACGCGTTGTCCAAAGCAGGAGTGAACTTCTGTATCGCACATGATGGCTCTGCTGCCTCACAGCGGAATTTACCCTATCAGGCAGCCGCATCCGTTCCCTTCGGGCTGTCCAAAGATGACGCCCTGAAGTCAGTCACTCTCTACGCCGCGCGAATCCTGGGGATCGATGACCAACTGGGATCACTGGAAACAGGAAAAGATGCCACTCTCATCATCACTGATGGCGATCCACTGGAAATCCCAACGCACACGTTGACCGCCTACATTAAAGGACGAAAGTTAGACCTCTCCAGCAGGCACACCAGGCTCAATAAAAAGTACCGCGAGAAATACGAGAGCATCACAGATTGATCGGTTGATCACTCTCGAATCGACACCAGCCCCACCACCTTGATATGGTGAATCGTCAGAGTCTCTTAACGGGGCCCGTCAATCCGACGGCTGTCTACGTTCTTCAATGAGCGCACGTTCGACTTCCGCTAGCCGCTTGGAGGTGCTCTGTCGAGCCTCTGGGCCAGCACGTCAGCGAGAAATCGATAAAGCTCAGCCTGGTAGACCAGTCTCTGTTCCTCTGTCAGGGAATCGACAAACGAGCCGTCGACCCGCAGGCAGAATACGCGCTCCTTTGCCCTTACTGTCGCTGAGCGCCTGCGGTTCAATAGAGCCTGTTCCCCGAGGATTTCGCCGCTGGTCGCAATCGTTGCCACCACTTCTCCGTCTTTCTCAATTTCCACCGATCCTTTCATCAACACCAGAAAATGGTTCTCGTCCTCGCCTTCCTGCAGCAGAACCTCGCCCGGACTCCCTTCGAGAATCAGGGATTTCAGCATCAGCTCATCGATGGTTTTCTGATCAATGTGCGCCATGAACGGCACACGCGACAGTTGCGAAGCCAGACGTAAATAACGGTGCTCTTTCATCAACCCGTACCCTACCGGAATCCCCACATCAAGCAATCCTCATCGTCACCCAAGTCACCCAGACGCGCTGTTCAGTTGCAATGGAGGGAGCGAAGCTCATCCACGTAAAGACTCATCTTTCTACTCTGCATAGCCGCAAGACAAATGTTCCAATTACTGATAATGTGCAGTCATGATAACCGGAATGGAAAACGACAAAGCCGTTGGGCTGCTGCTGCTACGCCTTCAGTTTGGCCAGCTTCTTAATAATCGAAGATTCCGAACCGCCGTCTCAGAAACTGCAAATAAATGGCTTCCACGATAATCTCTCTGCTCTTCCTGCTGCTACATGATTTTTGATCTCATCATTGTTGGGGGAGGAGCTGCTGGATTTTTTGGAGCGATCACGCACGTTGAAGCATGTGGGGGATCTTCGGTGATTCTGGAGAAATCTGCTGATGTGCTGACAAAGGTGAGGATTTCGGGCGGCGGGCGCTGCAATGTGACGCACGATTGTTTTGATGCCAGAGAGTTGAGCAAGCGATACCCGCGCGGAGAGAAGGCGCTTATTGGGCCGCTGAATCGGTGGGGCGCTGAGGATACCGTGCGATGGTTTCACTCGCATGGAGTGGAGCTGAAGACAGAAGCGGACGGGCGCATGTTTCCGACTACAGATTCATCGCAGTCGATCATCGATTGCCTGCAAGACGCAGCGCGGCGGGCGGAAGTAGAGGTGCGCACGGGATGTGGAGTGGCGGCGATTCGCCGCAATCACAGCAATGGCGAGGAATCGTTTGCCATTAACCTGGAGAACGGGAAGCAACTTCTGGCGCGCAATGTCTTGATAGCAACGGGGGGAACACGATTGGCCGCTGGAGCAAAATTGGCGGAAAGTTTAGGGCATTCGTTAGTGCCAGCGGTGCCATCGTTGTTCACGTTTAAGATTAATGATCCACGGATTCGAGATTTGCAGGGACTGTCGGTGGCGCATGTTGAGTCGTGTGTTGTTGGGACAAAATTGGCTGCATCAGGGCCACTGCTGATCACTCACTGGGGAATGAGTGGGCCAGGAATATTGAAACTTTCTGCGTGGGGAGCGCGTGTGCTGGCGGAGAGCGATTACAAGTTTCAGCTGAAGATCAACTGGCTGCCTCAAGTTGATGTGGATGGAGAGTTGCGTGCTACGCGTGAGCGTTGGGGAAGGCGTCAAATGCAGCCGAAGTGTCCATTTGCCCAGCTGCCCAGGCGACTGTGGCAGGCAATGCTGGTGGCATCCGGAATCCAAGGTGGACTTGTCTGGTCGCAACTGACCAGGGAGCAACTTCGCAGCCTGGTTGCCCAGCTGACGGATGCCGTTTTTGAAGTGAAGGGCAAGAGCCTGAACAAGGAGGAATTTGTCACTTGCGGCGGCGTGCCCTTAAAAGAGATCAACATGAAAACCATGGAGAGCAAGTGTTGTCCGGGCCTCTACTTTGCTGGAGAAGTCATGGACATCGATGGAATCACTGGTGGGTTCAATTTCCAAAATGCGTGGACCAGTGGTCATCTCGCTGGAATGGCAATTGCTGATTTGCACAAGTCTCATTTGGACTAGAAGAACGAATCGCCGCGGGGTTGCTGTCTGGCAATGCTTCTGTATGTTCGGAGGCAATGATTGCGTATCGGAAAACGACGTATCCAGTGGCGGGTTCACTGCTGAAATACCTTGGCGCTTGGGGGCGGCATTCCACGATCCCTGTGATCTATGAAGATCTGCTGAGATTTTCAGGATCAATTCCCTATGAGGACAAAGCGGGCAACGAGACGCTGTGGCAGACAGTCATGTACTCGGCGCAGGAATGGCAGGAACTGCGGCCGAAGCTGACGCAGATTTATGCGCAATTGAAAATCGGTGGCGACATGTCATTTTCGCAGCATCTGGAAGTAGATCGCGTGGACTTCGGGGACTTTGGGAATTCGAAACCGTTCCGGGTGCGCATCGTTAATCGTTTCAATGACAACTTTGACCACTACTACGTAAAGCGGGCGGATGCCTCGCGCATCTATGGGCTCGAACTTGAGCACATCCTCAGCCCAAACCGGATCAATTTTCTCGTCAATGAAGGCACGTTGATTGAAGAACATATCGCTGGCGTGCCGGGCGATGTCTTTATCCGCGATTACCTGAACCGCGCCGACATCAACAAGGTGAGGGTCGCCAAGGAATTCGTTAAGTTTAACGAGCGCAGTTTTCTGCGACTGTTAGGGGACATGCGCACGGTGAACTATGTCATCGACATCACACCGGATTTTGAAGAAGTGCAGTATCGCGTGCGACCGATCGACTTTGACCAGCAATCGTATGAAGGCAGGCACAAAGTTTACCTGGCACAGTTTTTTCGCGACAACTTTCCGATCGTCAAACTGGTGACGGATCTGTTGAATACGGAGACGATTCGACAGTATCAAAAAGAGGAACGCACGCTGATGGCGCGACGACGGAGGGTATCGTCCGGCCGGCTCTCGGTGTTGCTGCGGGTCATGTGCGCAGAAGAATTGTCACCCATTGATCACGTCGTGCAATTGCGCGAGGAGCTGGCAGATGTCGAAGATTCGAACGCCTACGAGAAATGCAAGACGATGGGTGAAATCGTCAAGACGCACATGGAAGTGATGTTGGTCGGACTCTGACGTAACAGGCTTAGCCTGATTGAGAAGCGGTGCTGCGATAGGGAACGGTTGGCAGCCCAGTTGCCTGAGTTTTGATCCGAAAAACGGCTCCTGCATCTGGCTGCGGACGGCCTGCCGAGTCCGCGGGATCAACACCGATTCTGGCGGTAGTGATGAACAGCTCGTCGAGGTTGGAGCCGCCAAACGTGCATGAGGTGACGCGCTCGACGGGAATATCGATTTTGCCTATGCGTTCGCCAGTTTTCGGATCATAGCGCACGACACCCCAGCCCTGCCACAGAGCGATCCAAAGTTTGCCCTCGGTGTCGATGGTCATCCCGTCGGGGAATCCTTCGCCTTCTGGAAGGGTGATGATGAAGCGGTGATTCGTCAGATGGCCAGTCTCTGCCTCGTAGTCGAATGCGGCTATCTTTCGAGTTGGGCTATCGATGTAGTAGAAGGTGGTTCCGTCTGGACCCCATGCCAGCCCGTTGGATACGGTGACGCCCTGCCATTGGCGCGTGGCTCGCGCATCCGCATCCAGCATGTAGAGCGATCCCAGTGGCGCCCCTTCATCCATGTCCATGGTGCCCGCCCAGAAGCGTCCGAGTGGATCGCACTTGCCATCGTTGAATCGTGTGCGCGGCAGATTTTTTTCAGGATCTGTGATTGGGCGCAAAGTGCCGGTCGTTGGGTCAAGGAGTGCGAATCCTGACTGGAGTCCGCACAGCAGCCGGGAACTATCCGCGCATGGCCAGACGCAGCCGATGCGTTCGGGCAGTTCAATGATTTTCTCAGTCTCTGAGACGGGATTGCTCACGATGACCTTACGGCCTTCGATATCGACCCACAGGAGCTGATCGCGGAACCAGACTGGGCCTTCGCCAAGGATGGCTTGGTGTCGGCTGATAAGAGTGAGGGCTGATGAGGTAACTTCGCTCATGCTGGGTTGCGCAAGTTGCGTAGTTGGCAGCTTTTGATCGTGTTCGCCATCAACATGGCAATGGTCATCGGCCCGACGCCTCCTGGCACTGGCGTGATGGCGTGGCACTTTGGGGCGACGTTTGCAAAGTCGACATCACCGACAAGTCGATAGCCGCGTTCGGCTGCGGGATCGTCGACACGATTGATGCCGACGTCGATGACGGTGGCACCTTCCTTGACGTGATCGGCGGTGACAAATCCGGGCCTTCCGATCGCAGCGATCAGGATATCTGCCTCGCGGGTCACGGCGGCAAGGTCACGTGTTCGGGAATGCGCCACTGTCACCGTCGCATTGCCACCCGGGCCATTGCGCATCAACAATAGTGCCATCGGTTTACCCACGATCATACTGCGGCCGAGTACCACAACGCGCGCACCAGAGGTTTCAATCCCGTGCTCGATGAGCAGTCGCTGGCAGCCGTGCGGTGTGCAGGGAACAAATCCTGTAGAGTCATCCATTACCAGCTTTGCGACGTTGAGTGGATGGAAACCATCGACGTCCTTGGTCGGATCAATGGCACTGACGACGGCGCTCTCATCGATGTGCGGTGGAGGTGGCGATTGCACGAGAATGCCGTCCACTGCATCATCTGCATTGAGATCAGCGATGATCGAAAGAAGTTCTTCTTGAGTTGTGTCGCGGGATCTCTCAATCTTCACTGAGTGAAGCCCCAGTTCCTCGCAAGTGCGGACTTTAGAACGGACATAGGCATGGCTGGCAGGATCGTCACCGACAATGACAACGGCCAGACCTGGTGTGATGCCACGGTTTTTTAAGTCTGCAATGGCGGAGCCGCACTCTTGCTTCACGTTTTCTGCGGACTTCTTGCCGTCGATAATGATGTGCATGAGCCAAGCTGAACCAAGCCGGGCCCCGGGTCAATCGTTGGACAGCGGAGTTTTGCGAAGATTGGCCAGTGGCGGCCGGTTTGGCCAGTAGCTTAATGCCCTTTACGCCAGCCCGATCCCTTGCGAATGTGGCTGAATGGAAATGGTGTCGACACTCTCAATTTCGCCTGGCTCAGCGCCACTACTGCGATCAGGAATCTTCGTCCTGGTTGCATCGGCCGTATTTGCAGGAGCATCCTCTTGTGCGGCTGACGAAACGCGAGCAGACGGGCGGCTTACCCTGCACCAGAACCTCGTCGAAGCATGGCAGCGAACGGATGCCAGCAGGGATGCAGTTGATTTCGATCATCTACCTTCAGTCTTCTGGCACGTTTTTTCTCGGTTTCCCTCGGAGGTGCATGTCTACCCGAGTGAGAACTACTTCTACTGGCAGCTGGACATTGATGGTCGGCATCTCACGGGAAACCTCCGATTTCCTGCCGGGCTGCGTGATGAAGGGATCGTCAGTTTTGCTTACTCTGAGCGTCGCGTCCTGGCTCGGGCCGCAGAGGACAAACAGCGAATCGCTGGCCGCGCAATGCTGGGAAACGAGCAGGGAATCTCATTGAAAAAGGTGCGTCGAGGCGTCTATGACCTTGGATACAGCGACCACTTTGTCCGATTTCATCTGGAAGATCTATCGCAAAGCCCACCCGATGCCGCAATGATGCGCGATTGTGATGCATTCGTCGGCAGAACATTCGACGAATCCGGGCTGCGCTTTCTGTTGATGTTTCAGGCAAAGGCGAAGCATCCGTATTTCTTTTGGGTGCTTGATGAATCCAGTAGTGGAAGTGCCAACGACAGGTTCGTGGAATTTCGGCCGGGAATCTGGATCGCGCGGCGCACAGGATTTGTATTCCGCGAGGATACCGAATCAGGAGGTCGAAAGGTATTGATTGCCGTGAATGCGGTCAGTGTCGCCAGGAATGACTACTACGACGGCCCATTCGATCAGCTCCCTGAGAATCATGCGGACAAAGCGCAGCTGCAGACACGCATGATTCAGGAGAATCCATCGCTTAAAGGAAAGATCGATCGACTCGGTTACTACATTGAGGACGATCCACCTGCGCGTGTAGCACTTGTCCGATACGCAAATTATCGAGACAATGCTAACCTGTCCGAGCTGTTGAAGGCTGGCGAGGCATCGCCAGACTGGCGAGTCTTCTTCGCCCGCCAAGCCAGGTGAAAAGGAATGTTGTTCTGTTAGGGGAGCAGGCGCAGGTGACTTGGGATCAACCGACTTTCACGCGAACTCCCTGTTCGGCAGTCACCGTGCCGATGACCTCGGCACCTCCTACACGTAGCGCCAGGTCTTTGTCGGCTGCGGCGACGATGGCTACCCATCCGTAGCCCATGTTGAAAGTGTTGACGGCTTCCTGAGTCTCAACGTGCGCAAGAATTTTAGGGATTGCTCCTACGTTCCATTTTGGAATTGCGATGTCTGCACCGTTGTCGCCGAGCAGGCGCTCAAGGTTCTCTGGCAGTCCGCCGCCAGTGATGTGCGCCATTGCCTTGATGTCGACGCCTGCGGCACGAAGCCCTCCCACTTCTTCGTGGTAAAGTTTGGTAGGTGCGAGCAGAGGAAGCATTTCCTCATCGCTGACAATTCCCGGTTTAGCTGCCAGAATTCTGCGCACCAGGCTCCAGCCATTGGCATGAAACCCATCCGATGGAAACCCTATTAATACATCACCAACACCGACTCGCGTAGGGTCAATCATATCAGGTTTTTCAGCGACGCCAATACAGAAGCCGGAAAGCTCAATCACACCATCAGGAACGACGCCAGGCATCTCGGCTGTCTCGCCACCTGCCAGAATACACCCGCAGGATTCAAGATGCTCGACCATCCCTGTGATCACCCGAGTAATTTTGGCCTTGTCGATCTGCCCGACTCCGACGTAGTCGAGGAACATCACCGGATCGCCGCCAGTGGTCAAAATGTCATTCACGTTCATTCCAACGAGATCTTTTCCTGCGATCTCCAGCTGGTCGTGCTCGAGGAGGACTTCCAGCTTCGTGCCCACGCCGTCACAACCGGTTACGATCACTGGCTGCTTCCACTTTGATAGATCAAAGCTGGCGGCGAACAATCCAAACGATTGCATCAGGGAATGCTTCCATTCTGTGCGCTGTCGCAATTCTCCAATGTCGCCGACGAGGGATGCGGCTTCCTTAATGTCAACGCCAGCTTCTTTGTATGTAAAGGCCATGAGGGGAACGTGTGAAAATTCGGGTGTTCATTGCAACTATGGTGGCCGTGCAGGTTCCGAGCGTCCATTGGTTGCTTGCTGCAAGTCGTCGGTGGTTTCCGTCAGCGGGTCAATCGCAAATTTGCCCGATGCTGGCTTGAACAGTAAATCTCGATGAGAATCGCGGCACTGATGACAAGGCCAGCGACGGAGGCACGAATGATGATCGAATACGGTTGACGTTTTGCTTTTTTCCCGCTGATTCTACGGCGTGAACTGGTATTTTGAGATCGATCGTAAGCAACAGGGCCCGGTGAGCGCAGAACATTTGGTTTCTGCGCATCGTTCAGGGGTTTTGGCAGATTCCTCCCTGGTGTGGAACGACTCAATGGGGGACTGGGAACCGTTGTCGAAGCACCTTCCTGCATTGCAGGCAGAAACGGGCGGGCAGGATACCTCGCCGACTCAGGATATGGCTGTATGTGCCTACTCGGGCAAGGTCATGCCCCGAGCGGACATGGTTGCCTACGGTGACAAATGGATCGCTCCGGAGCACAAGGATGCCTTTGTGCATGGATTGATGGAAGGCAACCAACTGGATCCGAGGACTTCTGGCGGCTACGAATACGCGGGATTCTGGATCCGAGTGCTGGCGAAGATCATCGATGGATTGATCATGATGGTCGTTAGCATGGTGATTCAAATGCCTATTATGTTTCTCATCCAAATGGGTGAAGGAACGGATGATTTCCTAATTCTTCAGTTGGTGCCCACCATCCTGGGCCAAATTATGGGATTCCTTTATAGCACGTTGATGCTGTGGAAATATGAAGCGACGCTGGGGAAAATGGCGCTGTCTCTCAAAGTGATCGCGACCGATAAGCCGAAACTTTCCTATGGCCAATGTGTCGGCCGATTTTTTGCCGAGTGGTTGAGTTCCCTGATCCTGGGAATTGGCTACATCATGGCTGCCTTCGATGACGAGAAACGGGCGCTTCACGACCACCTTTGCGCCACACGAGTTGTTAAGAAATGAAAGTTAAGGAAGAGTAGACGTGCACCCAAAGGATCGGTTTCCGTCGGCCTTGTGTTCATCAATCGCTTACTTCGTTTGTAATTCGATTCAGCAAACGAAATCGATACCGCTTGCCTAAATTCGACCCGCCTATCTCTCATTATCCCAACGGGATTCCGTCCCAAAGCCCGGGGTTGCGCCAGTGGCGCTACCCTGGGAACCAGGACACCTCATGTCCCACAACCCCAACGGGGTTGCGTCCGAGTCTAAGTCTAAGGGGCCGAGGATCGTTGCTGCCGGGACACAACCCCGTTGGGGTTGGAATCCTTGACGATCAATATTCCCGGGGTAACTCGTGCCTCGCAACCCCGGGCTTTGTTACGTAGCCCCGTTGGGGCAGCTGGAGTAGTTGAGCAGGGCAGAATGAATTGAGATTGAGAGATGATACAGCCTCATTTGCAAAAGATGTCGCCACCGAATTTTGCTCAAGAACGCTTCTTGAATAGCCGTTGCAGGAACCCTTCCTTTTTCTTGGGGGGAGCTGGCGCTGGGGCCGGGCGCACTTTTCTTGTTTCCTGCGCTCCGGGCTTGGGCGTTGGTTTCTTCTTGGCGCGTGGCTTCGACTTTGACGAGCTGGACTTTCTGGAGGAAGAGCTGGTGGCTTCCTTCTTTTCTTCCACAGCTTCCGCCTTGGGTGGCTTGTCAGGCTCGAACTGAGAACTCCGCGGTGCGCCAATCTTGTCACCTCTGGCACGCTTGCGGCTGTAAATTTGCCGAAAAACCGAACTCACAATCGGCGCCGCCTGCCTGCCGCCAGAAACTCCCTGGCCGGGATTGCCTTCATAAACGACAACGTATGCATACTCCGGATTGACTTCGGGGACGAAGCCCGCAAAGAGGGCAACGTTTCGTGTCTCACTCCATTGTCCAGTGCCAGTTTTGCCAACGAGCCGAGGAGAACCAATGTCCGCGCGCTTGCCTGTTCCATCGCCATCAGCAACGACGCCACGCATGCCTGCATGCACTGCTTTTAAGTTGCCAGGATTGACGCTGAAAGTGCTCTCCTTTTCGATTGGGAAGGCTTCGACAATGTTGCCATCGAGATCTTGAATATGTTTTACCAGCCTCGCTTTTGGCAAATACTGGCCATTGGCGACGGCGCACATTGCACGCGCTATCTGTACGGGTGTCGCCAGGATCTTCCCCTGACCAATCGAAAGGTTTGCCAGTGCGCCGCCGACGAGGCGATAGCCATACTCGCGCTGCATGTATTCGTGAGATGGCAGCAGGCCAGAGGATTCTCCTTCAACGGGCAGGCCAGCTTTTGAGCCGAAACCAAGGCGTGCAGCCATTGAGAGAATCGGATCAGCACCAATCTTATTTGCAGCTCTGTAGAAATAGGTATTGCAGGAACGTTTTAAGGCGCGGCGAACGTTCATCATTCCCTCACCGCTGCGGTGCCAGTTAGGGAAGGCGCGACCAGAGCCTGGTGGCTTATAGTAGGCGGTGCAGTTAAACTCGGAATACGGTCCGACCAGATCCGTTTCCAATGCCGCCAGGGCGACCGGTACTTTGAAAGTCGAAGCAGGTGGATACTGTCCCTGATAGGCTCGAGCATAGAGCGGGTTGCGCTTGTCTTCGATTAGTTTGTTGTAATCTTTCTGACTGATCGCAGGCACGAAGGAGTTCGGATTAAATGTAGGGTAGGAAGCCATGGCGATGATGTCGCCATCCCAGACATCCATGATAACCACGGCTCCGGCATTTCTGTTACTGCGCAAAGAGGACTCGGCAATCTCCTGGAACTCACGCTCTAAGGTCAGGACGACATGTTTGCCTTCTACCGGGTTGCGGCGAATGTCCTCAGATAATTTGTTGCCGTCTGCATCAAAGATGACATTGATTTCTCCCGGCTCCCCAGCCAGGTATTCTTCGTAAGTCTTTTCAAGTCCAGTGCGTCCCTCAAGTTCGATGGTGATAGGCTCGCCAATGGAAATCGGACCCGTCGGCAATGTGCGCGTCTTCTTACTCACATAGCCCATGAAGTGCGCGCCCATGCTCTGATGAGGATACGATCGATAGTAAGTCGGCTGAAGTTTAATGCCGGTCAGCATTTCCTTCTGAACATCTTCCCAGTCGGAGCGCTTAACGAGTCGTGGGTTAATGAGAGGGATCCAGCGGCGATTTTTGTAGTGATCGAGGATTGCCTCGTCTTTGATACTCCACGGTATGTCAGGCGTGCGCTTATCGAGAAATTCGACGCGCTGTCTGGCGTAAGCGAGAATCTGCTTGGGCAGGGGATCATCCCAGCGAGGGAATTGAATCGAATAGTAAAACCCCACTTCGTTGTAGGCTATGCAGTAGCCATTGCGGTCAACGATTTGCCCTCGTGGAGCAGGAACCGTCAGCAGAAGTGTGCGCGCGTTGGTTTGAGTCTGCCAGGAAGCAACGATGGCGGTATCGCCACCAAGTGTCTGATCCAGCGGGACTTCAGGTGGTAAGTCAGCTGGATCGTAGCTGTTAGCAGAGACTGCCGCTGGCTCTGGAATGAACAAGTCGTTCGGAATGGCGGGTGGCTGTGGCACGTCCTGCAATTCGAGATCTTCTGCCGAAAACGTGCCGCTTCCTGGCACCGCTTCCTCGGTTTCTGGAACGCCACTGACGACCGGCACATTGGCCTCAACATCGTCCTCGTCGACAATTTCGGCACGCCGGGTTTCCTGAGCAAATAGTGCGGATAGCGACAATGTCCACGCAACAAAAACCGACGAAAACCGCTGGAGCATGGATTTAGGGGTAGAAGGGGACGATGAGCGCATGATTCGTGAATCTTAAATTTTTAGCACAATTCGGGAAGGGCAGCGAAGGAAAAGGGGTGAAAACCGCTTGGGATCAATGGGTTTTGAGGAATTCGACGATCTCGCGAGCCAATTTGTCACTGATTCCTCGCACTTCGGCAATTTCGCTCTCCGGCTTTTTGCGAAGGCGCGAAACTGAACCAAACGCTTTCAGCAGCAATTGCTTGCGATGCTGACTGACACCAGGACAATCATCGAGAACGCTTTCGTCAATGCGCCGCTTCATGAGCAATTGGTGGTAGCCATTGGCAAAGCGATGCGCCTCGTCACGAATTCTCTGAAGCAGCCGAAGGGCACCCATTTCGTGAGGCAGAATCATCGGTTCGGATACTCCCGGACGATAGATTTCCTCAAATTCCTTGGCCAGGCCGATGACCGGCAGATCATGCATTCCCAGGCGGCGCAACTCGGTGACGGCTGATGATAATTGGCCTTTTCCGCCGTCGACAATGACCAGGTCTGGGAGTCGCACGTAGCGACGCGATCCAGCGCCCGTGCGCCTGCCTTCCAGCGAATCGCCGATGCGGCGCAATGCCTCGAGCGGATTCTCCTGTGATTCCTCCGCAGTCTCTGGTTCCGCTTCACGCGCTTCTAACAATATTCGCTGATAACGCCGACGCACCACCTCCGCCATGCTGGCAAAGTCATTTTGCCCTTTAACTGACTTAATGCGATAGCGTCGGTAGTTCTGATTGTCGGGCTCACCGTTTTTGAAACGCACCATCGACGCCACGCAGTGCGTAGTCGAAATGTTAGAGACGTCGAAGCATTCCATGATGGCAGGTAGTGTATCCATACGCAGCACTTCCTGCAGTTCTTTCACATCTTCGACTGGATTGATGGCGGAAGGCACGCCACGGCCGCGATTGAATTTGCGTTTGGGCGTCAGTGTCTTGCGGAATGAATCCAGCATATCCCGCAGTTCAGCGGCTCGCTCAAAGTCCAGCTTCTCCGCTGCAGACTGCATTTCTACCTCCAGTGCCTGTACCGTTTCTTTCGATTGGCCATCGAGGAAGGCGCACGCCTTTTCCACGCGGGTGAGGTAAGCGGTGCGGTCGATTTTGCTGATGCAGGGAGCCGTGCAATTCTTGATGATATCGTCGTTGCAGTGCTTGTAGTCATGTTCCCCTGGCCGCATCGGTCGACAAGATCGCAGCCCGAACTCCCGGTTCATCCAGTTGACCGTTGTGCGCAGCGCTCCAGAATGCGCAAAGGGGCCAAAGTAACGGGCGCTGTCTTCCTTGCGCATGCGCGCCAGCTGGAAGCGCGGCCATGGTTCCTCCAGATGCACTTTGACCAGTAGAAACCGCTTATCGTCACGAAAGCTGATATTATACTTCGGCCGATACTCTTTGATCAATTTCCCTTCCAGCAGCAAGCTCTCAGCTTCATTCCTGACCGTGTGAATTTCAAAGTCCCAGATACTTTGAATCAACGCCTTGGTCTTCAAGTCAGCCATGCGACTACGCGATGGCGTGAAGTAGCTGCTCAATCGCTTGCGCAGGCTCTTCGCTTTCCCGACGTAGATCACTCGGTTCAAGCGATCATGCATCAGGTACACGCCCGGTTTGTGCGGCACCTCGTGCAGCTTCTTTTGCAGGTCTGGTTTCTCTTTTCGAAATTCTTCCGCCACTGTCGCACTGTGGCGCGGGTCAGAAGATCTGCAACAGTCGCTGCCCTAATGCCCCCACGGAAACGAGGTCAGACGCTCACATTGAATTCGTTGCGCGTATTAAATCCGCCCGGCTTCTCGTTGCAGGCGTAATGGTTCCCACTTTTACCCTTGCCCCCGGCAATATCTTCCAGATCATCGTCAGAAAGTTCAGCACCGTTTTCGAGATTGTACGGCAGGCGAACAAAAAATCGCGTGGGAGTTTCTTCCAAAAGTTCTACCGATACATTGTCTGGCAGTCTGTTGTTCATCTGCATCTCAAGCGTGCGCTTCGGGTCTTTGACCAGCATCCGTCGGTATTCAGCAAAGCGAGAAGCATTGTTAATCACTATCTCTTCAATCTCGCAGCGTGTGAGGTCCTTGGTGGTCATATCCAGATTATTTGAGGCTCCCAATCTATCGGGCAGTGCAAATTATTACAAACCCTGATGATTATTGTTTCTATATTTTAATGCAAATTCCACACTAGTCACTCTTTTTAGTGCATTGATGCTTCTTTCAACCGTATTTCCTGAACCGAACAAAGGGGACATGACGTCCCTCAAGGTTGAGGCAGCAGCTGCTTAAGTTCTTTCAGGCTCTCCATGATTTCGGTTCGGGAGAAGTTTCCGGCAGCGAGTTGTGCGTCTGTGAGAGACTGAAGCCGATCATAGAAACCGTTGGCCCAGGCAGCGGCGGAGGCTTCCGTTTCCTGGGCAGTAATGGCCTGAAACAGGTGGTCTTCCGCACTTGAGAAGTTTCCAGTGCTTTCGTAGAACTCAGTAAGATTGCGATGGAGAAACGTTGGGATTTCGTATTTCTGAAGCGAGGTGAGCACGTTGTCGAGGCGACTACGGCAGGCAGATTTGACCTGATCGTCTGGAGATTGATGGCAACGAATGAGGAGGTTCGCAGCATTTGTCCATAACCGAAATGCCGTTGTTTCATCGCCCTCGGAGTCGGCGAGAGTGCCTCTCATTTCGAGCAGTGTTGCGGCAGAAAGTGCGCGCATGTAGTCAAATTGTTCGCCCATGGACAGCACGGCTTCCAGGCCATCCGGTGGCTGGTTTTCAAGAACCGCCAGCGGAATGCCGACGAATTGCCTCGAGGCGGCATCGGCGTCTGATGCTGCCTGCTCGAGGTCGCCGTCATCGATCTGCTTCAGCAGTTTTCTGACAAAAGCGCCAAGCATCTCGATCTGGCGCATGATGTAGTCGTTGCGAATCACTGTGACGAACCTTTCGCAATGGAATCAATGAGGCAAGAGGTTACTGTGTTGGGATGAGCGGTCACTCGAATCCCAGGAAAAAGGACGGAACGAATGCCATTGGCTCGGTGCTGGTGGCGATGCAGTTTATTGCGCTGACGATTCTGGTGGCGCATGCGATTCCTGCCATGCGATCCTGGCCCAGTGCGCTGGTTATTGTGGGAGCGGTAGTGTTGATGGGCTGGGCATTGGTAAGTATGGGAAAGGTAACCTTCAGCTTTCATCCCGATCCTTCCATGGAGGGCGAACTACGAACAGTGGGGGCCTATCGCTGGGTGCGGCATCCAATGTACACATCGGCCATATCTGCATCTCTCGCAGTCGTGTGGAAGAACCCAGTTCCGCTAGTGCTGGTGTCGGCGACGGTCGTCGTTGCAGTGCTCTATTTAAAGTTACGCATCGAAGAGGCTGCACTTACCGCAAAATTCCCCGGCTATCCAGAGTATTGCTCGCGTGTCCCCGCTCTGATCCCGTTTCTTTCTCCGCGGTTTTTCCGCTGGGAATCAAGCAAGGGAGATGAATGAGCACACCAAAAATATATCCCCAATCATGAAGCTGAAAGTTTGGGTTTCCTCAGACTGGATTGCAACTACAAAGCGCTCCAGAGATACTACTCAGCGGCAGCGGAAGTCGCATTTTCAGCTGTGTTAAACAGCTCAGAATACTCAAGTGTGAGTAAAAAAATGACGCGGCCTTCGCGCCATTTCGGGCCCTCGATAATGAGTGGGCTCGATCGCTTCAAGACAGCATCTGACTTTAACAGCACTTTGTCCTTTTTTCCTGGCTCAATCTGACGATTCCAGAGTTGAAGATAAATGTTCACGCCGTCGCCTTCTTTGGCGCGTCCCTTGGAGTCGATGGCCAGGAAGAAATCCGTGGATGGAGTGATCCAAGTTGCGTATTCGCGCAGCACTTTCTGGTCGTGAGCCCCCAGAACCTTGAATCCCTTATAGGCAGGAAGTGCTTTGCGCAATTTCTCCATCACGCCTTCGACCGCAGCAGCACGAAATTTTTTCGCCGTGCCAGAATTATCATCACCGACTTCTAATTCGGCTTCGGTGGCGTAAAGAATCATCCCCCATATGCGTTCGTTGCCCTTGAGATCAGTGGGCAGGATCATATGATCAGACTCTGCATCGTCTTGCGCGCTTGAGCTCGACAGACCGATCATGGAC
>JBNMNB010000058.1:0-34175 GCA_051270635.1 Verrucomicrobiales bacterium | reverse complement strand
CTCGCTGCCACTGGTTGCGTGACAGACTCGAGTTGGCCGGTACCAAGGCGCTCCAGAGTCCCATTCCATGTCCGAGTCGTAGGTGAACATTTCGCCGTCGCCGTTGAAGACGATATCGTACTGATTGCGATACCCTGCCGAAACCAATTCCCATGAACTACCATCCGCGTCCGTCTTGCAAATCCATCCGCCTGGGGCCATCACGCCACGCGCGTGGCCATTGGCATCCGCCATGCGTGTCAAAATCTGATCTTCCTGCCAGCCAGGAACCACTGTGGACGTCTCTGATTCAGGTAATCTCGTATGATTTCCGCCTAGCACGTAGAGAGATTCCCCGTCTGGCCCTAACACGACAGCGTGCGGTCCATGCTCACCTCCCCCACCAATTTTACGCAACAACGTTTCTTCATCGAATTGATCATCGCCGTTTGTGTCACGCAATCGATAGAGTCCGGCATCCTTTTCATTCGCCACCACAAAGAGCGAATCCATCGCATAAAGAAGTCCGTGCGCATGGCCGATTTTCGTCTCGAGCTTCTCCACCTTCAGTCCATCCTTTGTTCCCAGCTTTGGAAGCTCCACACGAAAGAGGCTGCCGTATTGATCACAGACAATCAGACGCCCTTTTGGATCTTGCGTCATGCTCACCCAGGAACCTTCTTCAACTTCGTAGAGCAACTCTGCAGCAAATCCTGGAGCGAGTTTCAGAGCATCGGCCTGGGCTACTGTTCCCTTCGCCTTCGCTTTGGCTGGTTTTCCAGCACTCGAGAGCACGTTGCCCCACGGCTTATCGCCGTAGTTGGCAATTTTCGTTGCCGCTTTCCACTTGGAGTCATCAAAGGCTGGCTTCTGCCAGTTCTTCGAGAGCTTGCCTGAAACCAACCAATCTGCGCCGGAATCGAGCAGTACTTTGTCACCAGCTTTCAATTCCGCCAGTAGCCCAGCAACGCCACCTTGATTCTTTGCTTCTATCGCTATGACATTCACTCCAGCCTTCAGCAATTTAGCGACATCCACCCGCCCCGGAGCCGACCATTCTTCCGTCACGAACGCCTGCTTTCCGTTCACCCACACTTTCGCCCAATTGTCGCACGACACCGAAAGGAAAACGTTCTCTTTTGGCGCATCACCCTCGATTTTCAGGTGTCCACGGCCCCCAAAATGATCGTCATTGCCAGTCGTTTTGGAACTCCATATCCACTCAGCAGTCGACTCACCGAAGGAAACCGAAGAAGTACAAATGACCGCTGCCGCTGTCATTCCGAAAGTGAGCAAGCGATGACCAGATCGCGACGAAAATTCAATCATGCGGCAAGCATATCAAAGTTGCCCCATTTGAAAACCACGAAGTAGAACGTTTTCTCCAGGCAGCTACCAGCTCTCCATTTGCACACTTCGGGAGACAATGGAATAAAGCGCGGCAAGCGCTTCCGTGAGGCGCAGAACCGCAGGAATTCAGCAACTAGAGGCTGGGAGAATATTACAGCTTCTCATGACAGCAGAAATCCGCTGGCCTGAACAAAACTGACTTTGCTCAAACCTGGACTTCCTAGGGAAACCAAATGCCCGGGGCAACCAAGCGGCTATCTGTCCCTATCCCTATCCCTTCGAGGAGAGGATTCAGCAGCAGGAGCTTCAACGCCTTCTGCTTCGACATTGATTCGGATCATGCCGATCACGTCTGCTTGCAGCTTGATATCGATCTCATACTTACCAGCGCTCTTGATTGGCTTATCCAACAGAATGTCATGGCGATCGATGACCATCTTCGAATTCGCGTCGGTAATGGCCTTAGCGATGTCGATAGTAGTAATCGAGCCGAAGGCCTTCCCGCCCTGCCCTGTGGAAAGCTTCATGTTCAGCTTCAGCTTTTTGAGCTTAGCGATGACACCCTGTGCCTCAGAGTGCTCTTGAGCTTCACGCTTAGCGCGGGCAACTTTGAGATTCTCCAGCTGACGTAGATTCCCTTTAGTCGCCTCATAGGCTTTGCCCGAGGGAATAAGGAAATTGCGCGCGTATCCGGCCTTTACCTTCACGACATCCGCTTCGGCGCCGAGGTTCTTGACTTTATCTTTGAGGATGACTTCGATGGTTGCCATTATGAAATTGAGAAATTACGGCCGCTTAGGCCTTTAAAACAGGGCGTTCAGGTATATCCGGCTGGCCCACCTGTCAAGCATCGATTAGCGCTATTAAGCGAGAAGTTTCGACTTAAGGCGCGGCGCCCTCAATCATCTCAGGAGCAACGGGAATCTCGTCGACAAATTGCACCTCCACGTAGCTGAAACGATCTTCGGTAAGCTGCCCGTTCTCCAGCAGCCATGTCCGGACGAAGTCTTTAATCGTTTTTCGCGCCACCTCCCTGGCGGCTTCCACGTTCTCGAAAGCGCGCCGCTCCAGCTGAGGTGTAATTTGCCCCACCAGCGTCGCCATTTCCTCCGACTCGTCCCAGCGCAGCCATCCTTCACTACTACTCGTCTTCAGGCGATCAGATTTGAAGGCGACCGGCAGGCTCGGAGCCAGCACGGGAGCTACTACTCGGCACGCGCGCACGGCCTCACCTTCCTCAATGTGGATCTCCCATCCGTCTCGCAGTGGAACATGGAACTTGAATACGGCATCCACACTTGCCTCCGAGACAGTAGTTCCGCGAAAGGTGCTCGACGCCTCTCGCCGAAAAGTCTCGGAGGACTCTAGCACGGCCACTTCCAGCAATCCTCCGTTGGTATCTGCCAGCGATAACAGCTTGCTTTCGAAAGTCATGGAAATCGTTTCGCGCGTAAAATCCTTTAGAATCTCCTTAGCACCAATGACTAAGCGATCAGTCGCACTTCCGGCAACTCGAATTGGCGAAAAATGGTAGAGAAAAAACGCACTCAGGAGCAGCAGCACGATCACTACCGTGCAGATAGGCCACCAGTTCCGTTTTATCTTAGGATCGCTCACAGATTGAAAGAAGATGAAATTACGACGCCACCCAGTATTCATGCCGCAATTCTTAGAGACGGCTCAAGGTATCAACGACCGACATTGCTCAGACCATTGAAAGGTCATTCAGTATCCTGTCAAGCGCTACCAATTCTACCATTTCGCAATCCATCGCGCCGCGAGACCACTAATCCTAATTACCTCGATCACCGGCGATCAGACTCTGATTCTCATAGGTTTTCACGCCTGAATGCATGAGCGACAGCCAAACCCCCTTGCCCCAGTAGTCGGAAACTTCCGAATTTCGTTCATCTGCCAGAAAATAGATCCCATAGCGGTCGAACAGGTAACGCGGCTGATATTCGTTCCGCAGTTCATCTGCCAGCGGCGGATTCTCTGGATCCGGCAGAGCCGTGGTTTCCAGAATGTACTGCACACCGTCGATCCGGGCGACACACCAGGCATGACCTTCGCCGTCCTTTGTCTTGCCAGTCGCTACTTTGGCCTCGATCCCCCGACTGATCAGCCAGTCGGCAAGCAAAATGGACGAATCCTCACAATCTCCGATTCGACTGGTGAACGTCTCCATCGAGTTCTGCCAGTAATCACGTGGACCATTGACCCCGGAAATATCGGAAGTGTAACGACAGCGGGTCGCCACCGCATACCAGACACAGTACATTTCTTCGATCCGTGTGGTCGGTGCGGGATCCAACTCCGGGCCTTCGAAATGTGACAAAAACGACGTCACTCTGCTATAACGGCCGTTATTGTCGATGGCATACGCATCGAACGGTTTGTCGCAATGCGGGCAGGAGAAAACGATCGATCGCCCGGATGGCGGCACCTTGCCTGCATGCGATGCCTTGCAGTGAGGACATGTATTAAAAAAGAGTTCAACTTGTTGATCGAGAAGCTCTGGCGAGAACTCAGGGAGCTTGCGCATGGAAACGGCAAAGCAGCCAAGCTTGGCAACACCAGGCCGTTTGAATGGCAGCGTCACTAAGTGAGTTGCCTTTTGCCCAATTCCCTCTTGCCACTGCACCACTTGGCGAATCAGCTCATGCTCAGTATCGGCCAAGGTCAAATAGGCGGCTGCAGTATGCACTGTGGGCATCGACGCTTGCAGGCCTTCCAGCACCGAATCCATGGCACCAGTGCTATTCTGCATCACTTCGGGCAATTTACTCTCCACCCACTGCTCTGCCGTTTTGTCAACATTGAGGACAGGCAGCCGGTTTGCGTGGCGACCCAAGTTTACCTGAAAACGCAGCAATTCAGAAAATGATGCGGTGTCGGCAAATTCCACCGTTCTGTTTGAAGCCAAGTTTTTTCCGTGATTCAACACCCAGAGGTAGCAGAACCCTAGAATCAGGCCGATGAACGATGAGTATGTCAGAAGTTTCATTTTCCCGTAATTATGGAAATTATAACACATTCCGACATTACTGCTACCGAAGAAACTCCAGAAAAGGAATTAGGCCGCACCTGAGACCCCGCAACCGCCCGAGCGATCAGACACCAGAAAAGCCGCCTGACGTAGATCTATACGATTCCGGAATTCGTTTAGTGCCCATAGAAAACAAGGTTTTGTTAAATCTGTTTTCCCGAATTCCCAATCGCTTCTTGAGACTCACGTGCAGGCGGCTCGGCTTTGGTTTCACTCATTACTACCGAAGAAATTGCGAATTGTTACAGAAAAAGATTCACTTTTTTGTCACAAAGTTGCTTCACGGCGTTTCACGGCAATAAAATCTCCATTTCTGAGCAAGAAAAAGGCCAGGCGCAAAACGCCTGGCCTAAAAATGCGGTATCAACAGTATACTGTTAATGACAGATTAGAAGAAATCAGCGATACGTTGGCGGCTTGTGCTTCGTGAAGTAGGCATTTCCCAGCATGTACTGAGGAGAGTAGTCAGGAAGCGGAGTAGCGTCTGGTGGGCGTGGGACATTTGCCCCCAGTGATGCATCCTCAGGCTGCGAGTAAGCAATATTGACAGGAGTGCCGATTTTCACTAACCGGAAGAATTTTGGCCCGACGTTTTCGTGCATGCGAATGCACCCGTGGGTGCAGGGACGATCCTTCATCCAGCCAACGTGGAATCCGTAGCTTTCGCCGATGAATCCACACCAGTAGGGCATGGGCGTCCCCTTAAACGACCAGCCAGAAGGCTTCTTGTTTAGATATGTCTGCCGTGCTTCACTACCACTATACGCATAGCCATGGGTATTTGCGCGGTGCATATGATCCTTGTTGCCGATCCTGTAATTCCCCTTGGGCGTTGGCGTGCTGGAAGTCCCGACGGATACCGGCATCACCAAAAGAGGCTCATTGCCCTCCATAACGTAAACCAGCTGTTTCTCCAACGAGACTTTCACCCGCACGTTGGAGGGATTGGACGGTAACTTTGCGGGACGGTCGTAATTAAAATAAGCGCCACCGCCGCTGGACGACGTCGTCTTCGCAGGCGTTGAGCAGGAAATTGCAGCACACAGGCAGAGGAGCGATGCCCCTATTCCCCGTAGATGCCTCCTGAAGGAATCTGGGTTGTAGTTAGAGAGAAGGGTCTTCATAGACACCATGTTTAGCACCAATCGAGAATGCGTGCCACTTTTTTAAAGATTTCTAAATAATCCGTTAATGTTGACCATTGGCACTGTTGATTATTGGTAGATCTCGTCGCACACGATCATCAGAGCGATAATGACGAAATCGAGAATTTGTCTCTTGACCCAAGGCGTTCGCTTCGCACACTCAGGCCTTCAATGAAGTGCATTCTTGCCCTCGAAGACGGGCGCTATTTCGAAGGAGAATCTTTTGGAGCACCTGGGACGTGCTTCGGGGAAGCCTGTTTTAACACCTCGATGACTGGTTATCAGGAGGTTTTGACCGATCCATCCTACCGGGGACAGATGGTCGCCATGACTTATCCTCTGATCGGAAACTACGGAATCAACGCTCTGGATAATGAAAGCAGCGCGCCACACGTTCGTGGATTCATTGTAGAAGAACTCTGCGAAGTGCCGCGCAACTGGCGTTCGGAACAATCACTCGATGCTTATCTGAAACAGTGGAAAATCCCTGGCATTCAAGGAATCGACACACGTGCACTGACCAAACACCTGCGCGAGCGTGGGGCGATGCGTGCCATTTTGACAACCGATACTCTTGATCCCGCAGAAGCTGTCCGCAAGGCGGCTGCGAGCCCGTCAATGGTCGGCATGGACTACGTCAAAGAAGTGACTACCGAAGATGCCTACCGCTGGGATCCAAACGATCAAGACAGCGCCGAATGGATTCAGCGTAACGGCAAGCTGCATCATGACCTGGCCGTCGGTGATGATGCATTCGCCGAATTAGCGCCTGCCCGCTACCATTTGGTCGCTTACGATTTCGGGATCAAACACAATATTCTGCGCCGATTGCGGCAGAATGGCTTCACTGTCGACGTTGTCAATTCCCGCACAAGTGCAGAAGAAGTACTGTCCAGGAAGCCGGACGGCGTATTTTTATCCAATGGCCCCGGGGATCCAGCAGCGCTCGACTACATCCACAGTGAAATTCGATCTCTGGTGACAAAGGTGCCCATGTTCGCTATTTGCCTGGGACACCAGATTCTCGCCCACGCGTTCGGCGGTAAGACATTCAAACTGAAATTTGGCCATCGTGGAGGCAACCAGCCAGTCAAAGACTTGCAAACCGGAACTGTTGCGATCACTTCACAAAATCATGGCTTTGCAGTCGATGCCGACAGCTTGCCTGCCGACGTAGAAGTCACCCACGTCAATCTGAATGACGGCACTGTCGAAGGGCTGCGGCATCGCAACTATCCAGTCTTCAGCGTGCAATATCATCCCGAGGCGGCGCCAGGCCCTAACGATGCCTCTTATTTCTTTAGAGAATTCGCTTCGCAGATCGAGGCAACACGCGTGTGAAAATTCTTCTTTACAACACCCCTCACTTTTCCGATCCATTAGGTCATGAGTGAAGAAACCAAGACTGAAGCCCCGCAAGAAGCAGTAGCCACTGCCCCAGCCAAAAAGAAGAGCAACAAAGACCCGCTTGCAGGGGCCTCGATATTAGTCGGAGTCCTTGGAATCGCAGCTGTTGTGGCATCGATCGTTGTATCCCTGTTGTTCTAGCTTACGCGGATTTCATCAGCAGTGCTTTTTCTGAAAATCGGATTGGCAATGCTGTGAAGACTGGGGAAGATGTCTTTTTCAATTTGAGCCCGGTGCCCGCTTTTGTGGCAGGCCCGGGATTTTTTTGCTGACTATCTATGGCCAACACTGTCATCGTAGGCGCCCAATGGGGCGACGAAGGAAAGGGTAAAATCGTCGACTGGCTCACCGAGTCCGCCGATGTGGTTGCTCGCAGCCAGGGCGGGAATAACGCCGGACACACTGTCATCGTTGATGGCACGGAATTCGTCCTCCATTTGATCCCCTCGGGCATCCTCTGGGAGAAGAAATCCTGCGTCATCGGAAACGGCGTTGTCATGGATCCTATCGCCGTTCTGGAAGAGATCGATGGCCTCAAGAAAAAGGGCATTGCTGCCACACCGGACAATTTGAGGATCAGCTTGAAGGCGCACTTGGTGCTCCCCTACCATCGCAGCATTGACGCCTGCCGCGAGCAACAGCTGGGATCGCGAAAGATTGGAACCACTGGTCGCGGCATCGGCCCGGCCTACGGCGACAAGATTGAGCGCACTGGCCTGCGCCTCGCTGAACTGCTGGAACCCGAAGCATTTGCTGAGGCCTACGCAGAGAGACTGGCTGCCAGCAACGAGCTCTTGGAAGCTGCTGGCCGGGAACAGATTTCTTTCGAGGATTCGTGTGCGGCACTATTGAAGGCAGCGGAGCGATTGCGTCCGTATGCTTGTGACACAACCGCTTATCTTCACACCCGCATGGAGAAGGGTGATGCGATTTTGTTCGAAGGTGCCCAGGGCACCTACCTCGATATCGATCACGGCACCTATCCATATGTCACCTCGTCGAATACCACTTCAGGTGGTTGTTGCACAGGAACAGGCGTTCCGCCGACGCGAATTGACCGCGTGGTTGGGGTCTGTAAGGCTTACACCACTCGGGTGGGCGAAGGCCCCTTTGTAACTGAAAACGAAGAGTTCTCTAGCCGGATGCATGCGATGGGCCGTGAGTTCGGAGCTACCACTGGTCGCGCCCGCCGCTGCGGCTGGATTGATATCGTGCTCCTTCGTCACGCTGCCATGGTGAACGGGATCACCGACTTTGCGATGACCAACTTGGATGGTCTGGACGGCATCGATCCTGTGCGGATCTGCACCGGCTACGAACTGGATGGTGAAAAAATTGATTTACCACCTGCAACTTCTGGCCAATTCCAGCGCTGTGTGCCTGTTTATGAGGAACTTCCTGGCTGGCCGGATGAACCGACTACTGGCGCACGATCGATTGCTGAACTGCCGGAGAACGCACGGCGCTTCCTTGATCGGATCGAAGAATTGACCGGGCTGCCAATTTCAATGGTTGGCAATGGCCCTGGACGAGATCAGACTCTCGTCAGATCATAGCGTTGGAATTCGACAGATCATCGAATCCACGGGTTGCACCTCCCGGGAAATCTTCGACACTGTTGTCTGACACCCTATGAGCAGCCCAACTCTCCCCCCGTCCACATGCGTTCCGCGCCATATCGCCATCATCATGGATGGCAATGGCAGGTGGGCCAAAGAACGTGGCCGACCACGATCTGAAGGCCACCGTGCCGGGGCCGAGTCTGTGCGACGCGCTATGGAAGGATGCGTCGATTTGGGAGTTGAATTCCTGACGCTCTATGCTTTTTCGTCCGAAAACTGGAAACGCCCCAAGACCGAAGTGGCAGCGTTGATGACGCTGCTGGAACGTTTTCTCAAAGAGAAGACGGACGAAATGCTCAAGAAGAACGTGCGCCTGCAAGCGATCGGACGTCTGAACAGCCTTCCTGAACGCTGTCAGAAGCAACTGAATGCCTCCATCGCGAAAACCGCATCGAACACTGGGCTCACTGTCATCCTGGCGCTCAGCTACGGCGCTAGAGAAGAAATCATCGACGGCATCAAGAGCCTCCTGCGCAACATCGAAGAAGGACACATCGACCGGGCGATGATCGATGAGGATATTTTCAGCAAACACCTCTACACCCGTTACTATCCGGATCCTGACCTCTTAATCCGCACATCCGGTGAGATGCGGGTCTCCAATTTCATGCTGTGGCAAATCAGCTACGCCGAAATTTTTGTAACAAAGAAGCTGTGGCCAGACTTTGATAAAGACGACCTGCTGGCAGCGGTTGAAGATTTTCGTGGCAGAAGCCGTCGGTTCGGAGCGATCAGTTGATCCTATCGTTTTCTGACGACCAGAAAAACTGATTATCCATGCAAAGCATCCTCATTGTAGACACGGAATCCGACTTCCTTGAGTGGGCAGAAAAGTACCTGACCAATGATCAGGTCACCGTTACCACTGCTACTTCAGGAGAAGATGCGCTTCGCCTTTACCAGGAAAACCCGCCAGATCTAGTGATTGCCGAGTATCATCTGGCTCCTGTCAGTGGACTGGATATTTTAAAACGCATTCGCCAGGCGGATCCCAACGCCCTGATCATCCTGACGACTGGCTTTCCGCCAACCAATGCAGTGATCGAGGCAATGAAACTCGGAGCCTACGATTTCCTGCGCAAGGAAGCACTGCCCTACGACTTACGACCGATCGTCGAAAGCGCCCTGCAAACCAGAGATGAGATGAACACGCCGCCCGTCGGCGATGTTCAGACTCCCGGATTCGACCTGCGGGAACAAAGCATGATCGGGCGCTCGCCAGCGATGCAGGAAGTTTTTAAACTGGTTGGCCGTGTCTCCCGATCGGATGCGACCGTGATGGTGACCGGCGAAAATGGATCGGGTAAAGAAATCGTCGCCCGTGCGATTCACAAGTTCAGCCCGCGCGCGAACCGTGATTTTGTTGCCATCAATTGCGCCGCCATCCCTGATAATCTCTTGGAATCTGAATTGTTCGGACACGAGAAAGGATCCTTTACGGGAGCCTTGGCACAGCGGGTTGGTCGCTTTGAGCAATGCGATGGCGGCACCTTGTTCATGGATGAGATCGGCGATATGCCACTGCAGGTGCAGAGCAAAATCCTGCGTGTCCTGCAGGAAGGTGAATTCTCACGCGTTGGTGGCAATCAGACGCTGAAAACAGATGTCCGTATCCTGGCTGCGACCAACAAGAAACTGGAGCAAGAGGTCGAAGCAGGCACATTCCGCGAAGACCTTTTTTATCGCCTCAACGTCATCCGCATTCACATCCCTCCATTGAGAGATCGGCGCGAGGACATTCGCTTGCTCGCTGACTTTTTCCTTGAGCAAATTGCCACAAAAAAAGGCGCGCCTAAGCTTCGACTTTCAGAAGAAGCGCTGTGCCATCTTGAACAATATTATTGGCCAGGAAACGTGCGCGAACTCGAGAACACGATGAAACGCGCTTGCGTTCTGGCAACTACAGATGTCCTGCTGCCCAAAGACATTCCGTTGCAGCAATTGAATCAGCGAGGCCAGGACTCAGCCACCGCAGAAAAACCTTTGGCTGCACCTCCCACACTTCCAACCGCTACCGACGCCAATTCACAAGCACCGACGGCATCAGGGCCAGTGTCGGTCGATCAGGCAGTGCAAACATTGATCGAAGCCGCAGAGAAAGATCCGTCCATGCAACTGCTACCATGGATCGAGCGCGAAATGACGCGCCACGCGATCGACAGAACCAACGGCAACCAAGTGCAAGCGGCCAAGCTGCTGGGCATCACTCGAGCAACATTACGCAAGCGACTGGAACGCCTGGACGCCGCAGTTGCTACGCCCGCGGAATCTCAAGAGTCTGCCAATCCGGCAAATATGGGCGATGTCACCGGTGGCTCCGGCGGCATAAGAGCGTCTGAATCGAGGTAAGTTTCGCACAGTGAGAAAAATTCCTGACTGCTGGTGGAACGTCGAATGCCGTTGAGCAAAGCATCGCTTTCACTGAGGCCAGTTGCGATGAAATTCATATAGCGTTTCATCATGGTCGTGTGCTGCAAGTCTGTCGCAGCTGGGTCTTCTGCCCGCGTCGCCGAATGAAGTGCTCGGATGTAGCCTAGCAAATCGCGGAGACTCGGGCGTGGCCCATTTATTGCACCACCTGATGACGCTGCCCGACACTGGGCGAACAACCACGGATTCCGAATCGCGCCTCGCCCGATCATGAGCGCGGCAGCACCAGTGGCAGCCAGCGTTTTCTCTGCCATGCGGACAGAGATCACGTTGCCATTGGCAATCACCGGGCAGTCGAGGGCATCGACGGCTTTGCGAATTTCGTCGTAATGAATCGCTGACTTGTATTTCTCTTTCACCGTGCGCCCGTGAATCGTCAGTGCATCAATCGGATGCTTCGCAAAGACTTCGAGCAGGCGATCAAATTCCGTGTGACAATGGTAACCGATGCGGGTCTTGACGGTGAAAGGGACATCGATCGCATCGCGCAAAGCTTTGAGAATAGCATCAACACGCTCGGGATAGCGCAACAGTCCCCCACCCGCATCCTTGCGACAGACGATGGGTGCCGGACAGCCAAGATTCAAATCGATCCCGGCGATCGGATGCTTCTGCAACTCACGAGCGGTGCGAATGAGATGCGCCACGTCCTGCCCGATCATCTGCGCAATCGCCGGGCGGCCAGTGGGATTTTCATCAAGCGCACGCAGAATGTGGCGCTCAGGTTTCGAGTTCAAGTGAACCCGAAAATACTCGGTGTAGTAAACGTCTGGTCCGCCGTAAGGATGGATGACTGACCAGAACGGTAAATCGGTCACGTCCTGCATGGGCGCAAGAATGAGCCCGGGCCTGCCAACCGGCAGCAACGCCCGAAAACTCAATAAACCCATTGGCGCTGAATCGGCCCCCTCTGCTGAAGACCCTGGCGACGGCACCACGCCTGAATTGCTAGAACTTGCGGACATGAGTTTAAACGGCTACCAAACCACATGCGACGCAAACAGAAAAACCGACTGATGACGATTTTGATCGTACTTGCCCTCGGCGGCTTGAGCATGCTCGGAAAGAAGCTCGGCTGGATTGATGAATCTGGCGATTTTCAATCGCCGTCGATCTCGCTCCCAGGCAGCGGCAGTCCCGGCGAAAAAGAATCACTCGGAAGCTACGATCTCCTGCATGGCTGTTCACTCGTGAGCGACCGAAACAATGACGGCGACAGTTTCGTCATCCAACACGGCAACAAAAAACATACCATTCGTCTCTACTTCGTCGATTGCCCGGAAAAACGCCGCCATCAACACAATGGTGAACGCATTCACGAACAAGCGCAGTACTTCAAGATCAGCGACAACGAAGCGATCGAAACCGGAATCGCTGCAAAAGAATTCACATTGCGACTCCTCACCAGTGGAAGATTCGATGTCGCGACCAAATGGGAACGCGTCTACGGCAGCGAGCGATTCTACGGTTTCGTCATCCTGGATGCCCAGGGCGGAAAGAATTCAGGCCCCACCTATCTGAGTGAATCTCTGGTGGCCAACGGCCTCGGCCGCATTCATACCAAGGGAGCTGACCTTCCGACCGGTGGCAAATGGCGCAAATTCAAAGATCACCTGAAAAACGTAGAATCGTCCGCAAGATCAGCAGGGAAAGGAGGATGGAAGTGAAGCCAGCTTCCCCCCAATCTTCGACCTGAAACCTGATAAATTAGATGAACGAAAGCTGCGGAAATTAGCGCTTCCCCGCTTGGGCATTGATCCGGGGTTTTGGCTTTCGCAGGCTGTCTAAAATCGAATCGACCGTGGCGCTATTCTTCCAGTTTCTTTTCGAGTGCTTTCACTCTAGTCAGCAACTGGGGAATCTTTCTTGCTGCAGCGACTTGTTTTCGTTCAACCGCTGCTGGTTGATGCGGAAAGCCCAGATACATTCCCGATTTCTGGATACTCTTCGTTACTCCGGTGCGTGCGCCAAGAATCACTTTGTCAGCGATCTGCAGGTGGCCAGCAACTCCCACTTGGGCAGCAATGGTCACATAGTCACCAATCTGGCAACTGCCGGCAAGTGCGCCCCCTGCTACAATGACACAATGGCGACCGATGACTGCGTTGTGGCCAACTTGCACCTGGTTGTCGATCTTTGTTCCCTCGCCGATTCTGGTTCGGCCGAAGCGGGCGCGGTCAATCGTCGTAGATGCGCCGATTTCAACGTCGTCTGCCAACTCAACAATCCCCAACTGCTCGACCTTCTGATGCTGACCATCCACAAATTCATAGCCGAATCCGTCAGCACCGATCACACAGCCGCTGTGCAAGATCACACGATCTCCAATTTGTGAGCCCCAGGCTACGGTAGCATTTGCATGCACGATACAATCTTTGCCCAGAATTGCGCCCTCCCCAACGACGGCTCCTGCGCCAATCTCTGTGCGTGCTCCCAGCACTGCCCCTGCGGCCACTACTGCGTTAGGATGCACACAGACGTTGTCTCCAAGGGTCGCTGATTCGTGCACGGATGCAGATGAATGCACGCCAGCTGCAGACTTCGGCCGAGCCGGCGCGTATTTTTCGACCAGCGAGCTGAAAGCTTGCGACGGTTCATCAACCGCTATCAATGCGATGCCTTCCGCAACATCACCAGTAAAGTCAGGCGGCACGAGTACGGCTCCCGCACGGGTAGATGCCAATTTTGCCCGATAGCCTTCCAGCGCAAAAAAAGCGATGTCATCGCTTAACGCTTCATCGAGCGAGGCGAAGCCGGATAGTCGATGCGCAGGGTCTCCAGCAAGGAGACGAGCACACAAAAAATCCGCCAATTCGAGGACAGTTAAATTCACTCGAATGGCGGATGTTAAAGCGTTAATGCTATTGAACGATGCTCTACTATTTCGCGTCCTTGTTCAGAGTAGCGATGACATCCTTGGAGAAATCGACGGCATCTTTTGAATGCAGCAGGAATGGCACGCCATTCACTCCCAGGCCTGACTTATCGAATACCAAGTCGTAGTTGTCGCGACGAGCGCGATCGATCACGATTCCCTTGATCTCGTCCAGGATACCTTTGCGCATGCGCATAACTTGCTCCTGCAGCTGACGTTCACGACGCTGACGGAACTCGGCCATCTCGCGCTCAAGTGCCTTTGCTTCCGCAGCCACACCATTCGCCTCTTTCTGCTTCTGCTCACGGAGAACTTCGTTGATCGCCGGATCGGTAATCATTTTCTGCATCTCCTGCCATTTGCTGATCAGGGACTTGTATTTCGCGTTGCGCTCATCGAGCTGCTGCTTGGCGACTGCTTTTCCCTCGTTCACCGACTTTTCGGCGTCTTTGGTCTTATAGTATTCAGCAAACACTTCTTTCATATCGACGATGCCGATTTTGAAATTCTGTGCACTGGCACTGAGGGGTGCCAAAGCTGCAAGGGCGGAAAGTAATACGAGGAACGTAAGTCTTCTCATGATGATTCGGAGCAATTAAATATTTCGGCGCACTATACGCAACTAGAACTGGTAGCCAATATTAAAGTTAAATTTACCGTTGGAGTCGTTGAATTCATCTGCCTGCACTGGAATACCGAAGTCAAGGCGAATCGGGCCAACTGGCAGGAACAATCTCAGGCCAACACCAAAGTTTGCGTTCACATCGGCTGACGAGAAATCGAACGAGTCAGGGTTCACATAACCGAGATCGTAGAAGAATGCACCTCTCACTTTCTCAATAATTGGAATGGTAACCTCAGCGGTCAAGTAAGCAGATGTGCCGCCACCGAGCGGTTCTCCGCCCTCGTCTTTCGGGCCAACATCGCGGAAATCAAATCCACGCAAGTTGTTTGCGCCGCCCAGGAACAAGCGATTGAAGATCGGCACCCGATCATCACCGAAGGAATCGACGACATTGAGGTTTCCTTCGACAGAAAAGATCGAGTCGTAAGGGCCATTCCAGTGTTTCTGCAATCCAGCAGAAAGCCCCCAAGTCTCCACATCACCTCCCAGTCCAGAGAACGAAGCAGAAGTGGTGAATTTGTGACCTCTGCGAGGAAGGAACACGCTGTCACGGGTGTCGTAATTGTAGTCAACAGAGACTTGGCTTTCGAGGTATTCCCCTTCTTCCGCTCTGATCGCATCCGATGCATCACCTTCGAGGTTGTGGATCTTCACCTGTTGCAGGCGATACTCGAAGCGCAGAGAACCATTCACTCCAACCGGCTTACGCAGACTGAATGCGGTGCCGATCTGGCGTTGGTCATACTCATCACTGAGGAAGTTCACATCGCGGTAGAAGACTTCACCACCCAGGGCCAGCCGCTGATCCATGAACCATGGCTCAATCAGGCTGAGCATAAAGTCACGACGCTTGGAACCATACTTCAGCCCTACACGGAATTTCTGACCACCACCGGTGAAGCTCGGCGAGTTCCACAGATCAAAGTTTGTCTGGGTGATATCAACGAATCCTACGAGGTTATCAATCGAGCTGAATCCGGCACCAAAGTTCAGCGTTCCAGTGTTCTTCTCGCGCAGCGTAATATTGATGTCCTTGTGGCCTTCCACACCGGAATCCACGGGAAAAATTTCAACACCACCCGGCTCCTGAAAGTAACCGAGGTTCTCGAGACGGCGGCGTGATGCGTCCAGCTTCACAGTATTGAGTTCCTCACCCGGGATGACCGCAAGCTCGCGGCGCACAACTTCATCGGATGTCTTGACGTTGCCATCAATGTTGATCTTACGGATGAATGATTTGTCGTTCTCGCGGATGTCGTAAGTAATCAGCAGCTGGTTTCCTGCAGCTGTGTCGATGCGTGGATTGACCGATGCATCATGGTAGCCGCGTGATCCATAGTAATCGGAAATCGTCTTCACGTCCGTGCGCATTTTCTTCATCGAGTAGGGCTCACCTACTTGCAGCTGAATCGCGGGCACCAATTGCTCGATGGTATACACCGTGTTGCCACTCACATTGACACTGGAAACATAGTAGAGTTCGCCTTCGGAAATAGTCATCACCAGATCAACTTTGCCGTCATCTGCACGCACTCGTTGCACATCGGTGACTGCAGCATTGAGGTATCCGTTATCGCGGTAGAAATCTTGAATGCGGGTGACGTCCTGTTCAAGGGTGTCGTTGTCAGCCTGACGACCGCGACCGATCAGTTTCGAAAAGCTGAACTTGCCGGTCTCCATCTGCTTACGCAGCTGGGCTTCGGTGAAGTGGGTATTCCCCTGAAAGCGCACACTTTTAAGCAACGCTTTGTCTCCCTCGTCGATCATGAAGTTTACTCGAGAGAATCCAGAGTCCGCATCTTCGACTTTGTAACTGATGCCAACATCCGGGAATCCTTTCTTGCGATAGAGTTCCTCAAGTTGCCCCTGAGCCACCTGCAATTTTGAATCTTGCACAGGCTGGCCCACTTTCAGTTCCAACTCACGGCGCAGTCGATCAGAACTAATCCCGGAATTTCCCAGGAAGCTCACTTCGCTCAATTGAGCCCGCGTCTGCACCTCGACGATCAGGCGAACGCCGCCAGAGACGTCTTCTGCGAAAATATCGACGTTCTCGACTTCACCACTCAGGTAAAGCGACTTGATGTCTTCCTCGACGATTTCTGTCGAAAGCGGATCCCCCACCTTGGTCAGCATATTTGCCATGATCCTTGCTTCATCGACAGTCTTCGCGCCGCGATAGCGAACGACGATATCCCGAACGATCGGATCGGCATCCTGTCCCTGTGCTTGAGAAACCAAGCTTACGCTGCCCGCGGCTACTAGCATAGCCAGGAAATTTCCTGCGCAGAGACGCATCCACCTACAGCAAGTCTGGCTCACTTCTGACGTTATCAAATCGAACATGTTGTATATTTTATGAAATCCAGAATTACTAGAATAATTCACGCATCCTTGCTGCGCAGCGGTATACCTGTCAGCGCGAACCATAGCAAACATTCCTTCGTAACAAAGCAAATTTACTGCTGATAGGGTAGGAAAACAAAGTTAGCGGTGTGTTCAAAACAATTATTCACAGTCAGATGTGAATCATGGCGAATCCTTGCTGGCAATGATAATCAAGACGAGTTAACGAATAGTTTGAGTGACAAGTCCTCCTGATGCAATCCGAACCTCCAGAAGATCGCCCCGCGCCAGACGCTTCCGATAGCCTGCCACAGGCGCTTGATGTGTCATTGCGCCCGCCTGTCTTCAGCGAATTTATCGGCCAGACCAAGGTCAAAGATCTGGTGATGCTGAGGGTGGAGGCAGCCCGGCAGCGCAGCGATGTACTCAGCCATGTGCTTTTGTCCGGCCCCCCCGGGCTTGGGAAAACTTCTCTGGCAAATATCATTTCGACGGCAGTAGGAAGTACGATTCACACCACCAGCGGCCCACAGATCGAAAAAGCGGGTGACCTGGCGGGGATCCTGACAAATTTGCAAAAAGGAGACGTGCTTTTTATTGATGAGATCCACCGCCTGCATCCGTCCGTGGAGGAATACCTGTATCCGGCGATGGAGGACTACAAGCTGGACATCATTATCGACCAAGGGCCGAACGCCCGAAGCATTCAGTTGAACCTGCCCCGCTTCACCTTGGTGGGCGCTACTACTCGGGCGGGAATGCTCACCGCTCCGTTGCGATCACGTTTCGGCATGACCCTGCATCTCGACTACTACACGGCAGAAGATCTAACGCTCATCATCGAGCGCTCGGCTGGCCTGCTGGACATTCAGATTACTGCAGAAGGCGCATTCGAAATCGCCTCGCGCTCTCGAGGTACTCCGCGTATTGCGAATTCTCTGCTTCACTGGGTTCGCGACTATGCGCAGGTCAAAGCCGACAACATCATCACTGGCGACGTAGCAGACGCCGCACTGACTCAATACGAAATTGACAAAGACGGTCTCGACGTCATGGACAAGCGTATTCTTGAAGCAGTCATTTACAAATTCAATGGTGGCCCGGTAGGAGTAAATTCTGTGGCGGTGGCAGTCGGTGAGGATTCCTCGACGATCGAAGAAGTCAACGAACCCTACTTGATTATGCAGGGGTTTCTCAGCCGCACCCACCGTGGCCGCATTGCAATGCCCAAGGCCTACACAAAGTTTGGCCTGACTCCGCCGAAATCCGGGCAGCAGGAGCTATTGTAACATTTATCCCTCCAAAGTCCGAAACCAAACGCAGCCATGACCTTCAAAAAACTCTTTAGCGATTTCCTGCGTGATCCAGAATACCTTTATCTGCTCATCGAGCCGATATTCATCTACGGCGTCGCCATTGGTACGTTCTTTTTCCTCGTGACTTGGCTGGCAAAAAATTCCGCCGCGCGAATCACCGCGTTGATCGTCCTGGCGGGATCCTGTCTGATGATTTTCCCCTACCTGCAATTGCGTGAAAAAGCCGAACCCATCCCCACCCCGCCCGGCACAGAAAAATGGATGGTGGGAGCACAAACGGAACGCCGTGCGTCGACCCAGTGGGTCTATTTTACAATGGCTGGTATCGCCGTTCTCTGCACCTTCATGGGCAGCAGCGGAAAACCAAGTCTCATCTTCGGCATCCTGACAGTAACAGGTGGACTCAGCACCCTCGTATTCAGCATCTGGCTACACATGCACGAAGTCAGGATCTATCATCCTAACCTTCGTACCATCAAGAAGAAGGAGAAGCCGTCAGCTTCTCTCGGCCACGAAATTTCTGGCACCACTTTCGTTTCTTTCCGTTTCGATCCTCTGTTGCCAGTTGGTATAGATGAATGCGAGGCAAACATCAGCGCGTAGCGTCAACATTCTGTTGACGGTTTCTAAAGCTCTCCAAGCATCACCAAGAATGTTGATACTACTTGCCAGACCAAGAGGCAGCGATCCGCCAATTGAAACTTGACTGAATACTAGCCTTGTTTGTCGTCAGGATCCTTTGGTTCCCCTTTCTCTGTTTCTGTGCCTGACTCAGACTTGTCATCGTCGTCAGCCTTCACTTCGGGAACATCCACATGCGCGGTGGGATCCTCGTTTACCTCAGGCTGATCTGCTTCGGGGGCTGATTCCTGCTTGTCCGTGGCGCCCGAGTCCTCCTTATTCTCATCGGCGTTCGCGGAGTCATCGCGGTAGTAATCGTCGTAATATCCGTCTTGATACGGATCGTAGTCGGGATTGCCCTGACCGTGATGATCATCATCGTGGTAAGGGTCGTGATCCGCTGGGTAATGTGCAGAATCATCGGCCTGCTCGTACGGACGAGCTTCTTCTTCCTGAGCCGTTGATGATCCACTTGCATCCGGCAGAGCGGATATGGGGAGAGCACCGGCAGCAGGCGTGACCCGTGCCTTTCGCTTTGCTTCTTCCGCTTCCTCTTCTTTACGCTCCTTGCGCTTCATGAACCACGAAAGCCAGATGCAGATTTCGTAAAGAATGATCATCGGGCAGGCTAGCGCTGACAGCACAATGGCATCAGGGGTGGGCGTGATGATCGCGGCGATCACGAGAATAATCACGATGGCGTAGGACCTTGTCTGACGCATGAATTCATGAGTCAAGAGGTCCAGTTTCACCAATGCCATGACGACCACGGGCAGCTCAAAGCTCAAGCCGAAAATCAAAATTAACTGTGTCGTAAACGAAACGTATTCGCCGATTTTCCATTGATCCATGACTCCCATGTCTTTCGAGAACCCATGGAAAAACTTCAGCGCTTCCACCGTCACAAAGTAGTAGGCGAATAGGACACCGACAAGAAACAACCCGAATCCAATGGTCAGCGAAGGCCAGAGCATTTTCTTCTCGCGCGACGTTAGTCCAGGGAAAACGAACTGGGCGATGAAATAGAACAATAGCGGAAAACTAACGACGATTCCCGCAAAGAGAGACAACTTGATCGATAGCTTGAATGTCTCGGTCACTCCCAGGGCCTGCATGGTGATCGCCGATACCTCGCCATCAAGGTCAGCTGGCGTTCCTGCATCCAACAATTTCATTGCCTGAGCCAGCAATTCAGGCTCCGCGTTCAGGGCATCGTTCAAAAACTTCGAACGCGTAGCTCCCGTCAATTGCTCAGATGCCAGGTAGATGTAGTGCACATCCGCGACCTCTCGCAATGTCTTGAATGTCTCGAGGTCTGAATCCTTTTCCCACCTGTCCGAATCAGCAAATGCTGCGTCCAGCAGCAGGCTACGCTGCTCTGACGTCAGTGGAACGGCCGCCTTGTTGAGCTTACGAATTTGTTCCCAATGCTCGGACGTCACCGTGTCGGGGAGCGAAACTTCGGTATAGATCCCAGCCGTTTTCGCTGGCCCCAGAATCAACTCCACTAATTGCGCATTGTAGATGAAACAAACAACGGTGCTGACCAATAGAGTGGCCACGACCCGCACGACCATGGTTCGCAAGTCTTCAAGGTGCGAGAGAAACGGTTTCTCATCGTCATCTGCCATCGTGCCACGCGAACGACTAGCCTTGTCCCGGAGATCAAAAAGTTTGGAGAGCCACATATGAAGGGTTTGAAAGAATAATGTTAGAACAATATACTACGTGCCGTTAACCGCGCGTAGAGGGCAAGCGTCAATGAATCGGACACCTCATTCGACGCAATCATCTGCTTGAGCTGCTGAGGTTCCACCAGCTTGGTGCCGAGAATGCTCTCGCTGTCATCGGGCGCATTGCCAGCGGTCAATGGAACGACCTCGGAAACGAAGAACAAGTAAATATGCTCGTCAGTAAATCCTTGCGAAGTGAAATAATAGCCGAGCGAAATGACTTCGGCACCGGGGGCGATCGCATAGCCAACTTCTTCCTTCAGCTCTGATCGTAATGTCTCAAGTATCACCTCTGGTTCCAAACGATTCTCGACATCGTCAATTTGTCCGGCTGGGAATTCTGTTAGTGCCCGGCGTGGCGCGACGCGTTCCTGCTCGACCATGACCAGCTGGCCATCCGTGGTCATCGCGGCGACCGCGACAGCAGATTTTCTCCGCACGACTGTCCACGAAAGTTCACGCTCAGGCTGCGACGGCGTGCGCACCTTGACCTCATCTACTTGCACATAAGGAGACGCAAATGCCGATTCGGAGGAAAGCGTTTCCCACCCATCTCCGTCCTCGATCACACAAGGTTTAAAATCGCTCAATTCCATCCTGCTACTACTTCGTTTTCCGACGCTTGGCGGCTGCGGTCGACAACAGTCGATTCCATTTCTTCACTTCCCTGGCGACATTTGCGGGAGACGGAGCACCGATCCCCTTCCGCGCCTTCAATGCCGTCGGCACATCGAGCACCAGGTAAACATCGTTCTCAAAAGTATCTGAGAATCCCTGATAGTCAGCCAGTGCAATATCCTGGAAGGAAACACCGGTCTTCAATGAATGTGCCGTCAGCTGACCAATCACTTCATGAGCCTTGCGGAATGGCACCCCTTTTTTCACCAGATAGTCTGCAAGATCAGTGGCCAGCAAGAATGGATCGGATGTCGCCTGCTTGGTGATCGCTTCATTCACCTTGGTAGCGGCAACCATTTCTGCAAAGACATCAAGTGCCCGCTGGATCGTGTCGATCGAATCGAATAGAGGTTCCTTGTCTTCCTGCAGATCCCGATTGTAAGTCATCGGCAGCCCTTTAAGCGTGGTCAGCAGCGACATCAGATTGCCATACAATCGCCCGGTCTTACCGCGTGTAAGCTCAGCAACGTCAGGATTCTTCTTCTGCGGCATCAGGCTTGAGCCCGTAGTGTGTGCGTCACTCAGGGTGACGAAACCAAATTCCGCGGATGCCCAGAGGATGACGTCTTCACTCAGTCGAGACAAGTGCATTCCGATGAGGGCGATCGTAAACACTAATTCTGCAGCAAAATCTCGGTCGCTGATGGCATCCATGCTGTTGGTTGTCACAGTGGGAAAATCAAGCAACTCCGCCACGAGCTTACGATCCAAAACGATCGTCGACCCTGCCAGCGCACCAGATCCCAGCGGCATTACATTGATCCGTTTGAGCCCATCCGCGAGCCGCCCGGCATCGCGCTCTAACATTTCCACATAGGCGAGAAGATGGTGCGCAAAGAGAACCGGCTGGCCACGCTGCAGGTGGGTGTAACCAGGAACAACTGCATCAGGATACTTCTCAGCACATCCCACCAGTGCCTTTTGCAGCTTCCTGACGCAATTCGTAATCTCTGCCACCTCGTCGCGGCAGTAGAGCCTCATATCGAGAGCAACCTGATCATTGCGGCTGCGGGCGGTATGCAATTTTGCTCCCGCAGGCCCGATTCGCTCAGTCAGAACAGATTCGATATTCATGTGAATATCTTCCAGTTGAATCGAGAACTCGAACGTGCCGGCGTCGATTTCTTTTTCAATTTGGCGCAGTCCCTTCTTGATTGCTGCAAGCTCAGCTGCGGTCAGAATTCCTGCCGCTTTCAGAGCCTGTGCATGGGCGATCGAGCCACGAATATCGTGGCGATACATCCGCCAGTCGTAGGAGATCGACTCTCCATATTGTTGCACCAAGTCAGTTGTTTGCTTTTCGAATCGGCCTTTCCACATAATAATCGGAATGATGGATTAACGTGATCCCTTAGATTTCATTGACAGGATACTGGTTCCACTGAAAATCACGCCAGAACCACCCGTAATAACCCGCTTGACCGGCAGCCCAGATTCAGGATCTATCGTCAGCGCTGGATCCGACATCTTCTGCTGCACCTCGAATCGGCGGGGTTCCTCGCCCTCCGTTTTTGGAATCGTCTGGTAGATGTAGGTAGCCATAGATGGGAATGATTGATTGCCGCAAGAACGCGGAATTCCCTTCCGTAAACGCATCCCCGTGCGATGGCAAGGACCCTGACAGCCAGAGACCAGCATGGATCCCGATACAATATTCCAATCAACGCCAGATCTCGCAGGAATGCGCTGAAAATCCTGCCCCGAAAGATGTCAACCACAGGCGACGATCGGCCCTCGAATCAGCAGTTTCGAGCTCTCTCTCCAACGCAAAAAGCACCGAAGGGCTACTCATATTTCCGTAGTCTGCCAGCACTGCCCGAGTGACGTCCAGCGAAATTCCTAACTCAGCCTCCAGGCAATCGATCACGTCACGCCCACCGGAATGCCCCAGAATGCGATCCGGTTCCCCCATTCTCTGCGAGAACAAGTGGCCGACAGCTCGCGCCGCCAATTCTGGCACTGACCGATCAAGCTGATTCCGCAACTTCCCTTCCGTGTTCTTAAATCGAATGTGCTCACGGTGCTCGGGTTGATGGTGCGTTTTAAAATGTCCCACGCGCCAACTGTCCTCAGGAGCATTTTCATCACTTCTCAGTATCACCGCTGCCGCACCATCGCCAAACAAGCAGAGCGAGACCAGCACGCCGGGATCATCGCTGGCATAAAATGCTGCAGAACAAATTTCCACTGCGACCACTGCGACAGTCGCCTGCGGATGGAGCGCCAGAAATCCCGCTGCAGAATGCAGTACTGGAATAGCCGCGCCACAGCCCAGGCCGACAATGTCATGAAGAAATGCATCAGCGCTTAGCCCCAGCTTTTCGGAAACATGACTACTGAGTCCGGGGCAAAGATAACCCGTGCAGGTGCAGATGAACAGTGCGTTGAGATCTTGCGGAAGAATTCCGGCCCGACAAAGTGCCTCCGCCAGTGCATCACTTGCGAGAATCGGCGCATCGCGTTCGAATGATTCATTCAATTGCTGCGCAGTTCGGCCTACAATCTCAGCTATGGAATCGGAGGCAAAGTGGCGCGCGTTGATCCCGCTTTGCTCGCTACTGAGGACTCGCCGCACGAGTGCTCTCGAACGCTGCGGTAAGGCGTCAAATTCAGGAGTCACCTGCAATGCTTCGAAGCATTCCTTCTGCGTGAAGCGGTGGGCGGGAACCGATGTGGCGAGCGATTGCAGGATCATCGACATCAGTGGACGAGTTGGAGAATCGGCCGCACCGGCAACCATCCGCGGCGTGCAAAAGTGGCAATCCATCGCTGCGTAAACGGCTGCACTAACAGTGGATTGACCGCACAAGAGACAGCCATTCTAGTGCGGAAATGCGTTCGCAACTGATTGCAGATGCGCTTCCTGGCAGCACTCCAGAGCAGCTTGCCTTGGCTCCAACTCACCAGCGGTTCCAGCGCGATTTCGGCAGATTGCAGCGCCATGGTCATGCCATTGCCCGTGAACGGAGGAATCATTGCCCCAGCGTCGCCAATGACGCACTGCTGAGGCACAGGTGAGGATTGCCAACCAAGACCGAATCCGGCGATGGCACAGAATGACGCTTCGTCTGTGGCAGCTGTCTTGAGGCGTTGCGCCAGTGCTTGATGCCCTCCGGCACGCAAGCAGGAAAGCAACAATTCACCTCCTTTGCCGCTGAGCGAGCGTTCAAGTCGAAATAACCCGCAGACATTGACGCGACCATCCTCGACGCCAGCCATTCCAACATAGCCATTGCCGCCCAGATGCATTTCGAGGTCGGCGTTCAGCTCCAGTCCATCGGTGACGTGCCCCTTGAGCCCAATCCAGGATCCACGCACTGGCTTGCGCCCGGCAGACCAGACAGTCCCGGGTTCCGTTGTTCCGTGCAAGCGAGAGCCTTCGTGGATGATTGCGCCCAAAGAGCGGGCTCGATCACACAGGCGCTGATCCAATCGGAATCTGGAAAGAGCCAGCGCAGGTTCGGGTAGGCGATGATGACTGATCGCGCCGCCTTGCCGACTCCACTGCACACTGCGGTGTAAGCGTGCATCAGCGAAGCAGTCCGCGATTCCCAGCCGCTCTAACGTTGACTGCTTTAACCCAGACAAAAACTCCCCGCAGACGCGATGACGTGGATAGCGACCAGCCTCATGCACAACGACTGGGACATCATAGCGACGCAGCCCTGCGGCAAGAGCCAAACCAGCGAGTCCGCCGCCGATGATGGTGATAGAGTTTTTCACGAACAACCTTCCTTACGCTTCGGACTGCGCAAGAGATCCACTAACCGGGTTGCATGGCAGAGTTGATCTGATGCTTGAAATTTTTTGCAGCCTCCGCGAATGAGGACTCGCTGTAGAGCACTCCGCGCGACACATTGACGACCACAGGAGCCTGCCGTGCATCTTTCGACAACTCCTGTAAATCACCACCTTGCGCACCCAGCCCGGGCATCAACAGTGGCAAATCAGCGATGCGGCTGCGGACTTCGTTGGAAGCATTTGTCAACCCGACCACAAGCCCCACATCACCAGGCATGCCGACCGCTTTTTCCGCAAAATCCTGCACCAGTTCAAACATATAACGTCCGTTTGCGGTCTGCTGCATTTGAAGATCTGCTGAACCAGCATTGGACGTAACAGCCAGAAGATACGCCCCCTTTCCTTCATACTGAAGAAAGGGCTCGATGGTATCGAAACCAAGAAACGGATTCAATGTGACCGCATCCACGCTCCAGTGTTCAAAGTAGGCGCGAGCGTAGTAACGCTGAGTTTCGCCAATGTCACTGCGCTTACAGTCGAGGATCACAGGAACCTCTCGCGGCATTTTTTCCAGAAGGTTTTCGAGAATCTGCAGTCCACGAAGCCCCATAGCTTCAAAGTAAGCCATGTTCGGCTTGAATGCAGCAGCATGCTCGGCGGTCTCATCCACCACTCGGTTGAGAAAACCGGCAATGTCACCATCGATTTTTTCCGGACGCGGATCCAAGCCTACGCACAAGCGGGTTCCGGCGCTGGCGATGCGGGCATTGAGGCGTTCACTGTATCTCATCTGTGCGACGCTAGTGAATCCAACCGTGCCCGTCAACGGCAACTAATTTCTCTGGTGAAGCATGGCAGATGGTCTATCACTGCTCGACAAATGGCAGTCCTGCAACCATCGCTTCGCACTCCCATTCCAGTCGTCTTGCTGACTGGATTTGAACCCTTCGACGGGATGTCGGAGAACCTTTCAGCGTCGCTGATCCGGCATCTTCGATCGTCCAGCCTGGCAGATAATCCGACAATCGATCTGCGGTTTGCCATTCTCCCTGTCAGCTACCAAAAAGCCGATGAACGCCTCCTTGCTCTGCTGAATGAACATCGCCCAGACATTGTTCTGGCATTCGGGATCGGCCGCAGAGAAGAACTCATCACCATCGAACGCATCGCCGTGAATGTTGATGATGCGCAGAACTGTGACAACTGCGGTGAGTCACGCAATGGTGCCCGCATTGAAGCCGACGGACCAGCGGCCTATTTCTGCAATCTGCCGACGGAACAGATTCGCCAGTCACTGCTCGATGCCAGGATACCAGCAACTGTCAGCAACCACGCAGGCGCGTTCCTTTGCAATCACATCCTCTACCGCCTGCTGCATGCATCAGAAACCGATCACTGCCCATCTGCGGCAGGATTCTTCCATCTGCCCAGGATAGAATGGAACGGTCAAGTTCAGGCGCATCTGGAATGCGCCGTTACCATCATCACCTCCGTTGCAGCTGGGCTGAGTCTCTCAGACGACGCCTAAATCATGCTGATCATCTTCGGCAGTTCTTCCTGCGCTTTGATGATCACATCACGCGCTTCTTTCAAACGAACGACCAACATTGGAACTGCATCTCTGGCTGAAGTCAGGGTGTCGTTGGCTTGGCGCACTCGTTTGGCGAGCTGGTTAGCAATTCCGATCAGAAACTTGGAAGCAGCGACAGAATTTTCATTCATGAAACTTTCCAGCTGCGCGCGGTTGATGCGCCACACTTGGCTAAAGCCTTCTCCAGAAACTGAAGCGCTGGCGTCCTTAGGATCAAAAATGTTCACTTCACCCACGCACTGTCCTGGCTCGACGTTTCCAAGATTGATCCGGCGATCTGTCGCAGTGAAGATTTCCAGCTTGCCGGAAACCAGAAGATAGAGCGAATCCTGCGCTTGTCCTTCTTCGATCAATATCTGATCAGCCTGCACTGGGACGAATTCGCCATAGCCGCTGAGAACGGAGCGTTCATCATCCGAAAGAAATTCTAAGATACCGAGAGCTGGAAGGTCAGGATTCATTTAATCAGAGTTAAGGTTAATACCGTCTGTTTTGTGGCGGATCACATAGCGCTTGTCAACTCTTTGCCTGCGATTATTGACTCCCAGCCTTCCGTCAGGCTTAAGAATTGCCAAATTACGACCATCCGGGTCGTTTTCACGCCAAAGTGACTGCCAGATCGCCATCCGCGTATTTCTTAGCTTGCGACCAGGCAGGATCACTCGTTAGCTTCTACTCATGAAGCGATTTTCTAAATTTGGAGTTCTGCTATCTATTTTCTCTGTTGCCATTGCTGCAGCGACGGCGGAACCGCTTGAACCTGGAGAAAAAGTTCCCTCAGTGCCTGCTGTCGATTCCGAGAATAAAGCTTTCGATGTCACGGCTCATTTAAAACAGGGGATGACACTGGTGTTTTTCTTTCCGAAGGCGAATACAGGGGGATGAACGGCCCAAGCCTGCGGTCTGCAGGAAAAAGCTGATGAATTATCCAAGCGCGGCGTGAAGATTGTTGGCGTCAGCATGGATCAACCGGGTGATCTCAAGAAGTTCAGTGATAAGAACAAGTTCACCTATCCATTGTTGTCTGATCCTGAGGGCAACCTTGTGAAAGCATTCGGTGTTGCAAAACTTCGCGAGAACATTTGTGCGCGGCAATCCTTTTTAGTGAAAGAGGGCACTGTCATTTGGAACGATACCAAGGCTGGTACAGCAGACCACGCCGACGACGTTTTGAAGGCTCTGGATGAACTCATTCCGACGCCGCCTCCTGCAGCGGACAAAAAATAAAACATCTCAACTGCGTTGGCCGCAGCCTTTTCTCTGCAAAAACGTGGCGCGGAAGTCGTGTTGACTTCTTCGAATGACGAGACTGCCGGAATTCCGGTGCACTTGACATACGCGCGCCCGCTCTCAATGCGCGATGAAGGAATCTCCATCATCGATGCCGAATCGAAGAGTGAGCTTTACTGGATAGACCAGCTCTCGGATCTCGATGCGCAGTCGCAGACGATCGCTAACGCAGCGCTGGCAGACCGCTATCGGATTTCGATTATCGAGAGTGTCGTCGACAGCCACGTGAATCACGGTCATCGCTACCTGAAAGTGATGACCGACAGAGGCGAGCGTTATTTCAATTTGCGCGAGCCAGGAAAAAATATCACGCACTTTTCCGACGATCACCTCGTCATTCGCGATAGCATGGGGAACCGCTATGAGATCCCTTCGCTGAGCGCATTGGATCCAGAATCACAGGAGCGAATTGATCGTGTCCTTTAGAATCAGCCAGTTGCCCCAGCCCCAAGTTCTCCCATGAAATCCAGCCTCCTTCGCTTCCTCATCGTTTTTATTGCGCCGATCAGCCTTACAACCGCCACTGCGCAAAGCCCAGATGTGGCGCGCCCTAACATTGTGTTCATTCTGGCTGATGATCTCGGCTACGGAGAAGTCGGCTGCTACGGACAGGAGAAGATCAAGACACCACACATTGACCGGTTAGCGGCGCAAGGCGTACGCTTCACCCAGCACTACACCGGAGCACCGGTCTGTGCCCCTGCTCGTTGTGTTTTGATGACCGGGCGGCATCTGGCCCATGCAGAGATTCGAGGAAACCGTGATTCAGGAAATGGCCGCATGTTTCCTGGACAATGGCCCATCACACCTGAGGCATTTACAATTGCCGAAGCACTCAAAGCTGAGGGCTACGCGACAGGCGCCTTTGGAAAATGGGGACTGGGCCCGTCGAACACCACTGGATCACCGATCAAGCAGGGATTCGATCGCTTCTACGGTTACAACTGCCAGCGCAATGCACACAGCTACTATCCCCTTTTCCTGGACTCCGACGAAAAGGAAGTGCGCATCAACCAAGGGCTGATCTACGGCCACCAGCAGAAACCGGAAGGAGTCGTTTCCGCCGATGACTATCGCCTGGCAAATTACGCGCCTGACCTGATCTTGAATGAGGCACTGAAGTTCATCGATAAGAACCACAAGCAACCATTTTTCCTTTACCTGCCATTCGTCGAGCCGCACGTCTCGATCCAGTCGCCGCAGGAATGGATCGACCGCTATCCCGCAGAGTGGGACAATGAAAAAGGGCCCTATCGCGGGCAAAATGGATACGTCCCCCACCCTCGGCCACGCGCTGCTTACGCTGCCATGATCTCGGATCTTGATGAGCATGTCGGCAAAGTGTTAGATCGCCTGCAGTCACATGGATTGACCGACAACACGCTCGTGGTTTTCACTTCTGACAATGGCACAACCCACCCTGGAAGTGATCCGAATTTTCACATTGGTGGAGCGGATGCGGCGTTTTTCAATTCTAGTGCTGGACTGCGTGGCTGGAAAGGCAGCGTCTATGAGGGAGGTATCCGAATTCCCTGTGTCATGAAATGGCCGGGCAAAATCAAACCGGGCACTGAAACCACCATTCCATCCTACTTTCCTGATTGGTTCCCGACTCTCTGTGCTGCGGGCAACGTCTCTCTACCGAAGAACAACAACCTGGACGGCATCAATTTGCTCCCCGCAGTAATCGACACCAAACAAGTGACCAGATCTGAACCTATGATCTGGGAATTCGCAGGATATCGCGGCCAACTCGCCGTGCGCGATGGCAAATGGAAAGCCGTCCGTCAGGGAGTCCGCAGCAAGTCACCGCAGCCATGGCAATTGTTCGACCTCGAAAAAGACCCAGGGGAAACCACCGATCTCGCCAGTGCCCATCCAGCAATTGTCGATCGCCTCGCCGCTGCGCATCAGAACACACGTATTCCCGAACCTGATTTTGCGCTGCCACTCTACGATTGAGCTGATCTTTCATTGGCTTTGTGCCCCCATTGTGCCCCCAATCGACTGCTACAGCTGGTGGTGACAACCATCACAACGAACCAGCCACTTCCCCTAACGGCTTCCTCTTTAATGTCTCTGGTCGTTCCCGGTGGCTCTGCTGCTCTTCATCTCCGTCAGGTGAGGAATCAGCGCAGCAAATCACTTAAATCTTTCGCGAACTCGCGGCTGAAATGAAGTGCACCTTTCGCACTCAGATGTTCCATGTCGTAAAAATAATCAAACCTATCTCGGTTTTTCCAAAAGCTGTAGTTCAATTGAGCCCGACCAGCTTCTTTTGCCGTCGCATCGAGCCAGTCTGATGCTCGCTGGTGATCCTCCTTGCCAGCTTCGGGTGCATACACCGGGGTCGTAACCAACACGACCTCGATTGCTCGCGTATTACACAGATCCAGGATCCGTCGAAAGTATTTCCAGTCAACTTTGTCTGGCGCTGGATGAAATGGCCGAATTTCAGGCCGCGAGTCAAATGAAAACTTCGCGTCAACCCGATTCAACAGATCGGTTCCCATTGAACGGTCCGACTCGGGATTCTGATAGTAACTTCTGGCTCGAAACAGATTGATCTAATAGCGATCATTGTATTCGAGATAACGCGAAGTCGGAAGAATGCGGTAGAGCCAGTACTTAGATGGCCGCAATTCGTCACGGAATATCTCATCCACCCACTTTTCACCTGTGAACGGCAGGAAGGCGTGTTCTTGAAATGGATCGGTGAAATGAACATCTGACTCAAAGCAGTCGCGGTCAAAATTCAACACTAGACGGTCTATTCGGTTGTTGAGTTCGAAGAAACGGCGCAGGACGAGATAATTTTGCGCATAACCTGCGCCAGAATTGCTAATATTGATTCCCCGGCCGATTCCTGCATCTTCCAGCGTTCTGACATCTACCTGATTCAAGGTTCGTGAGCTTCCCAGCACTGCAAACTGAAAAGCTTGGTCTTTAAATCCAAATATCCAGCCGGAACGGTGATTCAACCTGCTGTTCCTTCCTTCCTCGAAGTATAGATTCAAGGCGGGATTGATCAGGTGACAGATCACAAATGTGACCAGAACAAATGTCAGACAACGACACAGGAATTTCTTCATCAAAACTGAAAATAGATAAACTCTGACGCGTCGTGAAAGACCCAGTTAAACAGGATCAGCCAGAATAGGAGCTGATAAAGACCCCAGCGAATCGCCACAGGGGTCATTCGGAAGGTCAGCGGGTGTTCATGATGGCGTTTATACCACTCAAAAATTGTAAACAAGACGAGCGTCAAAATCAGCCCCGGAGGAAGGTAAAGGAAACTCGCCGGCAACACAGGTCCACTTAGGAAACCTGCCAGATAGGCGATTGCTTCCGTTAGGGATTCTGCCCGGAAAAAGATCCACGCAAGGCATGTTTGCCCAAAAGTAAACAATATACGCAACAACGTTCGAACTGGCGGTATGAACCGTTGAGATATCTCCGAATCTGTATGTCGAAGGTGCCGCTTGGAAAGTAGTAGAGGCAAGAAGTAAAGGGCATTCAATCCCCCCCAGACAATGAAGGTCCAATTTGCTCCATGCCAGAAACCACTGACCAGGAAGATGATGAACACATTTCGAATTTGTCCAGCCAGCGATCCACGGCTTCCACCAAGAGGAATGTAGACATAGTCACGAAACCAAGTGGACAACGAAATATGCCAGCGCCGCCAGAATTCCGCCATATCGCGCGAAAAGTAGGGATACGCAAAGTTGCGCATCAATCGAAACCCGAACAATTTGGCAGTTCCAATCGCGATGTCAGAATAACCGGAAAAGTCCCCATAGATCTGAAACGCGAAAAAGACTGCCCCTGCAGCAAGGACAGTCGGCGACAGTGCTGCGTAGTCGGAAGAATCAAATATCTGGTTCACGATCTGAGCACAGCTGTCTGCAACAAGTATCTTTTTGGCAAATCCCCATAAGATCTGACGCAACCCGTCCTTCGCCAGTTCGCAGTCAAATTCCCTGCTCTTTTTAAACTGGGGGAGTAACCGCGTTGCTCGCTCAATAGGCCCGGCCACCAGTTGAGGGAAGAAGCTGACAAAAGCAAAAAACGCCACAGGATCGCGACTCGGGTCAATCTTGTTTCGGTAAACGTCAATGGTGTAACTCAAAGTTTGAAACGTATAGAACGAAATACCGACAGGAAGGATAATGTTCAAAGTCGAAAGATGCACCTGCAGGCCCAGAATTCGTGATAAATCGGCAAAGGATCCGATAAAAAAATTGCAAGTATTTGAATGTGCCGAGAAGCCCAAGATTTACTATGAGGCTTACCGCAACTAGACCTCTTCGATTTCGCGAATCGCTCGCCCCGTGAATGACTTTCCCTAGAGTGAAATCAACGAGCGAGCTAAAGAATATTAGAAAAAGAAATCGCCAGTCCCACCATCCGTAGAAAATATAACTCGCGATCAGTAAAAGCACATTCTGGCAACGCGTCCGCCTCGAACCAATGAGCCAGTACAGCCCAAAGACCAGCAAAAGAAACACTAAGAACTCTATGGAGGTGAAAAGCACTGGCTTTGGATCAAGTGGGGAATCGCTGCCGAGCCATTCACTCCGCAGGGGACAATTTTTCAGTGGCTCGTATACTTCACTAAAATAGATACAGTTTCCTCAATATCGTTGTTGCCCATTTACCGAGACGGGAGTTCCTCACCATGGGCGACTGCCGCTCTCTCAAGGGAATGCAATCACCGGGTGATGTCGCTCTGAGATAGGACGCGGAATCCGTTCGAGCGCAGCACGCTCATACCGAAGTCAATATCTTCGAGGTGCAGGGCCAGGGCCGCTTTGCCATCTGGGCGCGACAGCAGTGAATAAACAAAATGGATATTGGTCTCGGCAGTGAGCAAATTCGACAGACACTTGCTCAAGTCATTGGCGCCATTTTCCAATTCGACAACGACTACTTCACAGCCGCCGAAGGGAATTCCGCGCTCCATGAACAACGTGTCAACTGTATCAGGATCAGTGACTAGCATACGCACGACCGTTACATCGACCGAGTCCTGCACGCTGAGCGCGATCACTTGCACATCGGCATCGTTCAACAACCGCACCAACCCCAGCAGGGTGCCTGCGCGGTTGTGAAGGAAGACGGAAAACTGGCGAACGGGTTCCCCGCCGAGTGCTGAATCGGTGTCCATAACCGGACTTATGCCTCAATTCGCCCCACTCTCTCAAGCCTAAAAAATTGACATTTCTAAACAGAGGCGGATCGAGGCAATCCCCTGAAACTGCCCTTGCGAACGCCAGTCACGAATTCGCCCGCGCGATTCTTCTTCACCTTATGCACCGACATCTGGTCGCCAGAGATTTCCACTACCCGAGCATTGAGCAGCAAAAAGAATGCGCCAGTATTGATCACATTGAGATTTCCTGCACGCCAGATCCCCGGAAAGTGAGTGTGGCCCATGATAAAGAAGCGCGCATTCGGGCGATAGAGATCGGCAAATTCGCGCGCATCCTCAGGCACATTGATCCATGTCCGAATAACAGAAAGTGGTCGACTGGGGGGCCAGGCTTCCTCCGCCACTGTCAGGGCCTTGGCAATCAGGGATCGGCCAAGCTGTGGCTGATAGACCTCAGTTGCTTGGCACGATTGACGCGTCAACTCGAAGCGTTCCTCAATCGTGCCGCCGGACGATGCATCAAATTTTTCCCATAGCGCATCGATCTTCTGACCAGTCCTTCCCGCGTTACGACTCCAGGGTGAGATATACTTCAGGATCGCATGGCCGTGGGAAACGAACACGTCGCCGCCACAGAGATCAATCCAGGAACGTTCCCAGCTGTCAGGATCATGATTTCCGCTCAAATAGACAGGCTGTGCCCCCAAATGCCGACAAAGCGCATCAAGCTCTCCCAGCATATCCTGACCTTTGTGATAAAATTCCGAGCACCGCTCTTCCACCGTGTCTCCATTAAAAATAATCGTCCCTGCGCCATCGATGAGTGGAGTCAACTGCGCCACGTCGTCGATCAGGGTGCCCGAATGGCCGAGATGAAGATCGGAAAGGACTCGAATGGGGCCGGCTGGTGGTCTCACTTTCTCATTCGCAGATTTCCCACGCTCGCCCGCGTCCGATACATCGGAGAAGTGCACGCTGGCATCATTTTCAATCGTCATGGATCCAATCACAGTGTCGACTATACGATACTGCTAACCTTCCTGCAAACGAGACAGCTCATTCATCTCGCTATCTCGCCGATACCGCTTGAATTGAGTGTTAGGGGCTGACATTATTTCGACCACCGCATGACGAATTGCATCACCGCTTCTTCTATTCACCTCTTCCTGGTCATCGCGACGACTGTCGCGGTTTTACAGCTGGATGCCGTTGCGCTGGCGCA
>JBNMNB010000057.1:0-34469 GCA_051270635.1 Verrucomicrobiales bacterium | reverse complement strand
GCGCCAGCGTGATTATAGCTGAAAGTCGAAGGTATCCGCTTTTTAACATGCGGCAAGCTGATGGAAGCTGCTGAAAATTGCAACAATAGAGAGCGGCACTCAGCGGCTCCAGGCCGGTTCCGATATATTACCGAAACCTTCGATGATCTTCGAGCGTTGTGATTGATTCCCTGCATCGAGAACCCACAGTGTACTTTCATTCAAGTAAGTGAGGTGACGCGAATCAGGAGCCCAGCTGGGCGAGTGCCCGCCCACTGTTTCGTTCAAAACGGAAATCTTGCGGGTGGCAACCTCGTAAATGGCCAACTGGTTCTGCCCATCTGAATTGAGAGTGAAAACAATGTGCTTTCCGTCTGGCGACCAGTCGGGGTGCGAATTTTGAGAGTTGGCGCTCTTGTCAGGAAATGATTCGGCGACACCGCCGAGTGGCGACATATAGCAAACCTGAGAGCGGCTATTTTGCTCGTCGAGGCGAGTAAACGCAATCAACCGGCCATCGGGCGCCCAGGTGGGATCACTTTCAATAGCGGCGTCCTCAGTAAGCCGGCGCCCGCGTCCTCCCTGGGCAGTCGTGATATAGAGATCGGTGTTGCCACTGTAGCTCATGGTCGCTGCCATTCGATCACCATCGGGGGACAATACTGGATGCCGGTTGTCACCAGGAGCATTGATCAATCGCTTGCGTTCTTCGGTGACAAGATCGATCGACCAGATATCAGCGTAGCCGTTCTTGATCGTTGTGAAATCGATCCTGCTATTGGTCAAGCTCACGTGCGGATGGATGCCGGAGATTTGCGCATCTGTGGTTACCTGGCGAATGTCTTCACCGTCGCTGTCACACAGGTAAATCTGCGGTGTGCCGCTGATGTCGCTGACAAAGGCAATGATACTGCCGGCAATCCCCGGTCTCTTGGTGACGATTTCGGTGAAATCATCCGCCAGACGATGGACGTTCTGACGCAGGTTGGGACTCTCGTAGCGACGTTGAAACAATACCCTGGCATCTGGCTTAAAGACAACAGCATCGACCCAGCCGCCCGTCGCTTCGGCATGAATCGCGTAGGCGTCGGAACTTTCAAATGTAATCAATTCAAAGGCGCTGCTGCGTTCCAGATCCTGGCGAACGAGTTGAGAGGTCGTCTCCCCCGCATCGCCTCTGAATGCGTTGACATACACTTTCGGCAGGGGAGAATTGTTTCCGACATCAGCGTGCAATGCTGGCGCTGCCCAGTGCAATCCCAAGCCTGCCATCACCAGGTGAAGGCAAAAAATCCGCGACGCATTGTTGCAACTGAAAAAGGGAGACATTTACAGGTAATCAAGCACGCTTAAAGGCTTCCTGCAATCATCAGCATCAGGGGACCAGAGGGGACCAGGGGGAATGTTTGTTTTGACTGGAATCGGCCGTTCAGGCAAGTATCGTCCCACCTGCGGTGTCCAACTGTCCTTCACAACGTTTTTTTATCTCATTAACTGGTGCCATCTCAGTAGGCAGCTTTTTGGTGACGACTGCAGGGGCTGAAGGGATCGAGTTTTTCGAAAGCAAGGTGAGGCCTCTGTTGGCTGAAAATTGCTATGATTGTCACTCTGGGGATGTCTCAGAAGCCAAGGCACATCTGCTGCTCGACTCTTCGGATGGTTGGAAGATCGGTGGTGAATCCGGCCCGGCGATCATTCCTGGAAGGCCGGATGAGAGTCTCGTGATGAAGGCGGTCGGCCACCAGGATCCCGACCTGCAAATGCCGCCGAAGTATCGACTGCAGGATACAGAAATTGAGACCTTGCGGCAATGGATTCTCGCAGGTGCTCCTGACCCTCGAGATAGCCGTGGGCTGACCAGGTATGCAAAGAAGGGCATCGACCTGGAGGAGGGGCGCAAGTTTTGGGCATTCAAGGCTCCAGTGGCACGCCCGGTTCCTTCGGTTAAGAATTTGGACTGGCCGAATGGTGCCGTCGATCAGTTCATTCTAGCAAAAATCGAGGCGGCAAATTTGGTGCCCGGCCCTGATGCGAAAAGGCGCACACTGCTGCGGCGGGCCTACTACGATCTCATTGGCATTCCTCCCAGTCCTGCGCAGATGGATGCGTTCCTTGCCGATGCCAATGATGCCGATTCGTCTGACGTCGCATTCGCAAAGGTCGTCGATGCACTTCTGGCCAGGCCGGAAGTTGGAGAAAGGTGGGGGCGGCACTGGCTGGATGTGACACGATTCGCGGAATCCAGTGGCGGCGGACGCAGCCTGATGTTTCCTCACGCATGGCGGTTTCGAGATTACGTGATCGAGTCATTCAATCGCGATAAACCTTACAATGAACTCATCCGTGAACACCTGGCCGGTGACCTTTTGCCATGGCAGGAAGAAAAGGAACGTAACGAGCATCTCGTGGCCAGCGGATATCTTGTCCTTGGCGCGATCAACTACGAGTTGCAGGACAAAGAGCTGCTGACGATGGAAACGATCGATGAACAGGTCAGCGCAATAGGGCGGACGTTCCTGGGGATGACGCTGGATTGTGCGCGCTGCCACGATCACAAATTTGATCCGATTCCCACGGAAGATTACTACGCGCTGGCAGGCATTTTTGGCAGTACTGAGTCGCTGGTGCCGGGAAATGTTTCCAGCTATACGACTCAGAAATTGATGACAAAAGTTCCGCAGAATGTGGCTTCTTACCGCAAGGAACTGGCGCAATTGAAACGCGCCCTCGAGGACGCAGAGGAAGCAGAGGGGGCAGAGGCTGAGGCAGAGCAACTGCGCGCTGCACTCGATGAACTGAAAAAAAATGCACCCAATTACGCGGATCCGGTGGCCATGGCGGTGAAGGAATCCAACGCGACTGCCGACGGCCACGTGCACATTCGAGGCGGTGTGCGGAACAAGGGGAAACAAGTGCCCCGTGGCGTTTTACAGGTGGCAGTTCCTGCGCATGGTGTGAGTGCCTTTGACCTGTCGCAGGGAGAAAGTGGTCGGCTCCAGCTTGCCGACTGGATTGCTTCGGACGCGAATCCGTTGACTGCCCGAGTCATGGTCAATCGGATCTGGTTGCATCTGATGGGGCAGGGGATCGTTCGCACGCCGGACAACTTTGGCGCGACAGGGGAATTGCCCAGTCACCCTGAGTTGCTCGATTTCCTGGCGCTGCGCTACATGCAGATGGGCTGGTCAACCAAAGCGATGATTCGCGAGTTAATGTTGTCGCGCGTTTATCAGCTCTCATCAAATGTGCCGCCATTGCAGGCACAGCAGGCATTGCAGGAGGATCCTGAGAATCGGCTGTTTGCACATGCGAATCGCAAGCGACTGCAGGCTGAGGCCATTCGAGATACGATGCTGGTGCTCAGCGGAAACCTTGATCCTACTCGTGGCGGGCGCACCATTCGTAAGCTTTCGGAATACGATCTCGGTTACTCATTTGATACCCGTCGCCGCAGTGTTTACGTTCCCTGGTTCCGCAACAGTATGCTGAACTTGTTCCAAGTGTTCGATGCGCCGAATCCTAATCTGGTGATAGGGCGCAGGACGGAGACGAATCTTCCCACTCAGGCACTTTATCTGATAAATAGTCCATTCGTGCGGGAACAGGCTGAGCAAATGGCTGCGCGCATGCAGGCACAGGACTTAGCTCCCACCGCTGCCTATGATTACGTGTTTGGTCGGCCGCCATCAGTCAGGGAAGCTGCCATGACAGAACGCTTTTTTCAGCAATCGGATGATCTCACTGAAACGTGGAAGCAGTTTTGTCAGGCACTATTCGCCTCTATTGATTTCCGTTATCTTGATTGAATTCTCCCAACCCCGTCCCTATATTTCCACGTAATGTTCACGCGCCGCCAACTACTGAAGTCGACAGCCTGCGGGTTTGGTTCCCTGGCATTGAATGGAATGTTAGGGCAGCAGGCATTGGCAGATGGTAGCAAGGGCGTGAATCCTCTTGCCGCAAAGTTACCCATGTTTCCTCCACGTGCAAAACGCGTGATCTTTTTGTTCATGGCAGGCGGCCCCAGCCATGTGGATTCTTATGACTACAAACCGGAGCTGATTGTCCGCGACGGCCAGTCGATCGATTTTACAGGCGTGCGATTCGACACCTTTGGCCAGAAGAGCCAGCGGAAGTTGATGAAGCCGATGTGGAATTTTTCGCAGCATGGAGACAGCGGGCGCTGGGTCAGTGATCTTTTTCCTCACACGGCGCGGCACGTCGATGATCTTTGCTTCATTCATTCGATGCACACGGAAGGCGTGGCGCACGGTCCGTCGACATTGTTCCTGCATACGGGAGCCACGAATCTTGTGCGACCATCGATGGGTAGTTGGATTACCTACGGACTGGGGACAGAGAACGAGAACTTGCCAGGGTTCATTACGATCATGCCATCCGCAAGCAAAGGCGGGCCGCGCAATTACTCGAACGCATTCTTACCAGCCGCGCATCAGGGGACGGTCATCGGACGCGCGGGACTCCCGGCGAAACAGGCGACGATTCAGAATTTGAAGAATTCTTTCCTGGGGGAAGCGAAGGGCCGTGCGCAATTTGATTTTCTTCAGGAGCTTAATCGGGCGCAATTGAACGGGCGACAGGACGATGAACTGGAGGCAACGATCGAGTCATTCGAGTTGGCCAACCGCATGCAGCTCAATGCCCCGGATATTCTCAATCTCGACGATGAATCAGCGGCAACTTTGGAATCGTACGGAATCGGCGAGAAGGTCACCGACGACTACGGGCGGCAGTGCCTGATGGCGCGAAGAATGGCAGAGAAGGGAGTCCGTTTTATCCAGGTGAACTACTCTGACGAATCGGCCAATCCGCGCTGGGATCAACACTCGAATATGCCCAAACATGAAGAGCACGCCCGTGCAACCGATAAGCCTGTAGCGGGTCTACTGGAAGACCTGAAGCAACGTGGTCTGCTGGAGGACACACTGGTCTGGTGGGGAAGCGAGTTCGGCCGCACTCCATTCTCTCAGGGCAAGGATGGCCGCGACCACAATCCGCGAGGGTTTACCGTGTGGTTGGCGGGCGGTGGCGTGAAGCCGGGCATCGCACATGGCCAGACTGATGATCTGGGGGACACGGCCATCGTTGATAAAGTGCACATGCACGATCTCCATGCCACGATTCTGCATCTGTTAGGAATGGATCACGAACGGCTGACTCACCGCTACGCTGGTCGGGATTTCCGACTGACAGACGTCGCTGGCAATGTCGTGCACGAATTGTTCGCATAGGCCAAAAGTCGGCAAAGTTGAAGGACTCTCAAAAGCAGGCGGTGGGGTGCCGGAGCTGTACGGTAGCGGCAAGTTGCACTCGCTGATCTTCGTGAGGCTTGAGCTGTGGTTTCGGAAACCGCGCCGGTAGCCTACTGATAGCTCCGGCTGACAAGGGCAGAAGAACACTGTCTCTATTGCGGTAGCATGATGCCGAAAAATTTTAAAAACTTCGATTTACATTTTAATAAATTACGGAATATTATCTCGCAAATCTGATAAAAAACTAAACATGATTGTTCGTAATTCTAAAATTATTGTAAAAATGACCAGTTTCCTGCTGGGGGGAATACTTGGGACTGTGGGCGCTCAAGCACAGAAGAATCCCGGCAGCTACGGCTACTACGATGGGCCAGCTCCAGAGTCGTCTATGCCACAATCGACGAAGTCACGACCATCGGCATTCGATCGCATCAGCTATGATCTGCTGGAGATGGGATATCGCTACATGGTCTTTGATGACGACAATAGCCTGCTGGATGATGGTCACGCGGTCAGTCTGGATCTGTCGCTCGATGTGCTCTGGTATTTCTTCATCGAGGCAGAGGTGCTCTACGGAACGACCAATACCGAAGTGAAGGCGGACAAGTTTTTTGATCTGGATGAGAGTGGTAACTACACCGAGTTCGAGCTTGGAATAGGTGGACACATTCCACTGACTGACAGGTTTCACCTCGTGGCCAGTGGTGGTTTCTTTTACGAAAATCAGGATCTATCAGGTGACGTTTTTGACGATGTCGATGGCATCATCGATGGCGGCGGAATTTACCTGAGACCCGGTGTGCGCATGATTCTCACCGACTCGCTGGAAGCTGGCGCATTCCTGGAATACACTAAGCTCAGCGATGCGGATGATGGCAACTTTGGTGTCAGTGGGAGTCTGATCTACAAGCTCACAGACGCGATTGGAATATCAGGAAATATACAATTGAAGGACGACGTCAGCACCTTTGGCGCGGGCGTCCGCCTGGCCTGGTGAACGAAATCAGACTGTCCAGTCGAGCACGACCTTGCCGCAGTTGCCGGACTTCATTGCTTGAAATCCTTCTTCGAATTCCAGGTAGGGAAGCCGGTGGGTGATGATCGGTGCAATGTTCAATCCGCTCTGCAGCATGACGGTCATCTGGTACCAGGTCTCATACATTTCGCGGCCGTAAATGCCCTTGATAGTGAGGCCGTTGAAAATAACCGTGTTCCAATCGATGGCGATGTCTTCCGAGGGAATTCCAAGAAGCGAGATTTCGCCACCGTGGGCCATGTTCGCCAGCAGGTCACGAAATGCGACCGGGTTGCCTGACATTTCCAGTCCGATATCGAAGCCTTCGCGCATTGCCAATTCCTTCTGCACATCGGCGAGCGATTCATTGCTGACATTGACCACTCGAGTAGCCCCCATTGTGCTCGCCAATTCCAGGCGGTAAGCGTTCACATCAGTTACCACAACGTGCCGGGCACCTGCGTGACGCACCACTGCCGCGGCCATGATGCCAATGGGTCCCGCGCCGGTGATCAGAACGTCTTCTCCCAGCACATTGAATGAAAGTGCAGCGTGGACAGCATTGCCGAACGGGTCGAAAATCGACATCACGTCAGGGTCAAGTTTCTGGTCGTGGTACCAGATGTTGGTTTGCGGCAGGCTCAGATACTCGGCGAATGCTCCCGGACGGGTGACACCAACACCATGAGTATCTTTGCAAAGGTGACGCCGTCCCGCGAGGCAGTTCCGGCAATGGCCGCAGACCAGATGTCCTTCGCCACTGACGAGGTCGCCTACTTGAAAATCGTGCACATTTGAACCGACTTCTTCAATGACGCCAGCAAATTCATGGCCAACAGTCATTGGCACCGGGATAGTTTTCTGTGCCCACTTGTCCCAGTTGTAAATGTGCAGGTCGGTGCCGCAGATTCCTGTGCGCTGAACTCGAATCAGGACATCATTGATTCCGGTTTCCGGTTCAGGGACATCTTCGAGCCAGATGCCAGGTTCGCTTTTCGCTTTGACCAGTGCTTTCATATTCCAGGTGAGAAGACGCTACCGTAAAAGTGTGACCCCGCCATCAATATCGTAGGCGCTGCCAGTGATGAATGCAGCCTCATCGGAGCACAGGAAGCAAGCTAGACTGGCGATCTCCGCCGGCTCAGCCATGCGACCGATCGGCTGATACGCAGAAAGCTTTGCAAACATTTCGTCCTTGTTGTCCGGGTAATGTTCATTGAGGTAGCCGTCGACAAATGGTGTGTGCACTCTGGCGGGGCACATGCAGTTGCAGCGGATTTTTTTGTCGACGTAGTCGCGCGCGATCGACAGCGTCATCGATAGAACGGCCCCCTTGGATGCCGAATATGCGAAGCGCTCACTGATCCCCAGCTTGGATGCCACCGATGCAAGATTCAAGATGACGCCTCCGTTTTCAGACGTCAACATCTGAGGCAACACCGCGCGCGTGCAATGGTAAACTCCCTTCACATTTACGGAGAGAACCTTGTCAAAATCCTCTGCACTGGTGTTCTCAATATTTCCAATGTGAGCGATGCCAGCATTGTTCACTAAAATGTCTTGCGGGCCAAGCTGCTGAAATGTTTCCTCGACCGCTGTCAAATTGGCGACATCACACACGGCAAAGCTCGCACCCATGCCAATCTTTTCTGCCGCCGCGTCACCGACTGCTTCGTCCCGCTCAAGGATCGTGACGCGTGCGCCTTCGTTTGCGAATCGCTGAGCAATTGCCAGTCCAATTCCTGAACCACCACCCGTGATCGTGGCGTTTTTGTTGTTAAGTCTCATATTTCGTCGTGGGCGTGCGCCTTTTCGTGGATCAATGTTTCCTTGTCGCCCTCCCATGCGCAAGCTCTAACGCGTCGAGGCGTTGAGGACATTCTCCCAGCAATCTTAAATTGGAGCCGCCACTGCGGCATATTCGCCTTTGGTTTGTGGAAGCATTTAAAAAGAGGACACGGCAAATGGGAAATGGGACGGATAAGAAATGGTCATCTCAGATCAACTACCGAGACCCAACTGCCCGACAGCTCTTCTTCTTTTTGGCTCCCTCGCCAAACCAAAAAGAGTTAATTCTTGCTTGCTCTATTCGAATTGGATGCTAAGAAATTAGCAGTATGATAAACCAACTGATGCAACGATTGACTTCCTTTTGCCTATTAATGAGTGCTTTGTTGGCGATTTCCTGTGGATCGACCGCGCTGAAGCATGGAGCCAACACTTCAAGTGCCAAATATTCAACATCTAGGGATGCGGTGGAATACCGTATTCAATCAGGCTCACAAAGCGTTGAAGTTGCTGATTTCAAAGTGGCGACGGAGTCGGTGAAGGCGGTGGTCGGAGAACAGAAGGGACGCATTGAATCCTCCAGTGAGCGTCGGTATTCAGCCGGCGAGCGGCCCAGCGCGGATTTCACTATCCGGGTGCCATCCGCAAGTCTGACAGCTACCGCTGATGCGATCGCTGAGCTTGGGCACGAGACTTATCGCAGACTCAAGGACGATGATGTAACAGAGCAGTGGATCGATCTCGAAGCCCGATTGCAGAACCAGATTGCCCTGCGTGATCGCTTGAAGGCACTGCTCACCGAGGCAAAGACAGTGAAAGAAATGCTCGAGATCGAGAAAGAACTCACCCGTGTGCAGACAGAGATTGATTCCATGAATGCGACTTACAGGGCACTCAAAGACAAAGTGCAGATGGCTTCTCTGGAACTGAATCTGAAGCAACGCTCCATTCCAGGGCCCGCTGGTATTGCCGTAAAGAGTATCGGTTGGACTGTCCGAAAACTATTCGTGCTGCAATAGCGACGAGTTGACGAGTGGATGGGGAAACCCAAATTTGAGAGTCTGCCAAGCGGGCACTTTGCTCAATCTTTTCACACGTCTGTTGGTATTTCGCAGTAAGCAATCATCGCGAATCTTTGGATCTGCCCCATAGTCGCTCGCATGGACTGGGTTCTTCTTTCCATTCTCTCCGCTCTCTGCCTTGGAGTTTATGATCTGCTGAAAAAGCACGCCGTCCGTGACAACGCGGTGCTGCCGGTGTTGTTCTTCGGCGTAGTGGCAGGAGCTGCTTTTTGGACGCCTTTTTTGATCTGGTCGGCGCTTGCCCCGGAATCGCTTCCCTTTGGCCTTGGATTTTTCAAAATTTCGGCGCTTTCGCCGACGGAGCACAGCTGGCTATTTGCAAAATCGGCATTGGTCGCCACCTCGTGGCTGTTCGGTTACTTCGCGCTGAAGCACCTGCCGCTCTCGACCGCTGGCCCGATCCGGGCGACGGGACCGCTGTGGACAATCGTGATCGCAGTCACCTTCATGGGCGAGGTGCCAAGACCTGCCCAGTGGGTCGGCGTCGCCATCATCCTGGCTGCGTTCTACGCATTCTCATTTGTCGGAAAGTTAGAGGGTATTCACTTCCACAAGAACCGCTGGGTGCTATTCATGATTGCCGCGACCGTGTTCGGCGCCTGCAGTTCGATTTACGACAAATTCCTTTTGCAGAGGGTCGGCCTTGCGCCATCGACCGTGCAAGCCTGGTTCTCGCTTTATCTGGTCGTCGTCCTCGCGCCGTTCTACATCATGTGGAGGCGTGGTTTGTGGACGAACCACCGTTTCCAGTGGCGCTGGTCAATCCCCTTGATCGGTATCAGTTTGCTCGTGGCCGACATCCTTTACTTTAACGCCGTAAGCGACCCCGAGGCATTGATTTCGGTGATTTCGCCGATAAGACGCATGGCCGTGTTAGTCACCTTCACTGGAGGCGTTGTAATCTACGGTGAGCGTCAATTCCTGCGGCCCAAGCTGGTGTGCCTTGCCGCTCTGCTAGTCGGCGTAATCTGGTTGAGCTTCTAAGATGAGCTGAGTGCGCGATTAGAACATTGGCCAGGTTCACCACTGAGTTTGTCATTCTCTGCGATCCGCCTGAGGCCTAAGTTAAGTTAGGTGTAGGTCCATGAAGTCTGCAGATTCTTGAGAGCTGGGATGCTCAAATCTTGCGCTGAGCGCTCTGGTCTAGTGCCGCCGTGTTTATCAACTGTATCCAACGACGTCGATACCCTGGGACGCATTCAGTAAGTTGACCAGCCCCGCCCTTACGAGATCGTGATCGTCTGCCACCAATACCTTCGCGGCTGCGCTCAAGACGACCGGCTTGAAGGTGGACGCGTTCTTTTGCAGCGCTGCGCTTTCGTTCTCGGCAGAGCGTTCGGTCGAAATCGCAGAAGTTGGGAGCGATACCATCAATCGCAATCCATTTGGCAACGGCTCAAATTGAAGCTCTCCCCCCAATCGATGTGCACGTAATTTCATTGATTGCAAGCCCAGGCTTCCCACACCAGAACGGGAGCGAGTTTCAAGGCGCTTGGGATCTACTGATTGTCCGTCGTTGACAGCGGTGAGGTACCATCCGTGCTCGGACGGTTCAAGAGAGATTGCAAATTCACGACACCTGGCGTGCTTGACAGCGTTGGTCGCAGCTTCTTTCAGAATATTGATCATCTCGACCAAACTGGCCGCCGTAGTGGTAATGGATTCTTCAGGCAGTGAAAGCGAACACTTGATGGCTGCCATTGCCGTGGTTTCATCCTGCAGTCTCAGGAGTGCCCTCCGCAAATTGTCGGGAGCCACGTCTTGAATCGCCAGACCGTGCGCCAGATCTCGAGCCGTGTGAATGGATTCGCGCGCCATGCTGGCCAGCGTTTCAGCGGTGGCAAACCCTGCGGTCGACCTTCCGCCATTCTTGCCCAGCTCATTGCTCAATATGGATGCCTGCCAGGCGATACCGGTCAGCTGCTGACCCAGTCCATCGTGCAGCTCCATCGCCAGCCGCCGCCGTTCTTCGTAGGCCGCAGAACGCATTTGCTCATCCAATTGTCGTTCGGCGGTTACATCGCGCCCGGCGAGCAGGACGCCTTCCCGCTCGCCGAACAGGATCGTGCGGGGAGCATCGAATGACAGCAGGATGCGATCGGGTGGGATTGCTTCACTTTCCATCTCAGCATTTTTTTTCTCCTCACCAGATATCTTCTCACAACAAAATTCGATCTCGAATCTTTCGACCGCATTCTGACGAGAATGCGTTGCCGCCAGCAATCGATCCCAAGTGGCGATTGAGCCTGCGGCGACGCAGTGATCGATTCTGATTAATGGAAGGGGAGTGGCGTCAGGGATACCTAGAACCGTCCGGCAGGATCGATTGGCATAGAGTAACTGAAGCAACTGCGTTCCGTCCAGGACGAACACACATTTAGACATGCCGTCGACCACCGTGCGGAAATCTTCGTGCTGACGTGTCAGCGTGCCGGACTGTTCTGCGATTTCTCGCGATTGCTCAATCAGGACGGATGGAACAGCCGCCATGCCGACAAATCGTCGCAGCATGCGTCCGGTGCGAGCGGTGAGAGTGCGTGAATCAGGAACGTGAATTCGGTAGGCCCCAAAGCGTTCTTCGATCTCCAATTCCTCGATACGTGCTGAAGGGAGCCCCAGCATACAGGGCATTACCTCGAGCGCTCCTGTCGCACCGTAGAGGAAGTCAGGGCAATCGCGGAATCCATCTTCAATTGCGCAGGTGTGTAGGATTGTGCCTGCTGGCTCGTCCTCCATCGTAAAGCGAATGTTACTATTATTGGCCGGGCCTGCCCAGCGCGCTAGAAAGTGGTAAAGTGCTCGTGGGCTCGCAATCAGCCCTGCCATGCGTCGAATTCCACGAAACTCATCTTTGAACGCATACTCCCTGCCCATCTTCCGCATGCCGTCGGCACCAACGTGAGTATGGATGTTCTCTACCAGTGCCACATAACTATCCCATCCGATTCGCTTTGATTCCTTCAGCCGTTGCGCATCAATACCCGAGTTAGCGAATATCTGATCATCGTCCAAATCGAGTGCCTTCCCGACATCATACGGCCACATCGCAGCCCTGCGAGACACTTCATTCATTCCATTAGAGTCAGATAAGACAGTTTCACAGTGATGATTTAATAGCAATGAAAAGAAGCAGAGCTAGAGTTGTCCCTGTAACCAGAGTGTCGCTTTGGTCGTAAGTTCCGTCCCCGTTTTCAAACTTAGCTTTACCTTAATATGCTCCTTGTGCGACTCCACTGTCCGCGGGTTGATGGTCATGGCCTCAGCAATGACGCGTGTCGGCAAGCCCTCACCAGTGAGACGAAAAACCTGAAGTTCACGATTGGAAAGGCTATCGATTCCCAATTCGTGTTTCCCGTCACCGTTCGTTTGCGGTGATGTCCCATTCATTCCGTTGCTGCCATGTTTGCCATTTCCCAGCAGAAAACGGGTGACGTCTTTACTGACCCAGAGATTTCCTGCCAGGATTTCACTGATCGCTTCCAAAAGCACATCTGGCGAAGCGCTCTTCGGAACATACCCGAACGCTCCTGCATCGAGGCAGCGTTTCGGGGTACAGTAATTGTGTCATTGTTAGACTATTGTGGTGATGTTAGTATTTACTCGATACTAACATTGGCTTAAAAACAACGTCGCTGCGATGCTTTCCGCATCATGATTGAAGATGTTCCAAAAAGACAACCGCAGCGCCCCAAGGATGATGATTTCCGTGAGCCAGTGATTTCAAGAGAGATCGTCATTCCGGTTGATCGCGAAACTTACGATGCGGCAATCGATGATAACGACGCTTTTCGTGCTCTTCTTAACCAGTGCTACGCGGAGCATCCCGAGTGTTTCCCGCCCGGGTTCGATGGCGACTTCGGCTTCAAAGACGTCAGATTATCGAAAAAAATGGAGATGCGTATCCGACGCATTCGTGTCGGCTCTGGCACTCAGGAACTCTATTACCGGGTCGTTCCAGCTTCTATCATGCCCTATATGACTGGATGCGTGGAGGACGTCCAGATGCCCTTGTTTCTACGTAAATTCAATGTTCCCTACTGGGCTTTGGCACAGATTTACGGCAGAGATGCCTGTTACTATTGGAGGCTCGAAAAACGCATAGGCATGACCAGTATTGCTGGCGCACTGGCGGGCAAAGTCACTCAGGAATCTGGATGTGCGCTACCCGAGGACATTGCCTGTGATGAGAAGCATGCAAAGTATATGGGAGAGAAAGCCTACGTGGCGGTGAGTGCTGGAGGCGGCTGTGTACTGGGCGCTGAATTGATAGAAAAGGCTGACAAAGAAGCACTGGTGAAAGGATATGGCGTGCTCAAGGGCGAGATCGATCGCGCCGCGCCCGGACACAAGATCAAGTCAGTCAATACCGACGGATACACCTCGACAGTAGCAGCGACCCCCGAAGTGTGGGGAAAATCCGTGGTGATGATCACCTGCATTCTGCATCTGTTCATCGGCATACGCGACGGCTGCAAACGCAAGTGCCGGGAGCAGTTTGAAGTGATCGCCAATGAATTCTGGCACTGCTATGAGGCAGGAACCAAGCGCGGCTTTGCGCGGCGCTGGAGCGCGTTTATGAAAAGATGCCTGGCATTAGGAGACTGGTTACCAGAAAGGATGATAGGCAAGCTGAGCCGGGCAAACGAGAACAAGCTGGCCAGTTACAAAGCATGGTATGATCGTCCGGAGGGGCACCGTGTCAGCACGGAAGTCGACCGTGTGATGGGATCGCTGGACAGAAAGCTATTTGCGATGCGTCATCTGCGGGGGCACTTCGTGCATTCACGAATGCTGATCCGGGCCTGGGCGCAGATTCATAACTTTGCGCCATGGAATCCGCATACCGCCAGAAAGAAGAAAGCGCAATGCCCAGCCGAGCATCTCATGCAAAAACGCTACAGCGACAACTGGCTGGAAAATTTCAGATTGGCATCGTCATGTGCCGCGAATAGAGCGGTTTTCTAGCACTCCCCGAATCCGTTATAGTCAGGCTTTTTTGTAAGGAGATTCATACGATGCCTGATGGAATGTTAATCTGGTGGGAGACTGAAAGTCAATAAAATCTAGAATCGCGACGAGCTCTGCCTCTTTACGAGTAACTCGTAAATTGCAGGGATTGCCGAGATGAGTGAGTTGCAGTGAAATCGTGACATGGCGTTGTTTGTATCCGTCACCGGATAGAGAAGCAAAATCTCGCAAACGTTACAGAAAAACGTGAGAAAAGATGCGTAGTCACTCAATTTCTCGATTTAGGCTGATGACTTCTTGAGTGATTCGTCCATCTCACCGGTGCCGCTGGAGCCTCTAGTCGTCGCATTCAATGGCCTCAGGGCTCATAATCTGGATCACCATGCTATTACGAGAAACTCGGAATTCATTTTGGTGGTATGGCACCATAGCCAACTCGGATTTGAGCAGGCACGCTTCGGGGCAATACAGAAAAGTGAACACTCATGTGTTACGGCGTGCGCGTTTTTTTCTTACTATGATGAATTCCATCTCTCATTTCTGCCCGTTGCTATTTTCTGTGCTGCAGTTCGAGGTTTGCACCCGAAGCTCGGGTCGCTCCCTGAGGCCCCGCAGAGGCATCTTTCAGTTTTCAGGAAATTCCAGAGGAAGGCAACTTCCCCCGGCGGAGTTCCCGCTGTTCAAAAAAAACGACGTTCAAGTGTAACGTTTTCAGAAAAATGTTTCTTAGTATGGTGACGCTCTCGTTCTTTCTGTCGCCGTCAAAAGCGGCCGCCACCCAGAAAATTCATGGGGCAACCCACAGGCCGTCGCATCCAGAAACGTAAAAGCAGCCAAGAACCTCGCAACCAGAAATCACAACATGAATCCACAGATTATCCATTGCCTGCCCAACACGCGGCCGCCGCGATCGCGCGCCAACTTAAATGGTCGAGTGCCCTATTCAATTGCAAGCTTACCCTGCTCTATCCGTGGCGCAGTTTGGTGCGTGCTCATTTCTCTCCTCGTATGGATAGCTCCATCTTTGAGTAGAGCTCAAGATGTCGTTTTGAACCCCGGCTACATTGTTGGAAACGATATCGAAGGCGGGCCACCTATTCGCGTAATTGGCGAACCGCTACTCGAATTTCAAACTTCCGAGATCGGCGGTGCGGTGGCGCAGGCCCTGAGTTTTCCCAAGTTCCTCGTCACCGAATATCTGACCGCTGACAACCCAATTGGCCCAAACGGTTGGGACTTTGCCACTGAAACCAACGAATACACACTGGTGATGGATGTGATGTTTCCATCGCTCAAGAACTCTACGGCATTGATGCAGGCTTCCGTTGGAAATACCTCTGGATGTGAGCTGGCCATTCTGGGGGGGAGGCATTCTTTCGAGCCGGCAGCACCGCGGCAGAAGAATTCATGCGGGCGAGTGGGGTGCGGATCGCTCTGGCGGTTTCAGCACGTGGAACCTCACAACTGGTGCGTCTCTGGATAGACGGTGAGCCGGCCGGCCCTACATGGCCACAAGGGCGTCTTGATTCCCATATGAGCCTGGATGAAGAGGTTCATTTTTTTGCTGATGGCGACGGGTTCACTGGATCAGGACTGGTGAGTAGTATTGCGCTCTATGACGCCGTCTTAACCGAGGGCGAAGTTGCCGCCCTTGGAGGAGCCACCGCTGGAGGCGTTGCGCCGCAGCTGCCGGCAGTACCTCGCCGGATCTCTGAGCCCGAGGCCTTGCAACTCGCTGATGCCGTCATCATTCCGCCGGAGCCAGGAAGAGAACTGCCAACTTATAGTGTTTGGGTTTCTGGAGATCACGTCATTGCCAGCCAAGGCATTGGCAGAGGAGCAAGCGGTGGTGCCTGGTTGTATGAACAGACATTAGAGTCCCACGAATGGCAGCTTACATCCCTTGCCCCTCCCGATGAAAACCTCGATCGCTGGAGGTTTGGTTTCAATGCGGGAGTGCACGGCGATTGGGCCGCCGTGGCCGCTGTAGTGGAACCCGTGGACGGACACTCCGAGGCAGGCGCACTTCATCTCTACCACAAATCCGGTGGGAAGTGGACGTGGGTTCAGAAATTGGTGTCGGCGGATCCGGCGGCCTCGAATGTGTTCGGGCAATGGTTTTCCATGAGCGACGATTTGATGGTCGTCGCGGAAGCGCGCAAGACTGGGATAAAGCGCCGAGCGAATATCTACGAACGCATTACTGATTGCGACAGCGGAGAAATGTGGAAGTTCGCTGGCATCGTGGATCGGACGAGGAATAACTTTGGGAGAGCCGCGGTATTTCCGGACGCCGGGACGATCGTTATCAAAACTGGACGGGGAAGCATTTCCCTCCTAAAGAGAAAGGAGGGAAATTGGGTTGAGGTGTTTGAATTCAATCCGGGCGGTGATTTCAACTCCTTTGGAAGTGCCTTATCCTGCGATGCAGACACATTGCTGGCAGGATGGCCAAAGCCACAATCGAATCAGCCAGGTGAAGCATTGATCTTTCGTCGCGACCACGGCGGGACTAATGCTTGGCAATCCTCCGGTCGGATTACCGCGCCGCTCAGCTGCCAGAATCCATCGGATTTCGGTGTTCAGGTCGCGATCGAAGGTAATCGGGCCGTCATTGCCGAGCGCAGCCCCGATCGCAAGACGGCAATCATTCATCAGTTCGAACGCAGTGGGCTCACTGGCGAATCCTGGCGAGAAATCGCTACTCCGCTCGTCATCCCGGATATCAACGGATTCTCGATCAGCACCCGATTTGCAGCAGCATCGTTGCCCTTCGAGGGCGGACGCGTCCTGGTGTTTGATCTCGAACGCTGAGCAAGCCCAGAATTGCGATTTCGGAGCTCTTGATCTAGAGTTTCTCGCCCAGAATGATTCAGGATTCGAGAATGATTCTGGGGAGTCTTCTGATTGGATCGAATGAGGTAGTAATGCTCGGGTTTGGTACCCTGATCGCATTCAGACAGGGGGCAGGATTCATTGATGATGAATTTGACCTTGCCCTCGATGTAGGAATCTCGGAATTCGAGATCCGCTACACGATCAATGGAGACGAACCACTGTCCAAGCACAGTCAGATTATCTATTAGGTGGCAGGATGATAAATGAATCTGGAGGTCAGAGCTTCGTAGAGGAGCCCTTCTGGACTTCCCGGTGGGAGGAAACGCGGAATCGTTCATCACTTTTATACACGGCTTAACTTAGGAGGCGAGGAGTCACCGATCCTAGACAACCCCTGAAGAGTGATGCAGGACGAGAGGCCGGTCGGGTAAGACTAATGATTGAATACGAACTCAGCAGTGTTCAACAACGCCCATAGGAGATCCTCCATGGCCACTCGTTGAGAGTCGGCTTCTTTGTTGGTCACTTGATCAAATAACTTGCGAGCAATCTTCCTTTCCTCAGCAATCGGATTACGGCAGTAAGCAGCGAGATAGATCTCGTCGATGATTGCATCGCTGGAAAGCGAGGAATCTTTCAACAGTTGGGTGATGCGACTTTCTGGAGCATTGAATTGTTCCTGCAGGCGATCTGAGTGCATCAGGTGCAACGCCTGGACCACGCTGGTGCTCATGTTGCGTTCGCATGGACAATCACTGCTGGAATCGGGGCGACCGAAGGCATCGAGCATGTCTGAGGGAGTCTTGAAATTCCAAACTTCCACCGCAGCTGCGGCTCCAGGGAGTCCGGCAAAAGTGGTCGATGTACTGGTCACTTGCGCCACTGCATCGGCTGCAACCTCAGCCGGCAAGCGTCGTTTGTATGAACGGGAAAAATTCTCAGTATCCGCGAGGTTGGTGGCATTCGGTGTTGAACTCAGTTGATAGACGCTTGAGGTCGCAATGGTTCGCATGAGCTGTTTGAGCCGGTAACCATTTTTCACAAAATCCGCTGCCAGGGCTTCGAGAACGGCTTCGTGATTCGCTGGATTGGATGCGCGAAAATCGTCGACGGGATGGACTAATCCGCGGCCCATCATTTCGCCCCAGACTCGATTGACGACTGCTTTGGCAAAGAAAGGATTGTCCGGCTGGGTCATCCAATCGGCCAGTGCTTCCCGCGGATCTCCACCGTCAGTGGTGGAAGCAAATGGTCCGTCCGGCGGTTTAGGCATCATCACTTCCGAAGTCACGGGATTCTCCACTTTTCCTCCTGGCGTATGGTAGAAAAATTCAGCACTGCCCGAGATCGGAGGCGATATTCCAGTGCCTTTGCGTTTCAATTCCCCAAAGAATGCGGCCATCTGGAAGAAGTCGTCCTGACTCCATTTTTCATTCGGGTGATGGTGACAGCGGGCACATTCCATCCGCACTCCAAGGAATATCTGACTGAACAAAGTGGTGCGATCGGCAGGTTCACGTCGATCGCGAAAAATGACTGCCGGCCCGAACCGATGTGTGCTGCCTTCTGCGGTGACAATGGCCCGCGCAAATTCGTCGAACGGAACATCGTTGCGAAATTGTTCTCTGATCCATTGGTCGAGCAGGTAGACGCTCTTGACGCCCGCGCGATCAGGATTAGGCCGCAGGAGATCTGTCCATTTGACCGCCCAGTGATCGGCCCATCGGGGATGGAGCAACAGGGCATCGATCGCTTTGGTACGCTTGTCAGGATCATCGTCCGCGAGAAAGGCCTTCGCTTGGGCAACGGTTGGCAGCAGGCCGATGAGATCGAGCGACACACGACGTAGGAAATCGCCATCACTGCTGGGATCTGAAGGAATCAGACCAAGACGTTGAAACCGGATGTTCGCCAGGCGATCAATGAAGTGTCCATCGGGCAATTGCGCCGATGCATCCGCTGTCAACGTGTGCTCGGTGGGGATCGTCAGCCGAGCGATGGCTACCTTGCCCATAAACTGAGCAATGATGATCGCATCACCGGCCCGATTGCCAATCTGAACAGCGCCGGATTCGTCAACGGTGGCGAAGGCAGAGGCACGACTTTCGAACCGCGTGAGCGCAGTGACATCGTGCTCGGATTCATCCGAATAGCGGCCTGTTACGGTGAGTTGATGGCGGCTGTTGCTCTCGACTATTATATCCGCAGGCGACAGCGTAATCGATTCCAGTTCCGGCTCGCCTTCGATTTTGAAAGGTGCTCCTGAAGAAATCCATCGAACCAGCAGAGTGTGAGCATCAGAGCCGCGAGCGAATCGTTCACCTCCTTCATGCGGGACAGCAGCGGTGGCTTTCAGCAGGAGCAGACTCTGCTCTGGAGCACCAGGCATGATGCGCCTGCCGCGGTTGTCCTTAGTGATTTCAAGGTAATCCGATGCCGGGTCATAGGCGAAAACCGACAATTTGAAGCCGTTTTGTCCTTCTGGCTTAGAATGGCAATGCGATCCATTGCACCCAGCCTTGCTTAATACTGGAAGCACATCATTGACGAAGCTGAGCGGTCTGCTGTCGGGCGCCGAGTCCGTGGCTGAGTTGATCAGCCCGGCTTCAAGCGTCCCAATGCAGCCCATTATCAGAGCAATCACAAACTGCCTCAGCGAAGAATCGGACATAGTAAGGAATCTACATTGTGCGTAGGAGGTCCACAAGCAACCATCCACGGCTTCTATTTTGAGGGGTGATGATAAGCTGGGAATGGCATTGACTAGGTGCCCTGACTACTGTTACTGTCAGTCGATGAATATCCCTCGCGCGCGTGGCAAGCGGTTGCACATCCATCTTAGCGAAGAGATTTACGATAAGGCGATGAGCCGCTATCGCAATCTCGATGCCAAGATTGAGCAGTTGTTGCGGAATGAAATCGCGCGGGAAGAAGGGGCGGACACAGCATTTGGTTTCGGCAGTCCGGGATTCTCAAAACCGATCAGTCAGGTCGTGCAGGAAGAGAGTGAGCGACCGTCCTCAGTCCCGGAACCGCACGAAGCATCTGCTGATGCAGCATTTTTTGAGATGAATCCTACCATTGAGTCTGCGTCTCCTCAGCAGGGGCAGCAGGAATCGACTCGCCTGAACAAGCGTGACCGATTGCCTGTCCTCCGGCGCAAACGGCGTGGTTCTGCCTGAGGTGACACCCTCAGCCCGGCTAAAGAAATACGCTCGTCGCAGGGAATTGACAAATCGGTTGCCCTGACGGCGGCAGGAATTACCTTCGCTGCCTTATGCTCGACATTCGGATCATCAGGGAAAACCCGGACGCAGTGCGCGAACGCGTTAAGTCACGCGGCGGTGACGCATGGAAACTCATCGACGAATTGCTTCGATGTGATGAAGTGCGGCGCAAAGGCGAGACGGACAAACAGCAACTGCAGAGCGAACGCAAGACGGAGAGCAAAAAAATTGGTGCGCTCAAAAAAGCGGGGGAAGACACGTCCGCAGTGGAAGTCGCCATGCGCGAGATCGGTGATCGCATCAAAGCGATTGGTGAGGAAGTGGATGTCGCCGATGTGCGTCAGCGTGAATTGCTGCTGGGTATTCCCAACATGCCGCACGACGCCTGTCCCGTCGGATCTGATGAAGCCGCAAATCCTGAGATTCGCATCTGGGGCGAGAAACCACAAATTGATGCTCCGCGTGATCATGTGGATCTGGGAACATCACTCGGCATTCTCGATTTTGAGGCTGGGGTAAAAATCGCTGGAAGTGGATTTATCGTTTTCCGTGGACCTGGCGCTCGGCTGGAGCGGGCATTGATCAATTTTCTACTCGATCTGCACACGACAGAACACGGCTACACAGAAGTGGGCGTGCCATTCGTCGTGAACCGCGATTGCATGACCGGAACCGGACAGCTGCCCAAGTTCGAAGACGACATGTATGGAACCGAGAACAACGAATTGTTCCTCGCGCCGACGGCGGAAGTTCCAGTGACAAATCTGAAGCGCGACGAGATCGTTGCGGAAGATCAGCTGCCAGTGCACATGGTCGCCTACACACCTTGCTTCCGCCGCGAGGCTGGGTCCGCAGGGCGTGAGAGCAAAGGATTGATTCGCATGCACCAGTTCGATAAAGTCGAGCTGGTCAAAGTCGAGCATCCGGACAATTCCTACGATGCGCTGGAAAAGCTCACTGCCAACGCTGAGAAAGTTCTGCAATTGTTAGGATTGCACTACAGAGTGATCGAACTTTGCACTGGTGATATCGGTGCCAGTGCTGCGAAAACGTACGATATCGAAGTATGGGCACCGGGACATGGCGCGTATCTTGAAGTGTCGAGTTGCTCAAATTTCGAAGACTACCAGGCCCGCCGCATGGGCTTACGCTTCAAAGATAAAGAAACGAAAAAGAACCGATTCTGCCACACATTGAACGGATCCGGCACCGCATTGCCTCGCCTCTATGTCGCGCTGCTTGAAACCTATCAGCAACCGGACGGATCAATCAAAATCCCAGAAGCACTGCAGCCCTACTTTGGCTCTGACCTGATTCAGGCAAGTAAGTAAGCTTGGCCACAGTAGAGCACGTTGCCATTAGTAGGGGTGTCGATTTTCCGCTTCCGGAGTGCCTGAGCAGAACAACGATCTCCTTCTCCTCAAGGTTCAGATTGATTTATCGCAGATCCTGCAATTCGTTGTGTGTGATTGGGGCTAGAACACCTATCGGACGTCCTGTGGTCGAACCAAGCGGACGCTCTTCGGCCAATCAGCTCCCTGGTTGATCCATTTCTCCAGGATCGCGAGTCGCACGCCTTTCACCTTCTCTGGTGCCGCGGGCATGGACGTCGCGTGGCTCGGATTGAGTTTGAGGACTTGGATGAGGAGGCTCTTTCGAGCATCTCCAGGCACGATGACCGGGGCTCTTCTCCCAGAGGTGAACGCAGAAATTCGCGTCTCGAGGTTCAGCCCAGCGAAGTCGCGGGCATCTACGTGGTTGTGGCACTCGAGACACTGGTCTTCCAAGAGTGGTCTGACATCGCGTGCGAAATCGATCCGATCAGGAACGCGGGCAGGCCAGAGCGCTTCGTCACTGTGTCTCACCTGCCCCGGACGTGTGGAGTTGCACTGCAAACTCAGCAGGCAGACTCCAGCCAGCATCAATGCAATGGGAATGACTCTGAGGCTAAGAGTTTTGTGCTGTTCTGCCATTCGGTCTCGGGGTAAAGGTGTCATGTCGGGGTACTGGGCCTGATTGAAGCACGAAAATTGGTACTAGGCATGCGTTATTTATTCTGTTGGATCAACGATCACTTCTCCACCCCCATGTCTCGCCTCGCTATATAGTAACCATGCTAGGATTCTTGTTCTCCCTCGTCGTTGCGAGTGCACACGCGCGAACCCGCCCGCGAGCATAGATGCAGTTGCGGTCGACATCAGCCGTCTACACCTCCGCTTCCGCCAATGATCTCGTCGACGTAGGTATTGATACGACTGATGATCTCCTGGTGGTCGGCGTCGCTGAGTTTGAACCCAGCCAAGGTGGCGTCCAGATGCTCGACGAACTTCTGGAAGTGGCGCGGCTTGATGCCGAGACCGTGGTGAACATAGCTCAGAGGGCGCCCGGAGTAGGTGCTCTCACCGCCGAGGGCGACCGCGAAGAACTCCCGCTGCATGCGGTGCAGCTTTTCCATCGGCGTGTTCTCGAAGAACGGGGCGAGTTCGATGTCGCTTTTTACTCGCGAATAGAAGTCATCAATCAGGTTTGCGACCGTGGTCTCGCCACCGATTCGGTCGTATAGAGTCTGTTCTTGAGGTTCGCCAGCTGTTGTCATTCTTCCAAGTTCGCTGAATCCTGAGCTGTTGGCTCCGCATCCTTTGGGTCGCGCTGTGCGTATTTTTTTATTCGGATCGCAATTCCCTCCCGCTAAATGCCAAGATTCGCTTGGCGAACGTCGGATTTGTATTGAGGGTGTTATTCGACATGCTCATCGAAGATTTAGCTCATCCAATTTGGCGTAGAAGCGACATCGCCAGGCAGACCACTATCATGGCCCGATGCCATTGGCTATAATAGCTATGTTGATGGCATTGCCGAACCACACTTCCTCCTATGGCAAATCTTGAATTTCATCTAAACGGAAAACGTGTCGTCGTTGACGAAGGCTCTGCGGAGCTTGGATTCAATCTTCTTCAGTTCTTAAGGGAGACCGGATGGGCCGGAACCAAGGAAGTCTGCTCCGAGGGAGGGTGTGGTGCTTGTACGGTGATTCTCAGTCACTGGGATGAAGGAAAGAAGCGGCCCGTTCACCTGTCGACCGCCAGCTGTTTGGTATCTCTGGTATCTGTCCACCGAAAGAGCATCACCACTGTCGAAGGACTTGCGAAACTAACGGACAACGAAACTCATCCCATCTGCGAAGCGTTCCAGGAGCTAGGAGCGACGCAGTGTGGCTTCTGTACGCCAGGCTTCATTATGACTCTTGAAGCCCGATTGAACGCAGAAGTGAGTTTACCAAAGAAAGATCTTGAGCGGCTCTTTGATGGAAATCTCTGTCGCTGCACAGGTTATCGGCCCATCCTCGATGCCGCTTCGGTGTTCTGTGAGGATCCTCTCGAAGACGAACCGCGAGCAACGAAGTGGCGGGCGGACTATCAGAGAACCAAGAAACTGGATGCGATTTTTCCCGAGGAGTACAAGCAACCGGCGGCATCCTTTGAAATCCAGGGTCGCCGGATCAACTGGCACCTTCCAACTACAAAGAACGAAGCCTTGCGGCGAGGAACCCAATTCATCTCCGGAAACACCGATGTGGGATACCTGGAGAAGTATGCTTTCCAGCATCCGGCCCGGAAGACCCTGCTTGAAGGTGTTTCTGAACTGAAGGACATTTCCGACGATGGAGATGCCGTCGTCCTCGGGGCAGGAGTCACCATTGAAGAATTGTATGAAGCCTTCAGGGAAAGTTCGGATTCAGCGCTCAAAGCCCTCTCTAACCAATGCCGCTATTTCGCCAACACGCAGATCAGGAACCACGCTACGCTGGGCGGTGGCATCATCAGCTTTAATTCCTACGGAGATCTCGTTCCCGTCTGGATCGCTACCCGAGCAACCCTGAATTTCGACACGCCTGATGGGGAGGAACACGTCAAGATCACCGGGACTGGGTTCTCCCTGCCCGAGAACGCCCTTCTCGTTTCGGTGACCGTTCCCAAGACAGGCGGAAACATTCACGTGGAAAGCTACAAGTATGCCAGGCACCGAACGGATTCTATCACTTATGTCAGCGGGGCCTTGTCCGCGAGATTCGATGTGGCCACGAGAACCTTCCATGATTTTATCATTAGCCTCTCTGGGATTGGGCCGTCCGGCTTCCGAGCGTTTGAAACCGAGAGGTTTCTTGAGGGCTCGGCTCTCGATCGGGACTCTCTCAAGCTAGCTATCGCCCGTCTGGGGGCCGAAGTTCGTGCCGGCATCAACAATCCGCTTCCGGAACGGGTGCATGCCTATCAGGTGCGCATTGCCATAGCCATTCTAAGGCGGTTTCAGTATTCCCTCCGAAGCAGGTTCCTCGAGGAAACCAACCCGCATGAAGAGGATCTTGTTTCCCGTTATCCGGTTGTTGCCCACCGTGCTCAGGAGAGTTTCACGGAAAGCGGTGAAGGACTTCTCGGGCGGGCCATCCCACACCTGAATGCGAAACTTCAAACGACCGGTGCAGCCCGATATAGCGTGGACTACGAAGTTCCCCACTGCCTTTACGGAGCCATCGTCCCCGCTCCGGTCGCGCGGGGAAGGATTCTATCTATCGACGCTTCAGAAGCCCTGAAGCATCCCGATGTTGTCGCGGTCTACACTGCAGAAGACATTCCGGGGAAGAATCTCTTTGGTTTTCGCGTCGAGGATGAAGAAGTGTTAGCCAGTGAACAGGTTCACTACATCGGCCAACCTGTCGGTATCCTGTTGGCGAAATCCCTCGCCGCCGCCAAGGAGGCCAAGCGTTTGGTTAGGGTTGAGGTGGAAGAGGAAACGCCCGTGGTCACAATAAGGGATGCGCTCCAAGCCAATTCTTTCCACGGTAAGCCCGAGGGCTATCTTCTGAAACAGGGAGATCTCGAGAAGGGGTTCGCCGAAAGCGCGAAGGTCGTCGAAGGCGAGGTGAATCTGTGTGGGCAGTACCACTTTTATCTTGAACCTCAATCAGCTCTTGTCGTTCCAAAGGATGACGGCTTACTCATCCACAGCTCCACCCAAAGCCCTTCCAACGTGGTCGATCACGTTTCGTCCCTGCTCGGGATGAAGCAGAATCACGTGGAGGTTCGCGTGGGGCGTCTCGGAGGCGGGTTTGGAGGAAAGCAGCTGCGCGCTGGACCCATCGCCGCGATCGCTGCTCTCGGGGCGCATCTCTCGGGATCGCCGGTTAAACTTACCCTCGAACGCAAGGAGGACATGGCCTTTTGTCCCGGAAGGGGAGCCGCGCACGCGTGTTATAAAGCGGGATTTCTCCCGGACGGGAAGATCCATGCGTTAGACGTGGAGTTTCACTTGAACGGCGGGTTCTCAAACGACTACGGAGCCGACCTCGCAGAGACGGCAACCCTTCTCATGGATAGCTGCTATCACATCGAGAATATCCGGGTGCACGGGCGCTGTTTGAAGACCAATTTGGGTTCGAACACCTCAACCAGGGGCTTTGGAAAACCCGAGGCTTCTGCCGTGGTGGAATCTGTCCTAGACCATGGGGCGAGTGTGTTAGAAATGGATACCAATCTTCTGAGACGACGGAATCTCTATCAGAAAGGTGATCGCACCATCACCAGAACGGAAATTCAAGATGACATCATAGCGCGTTGCTGGGACCGAGTGGTTGAGAAATCGGACTACGAATTACTCAAGCAAGAGGTGGAGGATTACAACCGTTCCCACACCTATACCAAACGAGGTATCGCTATGGTGGGATCCAAGGGCAACATGGGCTTTATTCAAACCGATGATGTCAATCGCGGGCTCGCGCTCCTTCATATCCAGCGTGACTGCACGATTAGCGTTTCGCATAGTGGAACGGAGATGGGACAGGGCATCAACACACGCATGGCTCAGGTAGCCGCGGATGCCTTCGGCATTCCGCTAGATAATGTGGAAATCACCGATACCCAGAGTAGCTTTCTTCCCAACACGCCTCCCACTAGCATGGTGTCCACGGACCTGTGCGGCGAGGCCATCCTCAAGGCGTGCGCGAAGCTGAAGGAAACTTTGAGCGGATATGAGGGAACTTACGAAGAAAAAGTGCACGCAGCTTACCTCGAGGGGAGATCCCTCACCGAAACCGGCGTGCACAACGCCCCGCGTCTCGCCTACGACTACGAGAAGCAGCAAGGAGATATTTCCTACTTCTTCGTTTGGGGAGCTGCCATTTCCGTCGTCGAGATCGACGTGCTTTCGGGACACTATCGGATCCTCAAGAGCAACATTGTTCAGGACTGCGGAAAGAGCCTCAACCCGCTACTTGATATAGGCCAGGCCGAAGGAGGTTTTCTCTTCGGTGTCGGCTATTACATGACCGAAGAAATGATCTATACCGAGAAGGGGCAGCTCGTCTCAAATAACGTCTCAAGCTACAAGATTCCGGGGCCGGGCGACGTTCCTCTAGACTGGGACATCGAGCTCCTCAACTACGATCCGAACCACTCCGGCCTTCACAACTCTAAAGGGATTGGTGAAAGCAATGTCCAGCTCGGACTTAGCGTGTATTTCGCCACCAAGGAGGCCGTGCGCGCGACCCGGAAGGTGCATGGTCTAAGTATCGAGTTCTCGATGGATTTCCCAGCAAGTGTCGACCGGGTCACAGCAGCTCTTCCGGACATCGAAAGCATGCTTTGAGATAGACCCGATCAGCTTCTCGGTGACGCGGTTGGTACCGGGTTTCCTGTCCGAGCACTCTTCCAGTCTGGATGGATCTGGAACACGAATCAGGGCCGCTTTCTAAGCGGGCTTGCATGCGTTGCTGATAGGAACGTTTCCAAAGTAGCGCGCGATCGTGGATCTCATCATTCGCGGCTCGATCGAATCAGGTGGTCTGTTAGGATCGATGCATGCCCTTTGAAACCGGATTCTCCTATGCGCTGATCTACCTAGTTGCGGCTTTGGTAGCGGTGCTCGTCGGTCGATGGACGGGAATTGGTGCGGTTCTCGGTTATCTGATTGCAGGTGCTGCGATTGGCCCCTGGGGGCTCAGCATCATCGGTGAGGAAGGTGAACATGTCACCCACTTCGCCGAATTCGGAGTGGTTCTGATGCTTTTTTTGATAGGCCTTGAGTTGAGCCCTGAAATGCTCTGGAGGATGCGCCGCTCGATGATCGGATTGGGTGGCTCACAAGTCGCTCTTTCGGCCCTGGCGATCGCGGGTCTAGCGATGGCGTTTGGCCTGGGATGGAAGGAAGCACTGGCAGTGGGGTTTGTCCTGGCTCCGTCGAGTACTGCTATCGTCTTGCAGTCACTCTCGGAGCGAGGCCTGCGCCAGACTGAGCCGGGGCGTGACGCATTTTCAGTGCTGCTCTTTCAGGATGTAGCCGTAATTCCTCTTATTGCCCTTCTCCCACTGCTCGGCACCTCTGGGGGACAGTCGGGGGATCCTGGGCATGGCTCCGCCGCTTGGATGGAACATTACCCGGAGGGTGTCCGTGCCTTGTTGACGTTTGGCGCGATCATCGGAGTGATTGCGCTCGCTTGGTTGGGCATGCGACCGCTGTTCCGTGCCGTGGCGCACTTGAATCAGCGCGAGGCCTTCACAGCCGCAGCGCTTTTGTTAGTCATCAGCGTGGCGCTCGTCATGACCAAGGTTGGATTATCACCGGCACTTGGTGCATTCATCGCTGGCGTCGTATTGGCTGGAAGCGAATACCGGCACGAACTGGAGGCCGACCTGGAGCCATTCAAAGCGCTTTTGTTAGGCCTCTTCTTCATGGGGGTTGGAATGGGCATCGATTTCGGACACATCTCTGCCAACATTGCTTTGGTGTTTGGGATCACACTTATATTGCTTTTGGTCAAAGGACTCCTCGTATTCGGATTGGCCAAGGCGAATGGTGCTGAGAAAGAAGGGGCGTTTCTCACGGCTGCCGCGTTAGCTGCTGGTGGCGAATTCGCCTTCGTTCTCATCAAGGTCGCTCTCGGGACAGGGGCGATTGCCGGAACGACGGCCCCCACCATCGTCGCGGCGGTGGCGCTCTCTATGGCAACCACGCCTCTGCTCATCCTGCTCATCGGCAAGTTCTATCATCGATTCCAGGTTTCGAAGGCTATCACTGGCCCCTCGGAGCGTCGCGCGCCCGACGTGACTGATGAAGGCGCACCGGTGATCATCTGCGGCTTCGGGCGTTTCGGCCATACGGTGGGCCGCCTCCTTCGGGGCCAGGGTTTCGCATGTTCTGTGTTGGATCGCGACGCCGACCAGGTTGATCTCCTGCGGGAGCTAGGCATCCCCATTCACTACGGTGATGCTTCCCGTCCTGACCTGCTTGAGGCGGCTGGTGCGGGTACCGCAAAGGTGCTCGTCGTCGCACTCAAAGACCGCGACGCGAACCTTAAGATTGCCCGAACCGCCCGCGAGTTGTATCCTAATCTACAGATCTATCTCCGCGCGCATGGTCGCATTGACGCCTACGAATTCATCGATGCTGGTGAAGAACTCGTTTACCGAGACACTCTCGATTCCTCACTGCGAATGGGCACGGACATCCTCCAGCACCTTGGGATGGACGAACAAAACGCCATCAGCGCCTCAAGTCTCTACCGCGAGGGAGACGAAGCCGCGATGCGTGAGGTGGTGGAGCACCGGCATGACCGAAAACGCTATCTCAGCGCCAGCCGAGAAGCCGTTCGAGCTTTGGATGACCTTATGCGACGCGAGAGCCCATGTGTAAGTAAGGAAAAAGAGTGAGACTGGGATCTTCCATCCAAAATAAACCACCAGCGCGAAAATCAAGTTGATCTTGGGGCGCTGGCAGGCAGTCTCTTGCCCGCTTAGCACTACAGATCGGGTGAAGTGCAATTGGCAGCACCCGCAGCCACAACCTGCGCGAGGCGATTAGCAAAACCCGCGAAGTGATTCTTTCCAGAGCATCCTAGAGTTGGAGACATGTCTTTGCGTAAACTTTCCACATCTTCAAATCGCCTGGCAATGGATGGCAACGAGGCTGCTGCCCATGTGGCCTATCGGTTGAGTGAGGTAATCGGTATCTATCCCATCACGCCTGCGTCTCCGATGGGGGAGCTTTCAGACGCATGGAGCGTGCGTGGGCGTGAAAATCTATTCGGTGCTGTTCCGAAAGTGATCGAGATGCAGTCCGAGGGTGGCGCAGCGGGTGCGCTCCATGGCGCGCTACAGGCCGGGTCTCTTTGCACGACGTTCACAGCGAGCCAGGGATTGCTGTTGATGCTGCCGAATCTCTACAAGATCGCTGGCGAACTTACGAGCACGGTGTTTCACATCGCGGCGCGCTCGGTGGCGGCGCAGGCACTCTCGATTTTTGGAGATCACAGCGATGTGATGGCCACGCGCGCCACGGGGTGGGGGATGCTGTTCGCGAACTCGGTTCAAGAGGTCATGGACATGGCATTGATTGCGCACGCGGTGACACTTCAGTCGCGGGTTCCGTTCCTGCATGTCTTCGATGGTTTCCGTACCTCGCACGAGATTTCAGACATTGAGGTGCTTGGTGACGATGTTCTTTCGGCGATGATTGATCACGGATCGATACGAGCCCATCGCGAGCGGGCGCTGTCGCCGGATGACCCGTTCATCAGGGGAACCGCGCAGAATCCAGATGCTTTCTTCCAGGCGCGGGAGGCAGTGAATCCATTCTATCTCGCCACACCGACGATCGTGCAGGAGTCGATGGAACGCTTGGAAGCCCTCGTCGGCCGGAGCTACCATCTCTTCGACTACTACGGTGCGCCGGATGCAGAGAGGGTGATCGTTTCCATGGGCTCAGGTTGCGGAGCGATCGATGACACTGTTCGCGATCTGCTTGCGCAGGGCGAGAAAGTCGGCGTTCTGAAAGTGCGTCTGTTCCGCCCGTTCTCAGTGGAGCATTTCATCGAGGCACTACCGCAGAGCGTTCGTCGGATCGCGGTGCTCGATCGGACGAAAGAGCCGGGCTCTGCTGGGGAGCCGCTCTACCAAGATGTGCTCACCGCAGTCGTCGAGAGCGGATTCGATGCGCGCGTGGTTGGAGGGCGATACGGGCTTTCCTCAAAGGAGTTCCATCCTGGAATGGTCAAGGCCGTGTTCGATGGGCTTGCGTCGGAGTCGCCGAAGAACCATTTCACTATTGGGATTCGCGATGACGTGACCCAGACGAGCCTAGAGTTCGAATTGGATTACGATATCGAACCGGATTCTGTCACGAGAGCCGTGTTCTGGGGGCTGGGATCCGATGGAACGGTGGGGGCGAACAAGAATTCGATCAAGATCATCTCCCGCGAGACATCGAATCACGTGCAGGGATACTTCGTCTACGACTCGAAGAAAGCCGGCGCCCGCACGATCTCGCATCTTCGCTTTGGTCCGCAGCCTATCGAAAGCACCTATCTCATCCGATCGGCGAATTTCGTTGGAGTTCACCAATTCAGTTTTCTCGATCGTTACGATCCTCTGCAACTCGCCGCCGACGGCGCGACGGTTCTGATGAACTGCCACCACGATGCGGAATCCGTTTGGGGGCATCTGCCCGGGCGGGCACAACGGCAGATCTTGGAAAAGGGGCTCCGCCTCTATGTCATCGATGCTTACAAGCTGGCGAGCAAGCATCACCTGGCGATGCGGATCAATACGATCATGCAGGTCTGCTTCTTCAGCCTGTGCGATGTGATGGAGACCAGCGCAGCTGTCGAGGCAATCAAAGGAGCGATCAGCGATTCCTACGGAAAGCGGGGATCTGCCATCGTCGATAATAACATCTCGGCCGTCGATGCGGCGCTAGATCATCTTTACGAAGTGAAGTTGGCCGGGCGCTCGGCGGGAGGCCGCGAGGTCGCCACACTGATTCCGGCATCGGCTCCTGAGTTCGTTCGCGACGTGACCGGGGCGCTGATTCGGGGAGACGGCGACCTCTTGCCGGTCAGCGCTTTTCCTCCCGATGGGACTTATCCGAGCAGCACGACGCGCTGGGAGAAACGGAACATCGCGCGAGCGATCCCCGAATGGGAGCCCGACATTTGCATCCAGTGTGGAAAGTGTGTGCTCGTCTGTCCGCACGCGGTGATACGGGCGAAGGTATGCGAGCCTTCCGAGCTGGCGACCGCGCCAGAAGGTTTCAAGATCTCCAGTGCACGATGGAAAGAGCGACCGGACGAATTGTTCACGATCCAGGTAGCGCCGGAGGATTGCACTGGTTGTCAGCTCTGCGTCGAGGTTTGCCCCGCCAAGGACAAGAGCCGCAGCGGCCACAAGGCGCTGAACATGGTGCCCAAGAACAGGATACTTGATGAGCAGAAGAGGAACTGGGATTTCTTTCAATCGTTGCCGAACGTCGACCGGAACAACGGGCTCGAACTCGATCGGATCAAGGACGTCCAGCTGCTGCCGCCTCTTTTCGAGTTCTCAGGCGCGTGTGCCGGTTGTGGCGAGACTCCCTATCTGAAACTGATGAGCCAGCTCTACGGTGATCGCGCGATGATTGCGAACGCCACAGGGTGCTCGAGCATCTATGGCGGCAACCTCCCGACGACGCCCTGGTGTACTGATGATCACGGGCGCGGACCGTCGTGGAGCAATTCCCTTTTCGAGGACAATGCCGAGTTCGGACTCGGGATGCGCCTCGCCGTCGACGCTCAGCGAGATTACGCTGTGCGACTGCTTTCGGATATGGCAATCGAAGTGGGAGAAGAACTCGCGAGTGAAATCTTATCTGCGGAGCAGCGCACGGACGGCGATATCGCCAAACAACGTGAGAGGGTTTCCGCGTTGAAGGAGAAGCTCCGGGGGCTCGATGAATCTGATAGGGCGCGCGATCTCCTGGTGGTCGCCGACACGTTGGTTAGGCGCAGCGTCTGGATCGTTGGCGGAGACGGGTGGGCTTACGACATCGGCTACGGTGGCCTCGATCATGTGCTGGCCGGCTCGCACGACGTCAACGTCCTCGTTTTGGATACTGAAGTGTACTCGAACACGGGCGGCCAGGCCTCGAAGGCGACATCGCTCGGGGCGGTGGCAAAGTTCGCCTCGGGCGGCAAAGCCACGCCGAAGAAGGATCTCGGTCGATTGGCCATGAGCTACGGCCACATCTATGTTGCGCAGGTGGCGATGGGCTCAAGCGACGTGCAAACTCTTAAGGCTTTTCGCGAGGCGGAAGCGCATCCTGGACCGTCGCTCATCATCGCCTACAGCCAGTGCATCGCGCATGGCATCGATATGTCGAAGGGCATGGGGCAGCAGAAGCTCGCCGTCGATTCTGGCCACTGGCTGCTCTACCGATACAACCCGGCGCTGGCCGCGGAGGGACGCAACCCGCTGCAGATCGATTCCAAGCGTCCGAAGATTCCTCTCGAGGATTATCTCTACACCGAGAATCGCTATAGCCAGCTCCAGCGTGCCGACCCGGAAACCGCCAAGGCACTGCTGGAAAAAGCCCGAGCGGAGAACGCAAGGCGGCGCTCACAGTACGAAGCGCTGGCGGCAGAACCTCCACCTCAAAGATCATGAACCTCGAAACCGATTATCTTGGATTGAAGCTCGCGCACCCGCTAGTGGCGTCATCTTCACCTCTTTCTAAAGACATAGATGGGATCTCGCGTCTGGAAGATGCAGGAGCATCCGCTATCGTTCTTCATTCCCTCTTCGAAGAGCAGATCGAGACCGAGAGCCACATCTCACGGCATTACGCGGAGTACGGGAGCGAGTCGTATGCGGAATCGCTGAGCTACGTCCCTGATCTGAAGAGCTACAACTGCGGGACGGACGGCTATCTCAAACTCGTCCAGAGTGCGAAGGAGCGCGTCGCTATCCCGATCATCGGAAGCCTCAACGGCGTCACCCCGCGCGGTTGGCGGAGCTATGCGCATGAACTTGAACAGGCGGGGATCGATGCGCTCGAACTCAATCTCTATTTCGTCCCAGCCAGTGTGGAAGTCGCCGGAGCCGGTCTTGAGAGCGAGTACATCGAAGTGGTGCGGGAGGTTCGGGAGCAGACGAAGATCCCACTCGCCGTGAAGCTTTGTCCGTTCTTCAGTTCGCTTCCCCACATGGCTGGCGAGTTGGTTGATGCTGGTGCCGACGCTCTCGTATTATTCAATCGATTCTATCAGCCCGAGATCGATCTGGAGACTTTAACCGTTTCACCCAGGATCCAGTTGAGCGATCCGGATGAGATTCGGCTCGCCCTCACCTGGATTGCGATCCTTTATGGGCGCGTGAACGCCGATCTGGCGCTTACGACTGGTGTCTACTCCCACGAGGAGGTGCTTAAAGGCATCATGGCTGGCGCGCGAGTGACGATGATGGCTTCAGCGCTGCTCAAGAACGGTCTGGGGACGATCGGCACGACGCTCTCCGCGCTCCGGGTATGGATGGAAGAACGCGATTACGAGTCGATCGATCAGATGCGCGGCTCGATGAGCCAGCAACACGTCGCCGATCCATCGGTCTTCGTCCGGCCGAACTACATGCGCGTGCTGCAATCGTGGCGACCGGATCCCTCTCTGGGGCACTGAGATCGCGTCGTGATCCAGGCAAGAATTCTCTCGAAAACCTCAGTCCTATCTTTCTCGCGCAAGAGTTCGTGCCGCATTTCGGGATAGATCTCGATCTGCTTGTCGGTCGAACTCGCCTTAGCGACGAACGTGCGCCATGCGTGAGAATCCGCGAGCCGGTCATCATCGCCGCCGATGAGCAGTAGGGGCACGCTAATCTCCGAGACCCGCTCCATGAGCTCTTCCTGCTTCTTCCTCGTAGCCAAGAACCAGCGCGGAGTGGCCCTATTCAACAGCAACGGATCGTTGCGAGCGTCCTCGACCATTTTCGGATCTGACGAGAGCCATTCCGGTTCGATTCCGTTGGGAATCGGGAGCGATGGCCAGATCGCGTCGGCAGTCTGGGAAAAGACCCGCTTGGGGAGCGATACATGCACAGCATTCTGAAAATACGGCGAGGAAAAAATGCATCCAGCGAGGGGAGGAAGGATTCCCGCGAGCAGCCCGTGGGCGAGAACGAGCCCGCCATGGCTGTGTCCAAGAAAGAATGTGGGGACATCAAACTGAGCCGGAGGCCTGGCTTCCAGCAGGGCTTCCAAATCGTCCAAGTATTCAGTCCATTTACGAACGAATCCGCACTTTCCTTCCGATTTTCCGTGGCCGCGAAAATCGAGAACGTGGCAGGCAACGCCGTTGTCGATCATGAACTCGTAGAACTGCTCGTATCGACCACAGTGGTCGCCGTATCCATGCAGGAAGTAGAGTTGAGCAGAAGGGGAGTGCTCAGGAACGTTGGAGTGGAAGAAAAGGGTCGGGGGGACTGGGTGCACTGCTTTAGTGTCGGCC
>JBNMNB010000056.1:0-34929 GCA_051270635.1 Verrucomicrobiales bacterium | reverse complement strand
GGGCAAACAAAATTGAAGAGCTCGCTGATGCCATTCGACACTCCACTGGTAGGGCCAGAGGGAGCTGAGGGCGTATGGGGTGTCCGCTACATCTGGGATGCCGGGACTTTGAACAGCTCAGCCGCTGCCTTGAGCGTTATCCAGCGTGCCGATGAACCAGACTTTGAAGGCCAGATATTCGATACCACATCGGCCTTCGCCAACCTCAACAGTGCCCGCCCCGAACTCTTCCCGGATTCCGACTTTTATCCAGACGAAGTGGTGGACGAGGGTGGTGGTGCGGAAGATTTTCTTGTCGTTTACAAGGGAACGATTCGGATCACGACGGCTGGACTCTACACATTTGGCTACAATACCGATGATGGAGCGGGATTGAGGATCTTCGGAGCTGAATTCATCAGCAAGGGGGGCGCAGCTGTGATCGATCCGATCCAGCCTAACTCATTTGTGTTCACGGGAACTTCTGGGAACACTGACTCGCACGCGGTGGTGAATCTCGCTGCAGGCGATTATCCCATCGAGTTTTTCTGGTTCGAGCGCGGTGGTGGCGACAAAGGCGTGCTCTACTTCGCCAAAGGCGAATTTGCTGACGATGCAGACACTGTGGAAGGAACCGCAGAAGATGGGGAATGGGAGTTGGTTGGTGGTACGCGGCTGGTTGGCCCGGGAGCGTTGCCCTTCCAGATCACCAGTATCGTAAGAGCAGGCACGGACGTAACGATCACGTGGCAATCGACCGAGGGAGCAGGTTACACCATCGAACGCGGAACGGCTGCGCAGTTGGCCACTGGAGAATTCCAGGAATTGGAGGACGGCTTCGAGGGGCAAGCTGGCGATACCAGTTCCTTCACCGACACTGGAGTGGCTGACGGAGAAGCTTACTATCGCGTGCGGGCTGAGTAGAGCTCGCGGATTTCAATTCTCCAGGTCACAGGTTCGATCCCTGTAGCTGTAGGGGGCATCTCTCATATTTAACTCACATTACTGGTCAACCAACCTGTGACTGACGAATTATAAAGCTGTAAATCACAACTCCAAGAAGGCTGTTTGAAGTGGAGCCGATGTGATTTTTGAGGGGGATTGCTGCGCTAATACTATCGGGATGCGGCATGAATACAGGGCGATTCGAGTGTCATAGACACTACGCCATTCACATCCATGAGGCGCACGCCATCGGCACCCTCCGAATTCGCGTTGATCGTATGCCTTGAGCAGGAATTTTCGGGAACGGCATGTGCACTCCAGATGGAACCAATCAAAAGGACCGAAGATAGAAGAGATCGCGGCATTAGAAAATCGTCTATCTGCCGATAGACGATACCGTAGAAATCTATTCCCATCGGATCCGAAAGAAAGCTTTGGGCCTCTCTTGAGGTAAAACCAGACCATGCAAGCTCAGGTCGCCATCAGAGACCACTTGAGAACCCGGAAGAGCTTCCCACTCACCCATATCCTCAGAGTGCTCCACTACATAGGAGACATCCTTCGTCCCGAACCATTTCATGACCAATTCCCCTCCTCCAGAGCTAAAGATGATCTTAGGCTCGTCCTCTCGTCTAACATCTGGATCATTCATGGACATCACACTTTCCACGCGATAACTCCCTGTCCAGCTTCCCCAATTACCGCTCACAACCTCATTTTGAGTTGATGCCAAGTAAGAATCTTCGCCGGGTAGGATAATCACGCGAACAACGTCAGTCTCTCCATCCCCGATGGCTCCCGAATGAACGGCTGCTGCTCGGAGAATCGAGTCGTCCGTATAGACGTCAGTCCCCCAAACCGAACCTGAAACGGTTCCCGTGACTTCATAATAGATCACTTTGTTTAGGTTCCCCCGCTCCATCGTCAAATTCCCAGGATCTGGGAGGGGAGTTTCTGACGACGCGCCGGGTTCAAGATTCTCAACCGCTTCCACGCGATAACTCCCTGTCCAGCTTCCCCAACTACCGCTCACAACCTCATTTTGAGTTGATGCCAGGTAGGAATCTTCGCCGGGTAGGATAATCACGCGAACAACGTCAATCTCTCCATCCCCGATGGCTCCCGAATGAACGGCTGCTGCTCGGAGAATCGAGTCGTCCGTATAAACGTCAGTCCCCCAAACCGACCCAGACGCACTTCCAGTGATCTCGTAGTAAAGGACCTTATTCAAGGCTCCCCGCTCCGTAGCGAGATTGCCAGGATCGGGTAGCGGGTCGTCAGGAAAATCCCCTTGCTCGCCAAAGCTGAACCCAAGGCCACTGAGCCAGAGCGCCATCAACAGGCACTGCCAATCATTACGCGTTCGCTTGCCCATGCCCCCGATTCTAATCCGAATCACTCAAATGGCGATCAACTATTTCAACAAGGCCCGTGATCGATTGAATCTCTTACTGTCCGAAAACTCAATTATAGCAAGACGTGCTGGTAAGGCTCTGCATCAAAGATTGGGGCCACGGGACCAACCGTAGAAAATGGCTACCATGTGTCCGACCGATCAAATTGGTAGGAACTTCGATTTCCAAGGGTGGGTTCATGGGTGGGCGGAGCCTGGGGATAGAGGGGGTTCAGGGGGAGGAAGGGGTGAAAAATCGCGCTGTGGGCCGGTATTATTATGATTTCCGGCAGTCGAGGTGCTTGGGGCCCAGAAATCTCAGCATTTTCCGCATGGATGGGTGAAAATAGGGCGTTTGCTCATCGTTCAAGAACATATGGATGTGCGCCCGCACTGTCAATATCGGCACGGGAGAGCGGAAACTGGGTGATCGTCTCGATGTCGGAAGAGGAGGCTCAGTCGTAGAAGAATTCCGGGAATTCGTCTTGAACTGGATCTTCCACGTCGAGAACGAGGATGGTGTCGGCGTTGAGGGGGATTTCCTTGGGCTGCCAGGCATTATTGGATTCTGATGAATCTGATAGATGGGCGGCTTGCTGCCATTCCTGGGATTCGAAATCCGGTGACCAGTGTGACCAGTGTGACCAGTGAGGAGCGGTGAGCTCGAACTGGGACGGATCGGATTCTTCGGGTTTCCACCAGCAGTAGTTGGGAGGCGTGCGGATGGGTTCCATGGTCTCGACGTCGAACGGCGGCTCTGGTGGTGGTGGGATGGCGAGGAGGCCGAGTCAGGCTGGAGGCTGGAGGAATTTTCGGAGGAGTGCTTACTTGCGCAGAGCACGCAACAACCCGTTTAGGACTTTGGCGGTTTCGGTCGCGAGCTGAAGAATTTCGTCGTTGTAAAGTGCCTGGCGTTGTAAAGTGCCTGGCACTTAATCTCTTTTCCACTTAAACCTAAACCTAAACTTGTTGGGGAGTCTTCATGATTTCTCAAACGAAGAACAAACCAAGTTGAAGTCTACGTTCACGTTAGGATCGCGGCCAGAAAGGCAAGCCCCGGTGGTGAGCACTTGGCATGGTAAACGCACCACTTCAGGGTTATTCCAGGTCCAGTCCGCCGCTGCGGCCCAAAGCAGATTCCCATAGCCGGAACAGTGTCTAATCTAACGTATTGGAGCGCGGAATCGCGGATGATCAATTAGAGTCTGAAAGAAAGAAACGGTTATTGAACGTGCCCCAGGAGGAAGCCACTGGCCACTGGCCACTGGTGTGCCTGTCTCTTGAAGAAACTGCGATTGACTTTGGTGGTCGTTCCCGCATTCTTTATGCATGCATCAGTCGGATCCCGAAAACACCTACAAACTGTTTTCAATTGATCCGGTTGGCGATCAGACTGCCAAGGTCGATTCTCTCCAAGGCACTGGCTGCCAGATTACGTTTTCGGTAAGGATCAATAGTCGCACTGGAATCTTTCGTGTGATCAAGAATTAGTCACCGGAAAGAGTTTGCCAGCTTAGATCCATCGTAAATTTTTTACCTATGTCTTCTGTAATCCGTCTATTTCTCCGAGCCTCCGGGGTCGCTTTCTTCCTGTCTTCCGCCCTCTTTGGTGGCAACTGGCCTGGTTGGCGCGGTGCAGAAGGCAATGGCATTTCCAGTGAAGCGGAGCTTCCGCTCAAGTGGGACGCGACCGAAAACGTGAAGTGGAAGGTGGCGCTTCCGGAGCGTGGAAATTCTACTCCGGTTGTCTGGGGCGACCGGATCTTCGTCACTCAGGCCGTTGGCGACGATCGCCTGGTTTTCTGTTTCTCGCGCTCGGACGGGAAAGAACTCTGGCGGAGTGGTGCCAAAAACGTTGCGAACGAGCCCACCCACGAGACAAATCCGTATTGCTCCGCGTCCCCTGCGACTGACGGTGAGCGGGTCTATGCGTGGTTCGGCTCGGCGGGGCTTTACTGCTTCGACATGGAGGGCCAGGAAGTCTGGAAACGCGACCTCGGCGAGCATCGGCACGAGTGGGGATACTCCGCCAGTCCTGTCGTTCACCGTGACCTTTGTTATCTCAACTTTGGCCCGGGAGATCGAACCTTCCTGCTGGCCGTGGACAAACTTACAGGCCGCGACGTTTGGCGACAGGAGTTGGGGAAAGTGGAGGTGACCCTGCCGCGCAACGATGGTTTTGGCTCTAAGAACGGCGTCGTGGGATCGTGGTGTGTTCCGCTGCTGATCAATACTGGTGACCGTGAGGAACTCGTCATGTCCTGGCCGGAGCAGGTGCGCAGCTATGACCCGAAGACTGGTGAGCCGCTCTGGTATTGCCGGGGACTGAACCCGCTGGTCTACAGCACGACCCTGTTTGGAGAAGGGGTGATCTTGGCTATGGGGGGATACGGCGGCAGCACCGTCGCTGTTCGTCCCGGAGGCAGCGGAGATGTCACCGACACTCACCGCCTCTGGCACAAGCCACGCGACAGCGGTCATTTGGGCTCCGGAGTCATCAAGAACGGTCATATTTACATCGTGAACATGAACGGCATCGCTGAGTGCATCGAATTAATGTCGGGCAAGAGCGTCTGGAAAGAGCGCCCTAAGGCCACCACCGCCCGATCTCAGTCGTGGTCGTCAATGGTGCTTGCCGGGGATCGCCTTTATATGCCCAACCAAGGCGGGGATACCTTTGTCCTTCGGGCTGCCCCGCGATATGAACTGCTGGCGACCAATCCGCTCAATGACGGCATGACCAATGCTTCTCTTGCTGTAAGCGATGGTCATTTCTATATTCGGACTCACGCACATCTCTGGTGCATCGGGAAATAGCGACCGAAAACTCATCGGCGTTCGGTCAGGACATCAACCACTTAGATAACCGTCACAAACCCAGTCCGGAGTGGTAGTAAGAGGTAAAAAAAATGAGGCGTTGTAAAGTGCCTGGCACTCAATCTCTTCGCACGAACGCCCCTCTCACCCTTTAAGTGTGATAAAGCTTGAAAACTAATATATTTGCGTATGCTTACTATTAGATATGGTTAATCTAACTCTAAGTTCTGTCGTAAGTGCTTTACTGTTAGCAGTTCCCGTTGGAGTCAATGCGCAGTCCGTGTATGCCATCCACTCGGGAACTACCAGCATCCGCCTTGCGCCCGCGTTCCTGGCGAGCGCTGGTCTGTCCGTTGCGACCGTCACTGACACGGCGACGGCAGCAGCCGGATTTGAGGCGGGATTCGATATCCTCGACTCGACGGATTTTACCTTTGAGATTGATTCGGGCTTCATGCCTCTGGCCGGGGCCATCCGACATTCGGGATCTGTTCAGCTTGATCAGGGTGGGTTGGGCATCTTTGCAGTTGGAAACTTCGTCATCGCGGATGGCGGAGCGACCTTGGGCAAGCTTGAGATGTTCGACAGTTTCTTCGGCACCAAATTGTTCGAGATCGACAATCCTGCTTCGGTAACGGTCACAGGAAATGATTTTGCCTTCGGCGACTCGGATCTCATCGTCACCGATGAGTTTGCCGGTTTTCTTCAAAACCTGGGATTGGCCGGACAAGTTGCGGGACAATTGAGGATCGACGGTCTGGCTACAGCCACCCCCGTGCCGGAACCCCATTCGGCTCTGCTTACTGGAATTGGTTTGGTACTTCTCATGTGGCGTCGTCAGCGTTGATCGCTCGTCAACTTTCACCAATAGACATCTTTGGTCTTCAGAGTGTCCGCGTGAGGCCCAAGGTAATGTGGACAGCATGACGCGCGTAGTCTGCAGCTGGATTCCTGCCATCGTCAAGTTCACCAGCGACTGCCCACTTCTTCCAGTCCATCGGTTTCGCCGAGGTAAAGATATCCCTGCACATGTTGACCCGAAAATGGCTGCTGCAGGGGAATCAGCACGCGTTCATATTCGCCCTCATCGACAGCTTCGATCTCATCCAATTGCGCGAGGCAAGCGTCGTCGACCTCCCACACTTCTCCCTCGATGGCCTGACCAGCAGCGCCGCTCGTAGCCATCACCATTCCCGGATAACTCCCCAGGCAGAACAGCCTAAACTGCGGAGCCGTCCGCGTTTCTCCCACGAACTGCTGCGCCTGCAGGGCATCATGCAGGGCGTGACCACGTTTCAGGGTGCCATAGACAAAGATCTTCACTCGACTAACATTTCCAACAATTTGCGGTGGTCAAATGCGGTCTCCACTTCTTACGTTGTCCGAATCTATGGTGAAACCGAATGTATTCTCGCTCATGGGCGCATTGCTGCTGGTAATCCCGGCAATACAGGCTGTACCGGCAATTGGGCGCGACCTTACTGGACTGGGCGTGGAGTCCGTCTCTATCGACGTTGATGGCCACAGCGGCTTCCTGTTGAAGCCAAATGCCCACTGGCCTGGAGAAAAGGCGACGCCCTGGGTGCTCTATGCGCCAGCGCTTCCTGCCTATCCGGGAAAGGAGGAACACTGGATGTTACGCCGTCTGCTGCTGGCTGGCATTGCCGTCGCTGGCATCGATGTCGGAGAATCGCAGGGCAATCCCGACGGCCGCAGGATCTACTCCGCATTCTATGATCAACTGACGAATGATCACGGGCTCACCGTCAAAGCCTGCCTGCTGGCGCGCAGTCGCGGTGGCCTGATGCTCTACAATTGGGCAGCCGAGAATCCGGACAAAGTCGCAGCCGTCGCCGGCATTTATCCCGTCTGTGATCTACGCACCTATCCAGGGCTGGAAATCGCCGCAAATGCCTACGGCATGGACATCGCGGAATTTGAGCAATCGCTTTCCCTGCACAACCCAGTCGATCGTCTCGCGCCGTTGGCGAAGGCCCGAGTTCCCTTGCTCCATATCCATGGCGACAAGGACAAGCTCGTTCCCTACGCCGAAAATGCCATCGCCGTCCGCGATCGCTACCGTGCCCTGGGCGGCAGCATGCAGTTGGTGACTGCAGAGGGACAATGGCACAACATGTGGGAGGGATTCTTTCAATGTGAGGAATTGATTGCATTTCTGTTAGAGCACTGTCGAGCGCAAGCCGAAGCCGCCTCCAGCCCGGTGTCGCGCATCGCCTTCGGCGCCTGTGCCCGCCTGGCGGAACCTCAGCAAATCTGGAACACCATTGCGCAGATAGAACCGGACATTTTTGTTTTCACTGGTGACAATGTTTACGCAGACACCAGTGATCCAAAGGTTTTTGCTGAAAAGTATGGCCTGCTCGCGGGAAAACCCGGCTTCAAGGAACTCCGCAAGCGCATCCCCATGCTGGCGACCTGGGATGATCACGATTACGGAGTGAACGACGGTGGTGTTGAGTTCGAGGGAAAGGCCGTGGCAAAAACTGCCTTCCTGGATTTCTTTGCCCCACCATTGGATGCACCCATACGTGACCGCGCCGGTGTTTATTCCGCGAGAATGTTCGGCCCGGCGAAGCAACGCGTGCAGGTCATCATGCTCGACACGCGATCCTTTCGCGACAGCCTGACCAAGCGGACAGAGGAAGAACGCACCGGCGGCTATGGCCCCTACAAAGGCACCGACGATCTGAATCTGACAATGTTAGGAAAAGCGCAATGGGACTGGCTTGAGCAGGAGTTGAAGAAACCGGCACAGCTGCGTGTCATCGCCTCCAGTGTTCAAGTCGTCTCCGGCGAGCACGGCTGGGAATGCTGGAACAATTTTCCGCACGAGCGCGCACGCCTTTACCGACTCATCGGCGAAACCCGTGCCAAAGGCGTCGTCTTCATCAGTGGCGACCGACACCTGGCTGAACTTTCCTGTGATCCCGAGATCGAAGGCAAGCCGTATCCCATGTACGACTTTACCTCCAGTGGGCTCAATCAGGCCGAAGGCGGCCGCTTCGATGAACCAAATCGCTACCGCGCATCCGCCGTCATTCGCCAGCAGAATTTCGGTGAAATTGTCGTCGACTGGGAGGCACCGGATCCCACCGTCGAGTTCCGTGTCTGGATCACCAGGAACCGGAATAAGGGTGATACCGCTGACAAATTCCTGAAGTTGACGCACCGCATTCAGTTAAGTGAGATTTCCGTCGGTCAATAACGTTGCCCGGCTCCATTCCGTGGAGTCACGCCTCCATATCTCAGCGGATAGCGTATCGATGAATTCCTACGGATAATTTTTAGATCGCTGCGGATGAGCGAGTTAGGAGGTCTGCGCAATAGTTGGCACGGCGATTGCTTTATGGTTTTGTATCACCACACGGGATTCCTCCTGGTGGTGGTGAACGAGCAAATTACAAACCAAACCTTAAATCGAAAGACTTATTACCATGGCTACTGAAGCATTATCCCGCGCAGAAATCGAAGAGATCGTCCTTGAGAACGCAGCTAAGCATTCACAGTATCGCGACGCCCTTCTTGCTGATCCTAAGAAGGCAATTGAGACGCAACTCAACAGCACACTTCCTGCGAACGTTTCTGTTGAAGTTGTTCAGGAAACACCCAGCAAAATTTACATCCGCCTGCCACATGTTGTAGCAGAAGGCGCTGAGCTATCAGACGATGATCTGGAGCAAGTAGCTGGCGGCAAAGACGACACTTACAGCTGTAACGAGTCAATCGGTGGCTTCAACACTCGTAACGAGTTCAGCGCTTCGGTTTACTAGTAACGCCTAAGCACGGCTGATCGGAATCCTTTATAAGATTCCATCAAACGCTTTCAGCCCCTCCTCTGCCTTTGTGCGGGGAGGGGCCTTTTTGTGTCTGCACGAATCATGCTATCTGAATGGTTATATTGGGAAGGCGATGCCGAAGCAAATGCTCTCCGACTGGTGTTCCCGTCTGTGGAATTTGTTAGATGCCCTGCCGCGTTCCTGCTAACGCGTTTCGGAGGTCTACAAAAACCGCGACCTCTGGGACATTGCGTGGTTGACACAGCGCGGGGGGGAACTGCCAGTCGATCTCATCCCAAAGAAAGTCCGTGATCATGGAAGGGATGGCGACGAGTTCAGAAATTGTCTCAGCGAAAGGGTGCAGCACTTGTGGGCCGATGACGCCCGGGCAGGCTTTCTGAATGAGATGCGCCGATTCCTGCCCTCGATGACGGTAGAGGAAACCCTGCAAAAAGATGGCTACTGGCAGTGGCTCCGAGGGGTCGTAATCGAGCAGACCAAGTCGTTGAGTAAAAGGGCGAGCCAGTCATCCACGGTTCTAAACCACGGCGGCGACGGCTTCACTCCCTTCTAATTGATCACGGCGCCGCCACCACCGATCGCGTCGCAAGGTTGTAAGCTTTTCCTGCTTCCAGCGCCATGTAATCTGGCGCATCAGGATAGACAGGAAGATTTCGGTCATAAAAATACACACGACCAGCGCCGACGACGCGCCCCGTTGATCCTGTCACGATCAGTGCGGTCGTTTCATCAATGCCAATGCCAAGCAATTGCGGGTGGCGGGCCATGAGTTGCGTCATGTCTTTCTGGCGCCCGCGCTGGGAAAAGTGCTGGTCAATGGCGACACCGCTGATGAATCCCAGGCCACCTCGCTCGTAGCCCGGCGCCATGATACGGAAATTGCCAATCGGCGTGGCACGCGCAAGATAGCGGGCCTGGATCGATGCACCTGCAGAGGAACCGCCGATGACGCCGCCACGGTGCAGCACCTCCTTCATCAGCTGGTGCGCTTTGGTGCCATAGTAAGAGTCGGCAAAATTCCACTGCCTGCCGCCGCCGAACCAGATACCCGTGGCATCTTTCAACGGTGCCAGAAACGCTTCGTCCGTGTTCGACTTGCTCCGATCTTTCGTGTGCAGGAAGGTTGCGCGGGCAACGCCTGCACGTTCCCAGGTTTTGACCAGTGAGGGCATTCCTTTGATGATGTCACGTTCTTCGCAAGGAATGTAGACCAGCCGTGCCTTGTCCTTGCCACCTGCCAGATCGATGAACTCATCCATCAGTCCCCTGGGAACGCCCCCACCGCCGACGATGACGAGAGTCCCGTGATCAACCTTCGGGACGCGCGGAGTTGTTGGAGGAAAAGCCGGCAGCGTCCGATCAATGGCATCACGTCGCCATTCCGTCAGGTCGGCGAGAAATTCTTCGGGCGCTGCTTGCCGTTGCGGATTCGGTGCTGTGATCGATTCAACGCGCAATGGCTGGCGCTCATTGGCCATGAGCATCATCGTAGCGCTACCCTCGCCAGTGATGCGCAATTTTCGACCAGAGAGAATCATTCCCGAACCAGCAGTGATGCCAATGCCAACGCTTCTCGGATGCTGCGCCAGGATGCTGAGCATGCGCCCTTTCGCTTCTGCCGAAGAAGAATCAAAGTGACTCGCCAGCACACAATCAGGAAAGAGATTCAGGCCAGTGCCGCCCTTCGCAAATGCTCCCGTCATCGCTCCCGTCATCGCAATGGCTGCGGGAGATCCCTCACACACGATCGTTCCGCCGCGCTCGAGGATGGCGTGCAGTGGTGCCGCCATGGCGGCAGTCAAATCACCGTCTCTGAGACCCAGGAGCAAGAGCACATCGCAGGTGTCCGCCAATTCATTGAGGCGCAAGGACAGTGTCTCATTGATCCCCGCCGTAGCAATAAGTCGGTTCGAGTGGATGATCGTCCCCACAGCTTTAGAATTCTTGCGATGAAACAGTGCGATGCGTTTTTCCGCTGCCGCGTTGGGGAGGAAGGCTTCGATTGTCTCCGCGCTCAATTCGCTGCCTGCGACCAGCTTACCATTGATGCGAAGGTCTTCTGGCCAGTGGGTGTAATCTTCGTCGAAAACTTGAGCCCAGCCAGTGCCCTGTATGAGTAGCCCGAATCCAAGGGCAATCGATGCAATGCGCGTTGATATAATCACGGCTCCAGCGTCGCACAGCGCAGTGCTGCGGGGCAAGCCAAGGATCGCTACGGAAAAAGGACGACGTCCTGTGCGGTCTCCAGCCACTGCCCGCCATCCAGGATCTGCACGCTCAGCGTCACATCTCTCTCAAGTTCCGGTATCAACATGATCGGCGTGATCTCGAGTTCGATGGGAATCACCGGCCGACCGGGATCGAGCGCTAGATCCGGAAACAAGTTGAAGTCGTGATCGTAGCCCATCTGGTCAAAATCAAAATTGTCGAAGTATCCGTCGCCTTCAACATCGCGCGCCAGCAACTTGCCAGTGACTGCGTCAAAGTATTCGATATGGCAGGGGTAACTAGCCTCGACTCGGAAGTTGGTGATGCGTCTGGACTTCCCACGAAAGTATAGCTCGTGACTGACCGGCGTGCGGTAAAAGGGATTGAAGACATTGTAGCTGGCGTCGACGACTTCGCTGATCAGCGATGGCTCATCTTCGGTCAGTGTTGAGAACCTCCAGTCAGCAATCTCGTGGCCACCTGCTGAGATCTGCACCAGTTGGTCTCGGGTATCATTCAGCAGCGGAGCTTCCAGATTGATCGCCACCTGGCCGAACGGAGGGATGCAAACCGGGCGCATGGCTCCACGATGTCGCCGGGAAAGATACGGATCCCAAACCAAATCCCAAACTCCACTGGAGAAGCTGCGTTCCCGCACGATGCCATCCGCATACAAGGTGACGCAGGCATCGACGGGCGATGGATTGATAAGCAAGAACCGACCACGGGCGATTTCCCCCGGTTCCACCCGCGTGATCATCTTAGCTGGATGCAGGTCAACGAAACTACTGCCATTCTCGAACAATTCCGCATCCAGAACGTAGTCGATAACTTCAGAAAAATTCTCCACCGTCGAGTGCGGCTGACAGATCGATTGCAAGCCGAACGCATCTGGCCCGTGAAAGTATTCACATACCTGGGAAACGTGGCCACGTGCGCTGTCGATCTGGCCGAGCGATGCCAGACACTTGGCGCGAAGCAACCGTGCCGATGACCAGACATGCGGATCTGGAACGGTTTCCAGTCCATTGGTCAGCGCGTCCAGTGCCGTCAGCGCGTGTTCGAATTCTCCCGATTCAAGAAGATCGCGGCAGCTGCGGAGTGACTGATTTCGGTGCGTGCGCAAGGCGTTTAGTTGGGCGCGCGTTGCTGTATCGATCGAGTCCAACTGACCGTGATTGTGACCGTGACCATCGGTTCCAGTGTCATCGCCTTCCTGGGGAAAGATGGCACGGCCTGATGCGCCAGACGCACGCTCAAGTAGTCGACGCTTGAGCCGCAGGACTTCCAGATCAGGCACTCCAGGTGCGGCAGAATCCGCAGATGGCGGGCAAATTTGATCAAACCTTTCCAACAGCGAGACCCCTTCCGTCAGATTTCCACCCTGAATCAACGAGGAAATTTCCACCGCCAGTTCCTCTGGTGTTGGTGGTTCTTCTTTTTCCTCTTCCGGCTCCTGCCGCGTCCGTTCTGAGGATTCCTCCGAGCGACTACTGCGCTCGCTCTGATCCGATGAAGTAGGACGTCGTTCAGAGCGCTTGTCATCTGGTGCCGCTATCGCACTCCCAGCCCACAGGAAAAGCATTGCCGCTATGCCAGCCAACGAAAAAATCCCCGCCACCGCGTTTTCGCGGCCCGACCAATGCCCATTAAATTGTGTCATCATATGCTCGAACAGATTCAGATCTGCAATTTTGGACGTCCCACTTCAGGAACTATTCATTTTCCCCTGCAATTCTTTCAACATTCGCAGAAATCCGCAGCCTTGGCCAGTACCCAGTGATGGTTTGATCGTCCTGACCGTTTCACTCCTCTTCCGAGAGGTCACGTTCTTCAAAGAAGCGTTTCTGCGCGCGATCGATCGCATCCAAAGTAAACAAGCCGACGGGTTCGCTATCAAGAGAACGGATTGCCCAGTCATTCAGATCCGCCACCGCTACCTCGACGGTATCACCTAGTCGAAGACCACCAAGATCGATTGGGTCATTGCCGAGTGTTCCGTGCACGTAGTCGGGCTCCAGGCCAGTGACTTCGATCCAGATGAACTCGGTGTTTTCACCAACGGTCACCGGAGCCTTCAGGGAAAACCATTGATCTTCCGTGCGATTTTGAAACGCTTCCACAAATTCTGGCCAGCGAGTGCGAGCTTCCTCGACGGCAGCGATCATCTCTGGATCGTCTTCGGAAATCGGGATGACTGGCACATTGGAAGACTCATGAAATTCGTCCGCGCCGCCAGGGCGGAGGAGGGCTTCAAAAACATCATCGTCCCAGACATTGATCTGCCCAGTGGCAGGCCGGTAGACTGCCAGAGTTTCATCATCCGCCAGCTCGATGATCAGGCGAATGATGATCGCGTAATAGGCCTCAGTGCCTTCATCCTCGTGGAAGGGCACCAGCAAATCGATCGCTATCCATGCCTCGTGCTCAAGCACTGGTTTGCGCAGCCGTAGATCAATCAAATCGTCCGCCACCGCCTCCACATTTTCCCAGTAAGGTGCAGGCTGATTGTGAATCATGAACATTCCATGCGGCGAAGATAAAAAGTAGACTTCCTCGTTGTCACCACCGGTCACAAATCCGTCACGCGTGGAGTCATCGCCTTCCTCCGATGTCGTGTATGTGCCCCCCCAGGCCTCGGCAATGACCTCAGCCAGAATCTCAGCAGTCAAAAACCGCGGCCTCGCCTGCAGAAGTGCAAGTGAGATTTGCGGCTGAGCCGGGCCGTCGTCGCTGTCGCTGTCGAATTCGTCAGTCATTGTTAAAGCCGCCATCTTTGCATAAAAGTCGGGAACTGTCGCCCTACTTTGAAGTGCTTTGGTATCCGCAGCCACACTTAGAATTGAACGCCTGAGACTCGGCGCTGTCAGCTCATTGGTGGAAATAATTGCTCGTTCCTGGTAACCTGGATTCAATGCTCTGGTGCGCACCGCCAGTGATTCCGACAAGCAAACCCCGTCTGCCGCCGACCATTTACCAACAACTGCAAGCGATCAACCAACTAGAACTGTCATCCGCCATGGAAACGCAATCAGACCAAGCTACAACCAGTCGCTCATTAAGCCAATCGGGACACTGGGACCTTTTTCGTGTGTTCAAGCGCGGCTGGTGGGCATTCCTCCTGGGTGGTTTGATTGTGGCACCTCTGCTGGGGTTAGCTATCGCATTTGCCGCTTACTACTCGGGTGACAAGGAATACCTTGGCTCGGTTCGATTGCAGATTTCGCCGTCCTCAGGAAACTATAAAAAAGAGTATTTCGAGGGAAACACGACAGGGGAGACGCGCTCACACACGGAAATTCAGACCCAGTTTAGCATCATCAAGAGCAAGCAAACGCTTTATTCAGTGGTCGAAGAGTTGCAGTTGGTGAAACGATGGGAGGATGTAAAAAGCCCTGCAGATGCCTACAACAAGGTATTGAAAATGCTGGATCTGGAGGAGGTAAAAGGCACTGACCTCATCGACATCAACGTTTACCATACAGATCCCATAGAGGCCGCAGAATTGGCCAATGCCATTGCAGAAGCCTACAGGGATCGCCGAGCCAGTGAGGTTCAGTCACGAAAAAGCCGTGCACTCGATATGCTCAATGCACAGGAAACGCTCCAGGAACAAAAAGTGGAGGATGCCAGATTCAGAACGGTCGAGTTGATGGAGAAGTTCCAAATTGTCGACCTGGGCCCTGGTTGGACAAAAGATGCAGATGGTTTCAGACAGAAAGTGGCTTCGAGCAGAATGACAACCTTGCAAGCAGAGCAGGAAATATCGGCGCTCAAGACACATATTGAATCTCTCGAAGGGCTCACCGGAGATCAACTGATTGAAGAGGCAATCGCGCTCAATGTGTTCGACAACACTATCGCCGAATTATTTCCCGAGAAATCGAAGCTGAAAGCGCAGCTGGATGGGTTACAGGAATCCGGACTCGGATCAACACATCCAGAAGTGATGCGCCTGAATACGCAATTGATCGAAGTCTCTGTCATGCTGAACAGAAGTGCTGAAGAGGTGAAAAATTCACTGCAGAAACGCCTGGAAATTGCCACGGGAAGCATGGAACACCTCATGGCAATCGAGGATGAAAAGAGAGCTGAAGCCATGGAAGAACGAAAGCAGTACACACAGTATTTAGAGGCAAAGCGCGCTTACGAAACCCAGAACATGATTCTCACCGACATGCGTCAGGCGCTGATTAAGGAAAAGGCCGACCTTTCGATGCCACTTCCACACGAAATTCACGAAATGGCCACGCCCAGCGACAATCCAGCACGCCCTGACATTTCTCTCTACCTGGCGGTAGGATTCTTTGGTGGCGGGCTAATGCTCTTCATCCCCATCGGGCTCGCCTTCATGTATCTCTCGCACGCATTCCTGCGGCCGTAGGATTCAATTTCACTCAGGCAGGAAAACATCGAGAACATGGAAATACTTTATCTATGAGGATAGGCTGACTTGCGGAAATCTCTTGGATTGGTTCCGGTGTTTTTCTTGAATGCCCGGGAGAGTGAGAAGGGGGAATCGTAGCCCACTTGTTCGGCAATTTGTTCTAATGAATAACTGGTACGGCGCAGCAGTTCTTTGGTGCGGCCGATGCGTAGTCGGATGAGAATTTCTTGCGGCGTGATCCCATACTGACTGGTGACGATGCGTCGAAATTGCGCGCTGGAGAGTCCCATGCGGCGTGCCATTTCTTCGACACTCCAGCTTCTGGAAATGTTGCCGTTGATGGTTTCCCAGAGTCCATCCAGCTGGGCGCGAATGAGGCGATATTCGGGATTGGCCAGCGATTCAAGCTCGCGGTCGAAGCATTGGCGAATGATCTGCGCGTAGGCCAGCGAAGCCGTTTGCGAGGCCGAAGTATTGCTCAGCGATTCCTTGATCAACCATGTCATCGCGGATTCCATCTGCAATGCGTAGGTCGAATGTCCCATCGACGGCGTTTCATAGGGAATGCTGCCAGCTGAATGACGGGCATCGATGTGGAAGAATATGATTCTCCATGTGTCCGTCGCTCGATAGTTCTGAGCGATGCCCGCGGGTGAGATCCAAAGGTCGCCCGGCTGCAGTCGTTGACTGTCGTTGGTGCCAGTGTGAGTCACGGTTCCTTCGCCAGCCAGGGTAATGACGACCAAGTGAAAAACGGGTGCCGAGCGAGCGATCGCATAGGGAGCCATAACATCACTGATACCGGAGAAATTGATGCCGCGCGAGGTGAGCGGCTTGGCGAAAGGTTCCTCCAACGGCAAGAACCGTTCCCTGCACTCACGAGGAATGGTGCACGAATCAGTGATGTTTCTGCGTTTACTGGGCATGGAAGAAAAGTGCGGTGCGATTCAGGTACCTGCGAAGTCTATAGATGATCACACTGAACCATTGCCTCCAGAGACCAGCGTACGCCAACGCGAAATGCACTGGCTGATCAAGGCACTTGAGTAAAAGCCGGAGCTTTGAGAGAAGGAAATGCGTATTGCGTAGAAAAAGCTCCGTCGAATCAGTGCGCGCAGGAGAGGGCGATCAAAAGTCACCACTCCAACTTGATCGTTTACTCAGTGGCGGGCAGTTTGTTTTCGGCGCTTTCTTCTTTTCGTCCATTCAAATGGGTGGCGAGGAATTGCTCCATGGCACGGTAGAAGTCGAAGCGGTTTTCTTCGTTGTGGAATCCGTGGCCTTCGTCGTCTTTGACCATGTAGGGAACGTTGACTCCGCGCTTGCGGAGGCCTTCAACCATTTGATCGGATTCGGATTTAACAACGCGAGGATCGTTGGCACCCTGAGCGATGAACAGGGGGGCTTTGATTTTATCGGCATTAAGCGCAGGAGAATATTTTTCGAGCATCTTAAGATCCTCGGGATCCTCGGGATTGCCCACTTGCTCGTACATCATCGCCAGGAATTGCTCCCAGTAGGGCGGGATCGATTTCATGAAGGTGAGCAGATTGGAAACGCCGACGTAGTCGACTCCACAGGCATACAAATCTGGTGTGTAGGCGAGGCCGGCCAGGGTGGCGTAACCGCCATATGAACCACCGTAGATGCCGACGCGTTTCGGATCGGCGATGCCCTCACTGATCAGCCATTTTGCGCCGTCGGTGACATCGTTCTGCATCTCCTGTCCCCACTTCTTGAAGCTGGCTTCCCAGAATTTGCGACCGTAGCCGGTGGAGCCGCGGTAGTTCATCTGCAGCACTGCATATCCGCGATTCGCCAGGAACTGCACCTCAGGGTTGAAGCCCCAGTTGTCACGCACCCAGGGGCCGCCGTGCACGTTGACAATGACTGGAAGGTTCTTCGCCTCAACGCCTTTTGGCAGTGTCAGGTAACCGTGAATGGTCAGGCCGTCGCGCGACTTGTAGCTGACGGGTTTCATTTCCGACATTTGCTCTGCGTTGAGCCATGGGCTGACTTCTGCCAGTTGCGTCAGCTTCTGGCCGACAGTGTCGAAAAAGTAGTAGGCTCCCAGGGTTTTGTCACTGTAAGTGCGAACGAGATACTTCGTCTCATCTTTGGAAGAATCCGCCAGTCCGACTTCTACACCGGTCAATTGAGATTCAAGGAACTTCTGCATTTCTGCGCGTTCGTCATCCAGGAACTTGTAGGCGCGCTTGTCTGTCGTGTAGGAAATTCCGGTGATCTTCTTTTTCTTGTCTGAGCGCAACAGGCGGCTGACATCGACATCGGGATGCGCGAAAATGACTTCTTCCTCTTTGGACGTCTCAGGATTGAAGATGACTATGGAAGATTTGTCCCGTCCCAGGTTCGATGATGCGTAGATCTTCTTGTTGTCGTAGGTGAAGAACAGTGGGTCCAATGCTTCCTTGAAGTTTGTCTTGAGAATCTCTTTAAACTCAGCGCTTTCATCCGCGCGGTAGAGCAGGCCAGTGTTCACACCATCGGTGGTGGAAACCATGCGCAACTTGCCATCGTGATCGGTTACGTAGCCGCTGTAGTTGCCAGGATTCTCGACCAGCAACTTCAACTCAGCCGTGTCGACATTGATGCGGTAGGCATCGAAGAATCGCTTGTCCCGCTTGTTGATCGAAATCAGCATGTGGTTGGGATCGTCCTCAAGGTCGTCGATGACGCCTACGCGCACTTCGTCGAATGGCGTCAGGTCTTTCGGATTCTTGCCATCCGGATCAACTGCATAGAGGCGAAAATTCTCATCGCCGCCAGTGTCTTGAATGAAAATGATTCGGCTGTCGCTGGCCCAGGCAAATCCGGCAATGTCGCGTTCCTCGGCGTTGGTCACGCGCGTCACTTCTTCCGATCCGATCTTTTGCACGTGGACGTTCATGCGATTCGTCCACGGCTTCATGTAAGCCAGATGAGTGCCATCGGGCGAGAGATCGTAGCCTGAGGTTTCAGGATTGCGGAAGAAATCCCGCATTGGGATCAATGGTGCCGGTTCAGCTTGAGCAGGGGAGGGGACAGTCATATTGATGAAAATGGCAGTGGTCACAGCCGCCGTAGCACTAACCGCAGCGAGAGCGGTGGAAAGTCGATTTCTCATGCACTTTCTATAGCAGAAATCCGGCGCGGATCGACTGGCATTGTGGGGGAATCCCAATCCCAAGTGCCGACATGGTTTCGTCGTCGTCCATAGCTTCCTCGCGGCGCATGGATGCGAAGAATCTCATTGATGAATCATCGGGATGAACTATAATTACCATGCTTAGATTATATTAATAATATTTCGGTAGTATGGCATTCTCGAATCAGAAGCAATGTGGGACAGCGGGCGTAGGAGCGTCGACGCTGTGGCTGCTCGTTGGTATCGCGGTAGTTGTGCGAATTCTATACTTTCTTTATGCGCACCAGATTCATGGCGATGCGGTGGGTTTTGCCGAGATTGCCCGCAGCATCGGCGAGGGCAGGGGAGCCACAGTCGACAGTTCCTGGTATCAGGCGTTTTGCCTCTACCAGGTGCCCTTTCAATGGTTGATTCCAAGTCCCGTCTGGGCAGCGGGGATCAGCTCCATGTTGCCCGGTGCCCTGCTGGTGTGGCCTGTCGTTGCGATTGCAGACCGATTGTTCGGACGTGGTGCGGCCATCGTTGCCGGCCTGATCACCATTTTTCACCCGCATCTGGTAAACTACTCCTGCAATGGATACATGGAAAGTTTCTACCTGTTCTGGTTCTCTATCACTACGCTAATGTTGGTGCGCATCCTTCAGGTTCCAGGGTGGGGCAAGATGGCCATCGCCGGGATCGCCGCCGGGATTGCCTTTGCCACGCGCAATGAATTCATTGCCTTCATCGGCGTCACCAGTGTCGTACTTGTCGCGACCATTCCTGGATTTGTGAGGCGGTTCCTCGGCCGCTGGGCGCCAGAAGATGCGAACCCCTGTGCTTTTCTTCACCTGCCGGCCGCGCGTGTTTTGCTGTTGGTGCTGTGCTTCAATCTAACGGCGGCAACCACAGTGGGCATTTATGCAGGTGTTTCCCATCGGCTGATTGGCAGTGTCGGCCTGTTCGAGAAAACAAGTAACTTTGGCCGAACCAAGGACATTTTCAATCAACGCGCCGATGCTGCCAAAGAAATCTACGGCAATAGCGGTCAACACGCCGTGGTTGAAGAAGTGGTGGTGACACCGTTAGTCTTCGTCAAAAATATTGCTGCCCGCTTTCTGAACAATATCACCAGCGGCATGGCAAAGGCGGTGCCGAACTTGCTGGCTTCGCCGATCTACGTCTTCGCAGTGTTTCTGGCTCTGGCATGGCTGCGGCGACCACGCATCAGAATGGAAGTCTTACCTGTAGTGATGATGTTAGGATTTGCACCTGCACTCTATTCTCTCATCTTTGTGCAACCTCGCTACCTGCAGCCATTGTTGCCCGCGCTCAACGTGCTGACCGGTGCCGGATTCATAGTCGCCGTGGCAGCCGTCACCAATATTCGCATCAAAATCCCCGCGCCCGCCATCCTTCGAGCCGGGCTGGTCGCCTGTTTCCTGCTCTTAGTCGCAACAACCGGATGGCGCGCAACCAAGGCACGTCGAGAAACCGCGATTCACGAGAAGATTGCGGCATGGATCGATCAGAATATCGATGACAGAGAATTACTCGTCGGCTGCGGCTTCGGTTCCATTTCGAATACTTCATTCCTCTCACGCAACCAGAGCTGCCCGCGCGTAGTGACCGATGAACCCGCAGAGCTCACCCGCTTCCTGCAAGATCGGCAGGCAACATGGCTGCTGCTGTATGAAGAATTCATTCAGGAAGCAAACCCGGGCCTGGCACCATTGCTAGACTCTGGATTACCCGGATTCACCAAGGCATTTGAGGCAACAGATGCCTACGGCAAGCGCGTGCAGGTCTTCCGTTTGCATGAAGCTACTGCCGTGGTCGCCCGGCCGTAGTCGGTGATGCTTTCCTAAGCTGAAGGATTGACGAGAGTTAAGTAATTGAAATGAAGATGCAAACTGTATTCGCTGCGTGGAGTGTCGCAAGAAGCTGCAGGCTGATGAACGGATAAACTTCGAGTATCACAGACTACTCGAGAAAGAGGAGAAGTCGTGGCAGGACTATTACGACCTCGCGATCACGGCTTTGGATCTATACGAATTGGGACGCCTGAAACGGTTGGAGAAAGTCAGAAGTTTCCTTAACAAAATTCCTGACACGGAAGATCACCGGATCCGCGTCCGTGACCTCAAACACCGGATTCACGGAGCCGAACAAGGGCTCAGATGAAAGCTATCGCTGCCCCATTTCTCGAGCAGAACCAAAAGTTGCCTTAATGCTTCTTCTTCTCAGCGTGACCGCTTTCCGTGCCGTGGGCTTCATGCTTGCCATCTTGAGCGTCGTGTCCGTGGCTTTCTGCGTGGTCGCCGTGCCCCTGAGTCAGGTGCTTGGTCTCTTCCCACGAGTGCTGTTCACAGGCTCCCAGAAAAACGAGTGCTGCGATGGAGGTGAAAACGGTGAATACAGTGCGCTTCATCAAGGATTGTTTTAGCAGGGAATGCGGGCGGATGCAACCGCGTATTCGCTCGACAAGCCGCCATCCTTAAGGATCAGTGTGCTAATCTTTTCAGTGCTCAGCGTGCGTGACCGGGATGCGGTGCGTATCTGGATACGTTATGACGGAATCCTCGAAATCCCCCTCACCACCGGCAGCGCCGTCGAAACGCATGGCGCGGTGCGGAATGCTTGTCCTGTTTGTGATCGCCGTCGCAGTGGCGCTCGGCTTGAGGGTGCCGAACCTGGCGGAGCGGCCGATGCATACGGACGAGGCCATTCTTGCCCACAAATTCGGTGATCTGCTGGAGGATGGAACCTGGAATTATGATCCCAGCGACTACCATGGGCCCGCGCTTCCGTATCTCACCTTGCCCTTCGCCTGGATCACGGGTGCTACAGAGGCTGATCAAGTCTCCGATACTCTGGTGCGTTCGGTCCCTGTAGTGGCCTGCATGGCGATCATGTTGCTCAGCGTTGGTGCCTGTCGTGCGTTAGGTGGGGGCTCGATTGCGGCTGCGGCGCTGTTCCTTGCGGTGTCGCCGATCTTTGTTTACTACAGCCGCTATTACATCATGGAGTTGCTGCTGGTGTTCTTCAGTCTGGCGGCGATTCTCTGTGGCTGGCGATACTGGCAGACGCGAAATTCCTGGTGGCTGGTTCCCGCTGGAATCAGCCTGGCAATGATGCATGCGGCCAAGGAAACCTGCGTCATTCACTACTTCGCCATGGGCGGTGCTTTGATCGGATGCGCCCTGGCCAGCTGGTTGCGTCCTGCTTCCGGAAAAGAATTTTCTGCGCAAGTAAAACAACATCCGATCAAGCCCAATCATGTGAAGCCGCTTATGGTGGCAGTGTTAGTAACCTGGTTTCTGTTCTATTCATCCTTCTTTACGAATTTTCCAGGTTTGATCCAGAGCGTTACGACCTATGCCAGCTATCTGAATCGTGCAGAGGGAAGCGGTCACGAGAAGCCATGGTTCTACTACCTACAGTTGTTGACATGGAAGAAGGACTACTACGTCTGGACGGAAGTGGGATTGTTTGTGTTCGCGGCGATCGGGGCCGTATTTGCGTTCTTGCGCAGGCCAAAAATAAATGGATCCCTGCTCTTGCCACGTTTTCTGGTCTGCTATGCATTGCTCCTGGGCGTGGTTTACTCGGCGATCAGCTATAAGACGCCGTGGACGATTCTCGGCTTTCACCACGTCATCATTTTAGTCGCAGGATTCGGCGCTGCGGGACTCTGGCAGCTGATGCAACGGCGCTGGATGCGGGTGATCCTGGCAATTGTTATCGTTTCCATGTGCGCCCACCTTGGCAAGCAAGCGTATCGCGCCACCAGCACACGTCTGGCTGCTGATACCCGAAATCCTTACGTTTACACGCACACATCGACCGCATTTATGCGTCTTCTCAAGCGACTGGACACGCTCGCGGCACTGAAGAAATCGGATGACTGGCTGAATGTGCAGGTGGTGCATTCTGAATCGGCCTGGCCACTTCCCTGGTACACTCGCATGCACGATACCGTGGGCTTTCCTACTCAAATTCCTTCAGATGACATACTCGCACGCACGGATGTGATCATCACCGAGCCCGCCTATGCCGACTACTTCCGCGAGCATCTGGCACAGACACATGTGGAAGATGGGATTAATAGTCTGCGGCCGGATCATTTCCTCACCGTATTTGTGAGTCGCGAACTGCTCGACGCATTCATGGTACAGCAAGCAAAAATTCCCGTTCCCTAACAATGTCGCAAGACGCAGACGATTCGAAACCCCTTGCTGGCTGGCAATTTCAACACCACGCCATGGCGACTACTTTCCAGATCGTCATCATTTCCGATGATCCGGAGGAAGCCTCATTCGCTGCGGATGCTGCTTTTCGTGAGGTTGATCAAATGGAACTGGAGCTGAGTCGATTTAAGCCGGGCAGCGACATCTCTCGACTCAACGACGCAGCCAGGGACGAGGAAGTTTACGTCAGTCCTGCTGCTTGCGATTGTCTGCTGCTGGCGCACGATGTTTCCCGTGCTACGGGTGGCGCCTTCGATATCACCATCGGCCCGCTTTATCGCCTCTGGCGTGAGGCCGGTAGTGACGGCGTGTCCGATGACGCATTCGAAACTGCGCGGGCCTCCTGTGGTTGGGAGCAGCTGAAAACCTCGGCATTTGGCCCCACAGCAGTAAAGACCGCCGATGGAATGCAGATAGATCTCGGTGGCATTGGAAAAGGTTACGCGCTCGATCAGGCGGCAGAGCTCCTGCGCGACTGGGACATTAAGAATGCGCTGCTCAGCGCCGGTGGCAGCACTGTGCTGGCCATCGGTTCCTCACCCGACAGCGATAGTGGATGGCCGGTGCAGGTGGGCCCACCTGATATCGATCCCACTTTCCTCGCCGATGGCAATGCCATCAGCGGATCCGGGTTCGAAGTGCAGGGCGAGCACATCATCGACCCGCGCACCGGACGCCCGTGTCCGATGACTGGCACCGATCGCCCTACCATTTGGGCCCAGGCTCCTAACGCGGCTTTGTCTGACGCTCTCTCCACCGCCTTCATGATATTGAGTCGCGAAGCAATTGACAAACTTTGCTCCGAGCAAGACGGGATTGTCGCCCGGTTCTTTACGCCTGGTAAATGAGGCTGACAGGCGACTGTTGCCACTATTTAAGCGGCAGTTAATCGCGCTTGCTGCGGTAGTGGTGTTGATTACACTCCTCGCAATGATCACTTTCCTGAAAGGCATCCTTGTCGACAGTCTTCCCAACCGCGCCATTCTTGATGTGAATGGTGTGGGCTATGAAGTATTGATCCCGATTTCGACTTACGACAAGCTGCCTGAGCCGGGGAAACCAGTGCAGTTGCTGACACATTTTCATGTGCGAGAGCAAGAGCAGTCGCTGTTTGGCTTTGGCTCGAATGAGGAGCGGGATCTTTTTCGATTGCTGATTCAGCGAGTATCAGGAATTGGGCCGAAGCTGGGCATGGCCGTGTTGAGCGGCATGGCTGTGAGCCAGTTTAAATCAGCTGTGGTAAATGGCGATGTTGCTGAGATTTCGAAGATCAGTGGGGTGGGAAAAAAGACGGCAGAGCGAGTGGTGCTGGAGTTGAAGGACAAGGTGGGCGTCGCTGATGCGTGGGAAGCTGCCACGAAGTCTGATGGCGGTGGTGGTGCTCAGGGATTAGTCAATGTGAACGACGCCGTGCTGGCATTGATCTCACTGGGCTTCAAACAAGTGGAGGCGCACAAGGCGATTCAGAAGTGTCTGAAGTCAGGAGAATTCTCAGAGGAAACACCGGCAGACGAATTGATCCGTGCAGCGTTGCGGCAATTGAATTGAAGGAACGAATGAACTGAACAGATTTGGAATGCGGCGCGAACGTTCGTCTCTCACAATCGACCATGGCATCAACACTCGACACTTTACGCAATGCGATCCCGGAGAACGGGCTATTCGCGGGAATGGACTGGCGCTTTTCACCCGAGCCGTTTCCGCTTTCGCGTAAGACTTATAAGAAGCTTGAAGCTCTGGGGCAGCGACTGCTGCTGTTTCAGCGCGCCTGTGACGAGATCTACCGCCGCAGTCACAAGGGCACCCTGCCTGGCTGGATCAAGGACTACCTCGATGCTGGTAAGCCTGAGTCATTGTTAGAGGCGGCGCGCGCGCGTCCCGTGCAGGAAGATCTGCCACGTGTCATTCGTCCTGATTTGTTGCTACTTCCTGATGACAAGATGGCGCTGACAGAGATCGATTCCGTGCCTGGTGGCATTGGCCTCACTGCGTGGTTGGGGCAGACGTATCATGAACTGAATTCCGATTGGTCAATCGCAGGTGGGGCGGATGGAATGCTTGATGGCTTCGCGTCCCTCTTTCCTCAAGGTGGTGATATTTTAATGAGCCAGGAATCATCGGACTATCGACCGGAGATGGAATGGCTGGCGCAACAATTGAATGCGCGGCTGAACGCACGGCAGGAGGCAAGCAATTTTACCGTCGCTGAAGTCGAGGCATATGAACCGGGCGAACGCGCTGCATATCGATTCTTCGAACTCTTCGACCTCCCTAACATTCCTGCTGCTGAGAAAATCCTAAAGGCACTGAGCAATGGCTCGTTTAATATCAACGCACCGATGAAGCCGTGGCTGGAGGAGAAAATGTGGCTCGCACTATTCTGGTCGGCACCCATGCGCGATGTCTGGGAGCGGGCGCTGCGTGCTTCGCATCGACGTGCGCTGGAGGAGATTATTCCTTTCGGATGGATCGTCGACCCGTCGCCGATTCCGCACCATGCGGTGTTGCCGCGGCTGAACGCATTTTCGTGGGATGAAGTGGCAGGCTACTCGCAGGCGCAACGCCACCTGGTGCTGAAACGCAGTGGTTTCTCGGAAGATGCCTGGGGCAGTCGAAGCGTTTCAGTTGGGCACGATTTGCCTCAGCAGGAATGGGCGGGCGCGGTTCAGTCTGCAATCAGAGCTTATCCGGAAAATCCTTACGTTGTGCAAGAATTTCGCAATGCCGCAGTCATCGAGCATCCTGTGTTCAATGAAGACACGGGAGAAGTTGAAATCATGGAAGGCAAAGTGAGACTTTGTCCCTACTACTTCGTGGATGCGGATGGCAAGACCGTGCGGCTTTCAGGAGTGCTGGCAACAATCACGCCAGCCGACAAGAAAGTGATTCATGGCATGCGAGATGCGATCATTGCTCCCTGCCAGATCGTGGATCAGTAATCAGTTGGCGATAGCCGTTGTCGCAGCCATTCTACAGCGGCCTTCTCGCGTCGCCAGGATCTTTTCCCACGCGCCAAGGAGAAGAAGAGAAAAGAGAGCAACACCAACAGCTGTGAATGATCGATTCATAGAAACACACCCTTACCAGATGTTCTGTGCACCGATTTCGCCAGCAAGATCGTCGAGGTAGCGGCGCATCGATCTGGTCCGTTCGACGGCGACCTCCCTGCCCGCTGCGGTCTGCATCGTGTCCGCGAGACCGAGCAGTTTCACCTTGAAGTGGTCGACGCCAAAGCGCGAGTCATCAAGTTCACGATCGGTGGCGAATGGATCTTCGCCGTGGAACAGTGCGGAGGAGAGTTTGCCTGCGACATAGAAAGTCCGCGCGATACCGAGCGCGCCGAGTGCCTCCATGCGATCGGCGTCTTGGAGAATTTTTGCCTCGATTGTCTCTGGCGCGATGTTGGCGGAGAAGCTGTGAGCGGTGATCGCGTGCTGGGTCGACGCGATCTCTTCTTCGCTGAAATCGAGAGTCTCGAGGATCGGGCGGGCGGCGTCTGCCGACAGCCGCGAGGACTCAGCTCGCTGCGGCGAATTTTTTGGCAAGTTGACCAGGTCGTGCAGGTAGGCCGCCGCCGTCAGGATGCGCAAGTCCGCAGGCGCCGACTCGCGCTGGGCGATCTCTTTTGCGTTCAGCAGCACGCGCCGGGCGTGATGGACGTCGTGGCTGCCGTCTGATCCGTCATCGTGTTGGACGAGGATGGCCTCGAGGCGTTGCTGCAGGTCTTCTTGAGTCATGAACAGGTGGATCGATTCTTTACGCTGGCTGCCACCAGCCCCGGCGGAAGCAGGGTAGCTCGAAACCCCTGTCGAGCTACCCAATTTTCGATCTCAGCCCGGAAACCCTTACGAAACCGGACTGCGTATGCTGCTGATCAGACGTCGATTCGATAAAAAGTGCTTCGCTCAATGTGACATGCGGAGTTGCGGGCGGACATCTGCAAAAAAATGCAAACAGAGCGCGGAATATTCCGCTTGGGCTTCCGTTGATCCACTTTCGCCTGAGCAGTTGGCAGCGTACACATTTTGAGTGGGCATGAATCATGCCGCTCAAACAATGTTTTGGTCAAATAAAACGACCGGGTCGGCTATTCCTCTAGAACGCGGATGTAGAGTTCTCCAGGAACTGGATCATTGAGTTGCAGTTCGAAGACGGTCGAATCACCATCGCTTTCATAGCCATCCGTCACTTCCTGCCAGTCTTTTTCGAGATCAGTGCCGGTCTCGATCGCATAGGTGCCGTTTGCTGTTGATGGGAACGTGATTTGCAGTATCTCCTGCCCGTCCCGGCTGATGCGTTTTAGGTCGGATATCGCGAAAGGTCCGACACTTCCGGCCGTTCCGAAGTATTCGAGTTCAGCGAGTTGGAACCGGGCTCCTGTGGTGAGTCCGGTTTCAAGACAGATGAAACGGATGGTGGTGTAGGCGGATGGCATATCATAGTTGTTTCCAGCTCTGAATTCTGCCACCACCAGTCGGTCTGCGCCCCATACGGATTCTGTGTCGTCCTGACGATAGATCGTGGTGAAGTTTTCCTGGTCGTTGGAGCCTTGGATTTCCCAGACGAGCGGATCGCGTCCAGGAGTGTCGTTGGCTGACGAAATAGTGAAGTGGGTCAGAACGATCGGATCTTCAAAGGTTGCGGTCACCCAAATCGGCCCTTCAGGAAACGGTGGATCGCCCAGATCACCGCAGCACCACTTGTCGTTGCCACCGCCTACGACGTTGTCGAAGACGTTGAATGCCGACTCTGCGCCACCGAATTCCGGTTCCTCGCTGGAATCGAACACCGCATTGTAGCCATCATCAAATTCCGGATCGCCGTCATCTTCGGGATCGGTAAGGTCCATTCCCAGCAGTTCGGCACCAAGAGTTGGAATACCAGGCAGGCTCAATACGTTTAGTGGGTCTGAGCCTTCTCTCACTTCGAGACCATCGGTAAATCCGTCTCCGTCGGAGTCGGGGTTGAACGGATTCGTGCCTCGGTCGGTTTCACTGACAAAAACACCAGTATTGGTTTCCACGATGTCTTTCAATCCGTCATGATCGGAGTCCGAGCGTATCGGATCGGTGCCAGTGTCGGTTGTGTCAACATAGGTGCCGGTGTCGGTTTCGATATTGTCTCGGAGGCCGTCGCCGTCGGAGTCGACGTTGTTTGCCTTCATCCCCTTGTCGAACTCTGACTTGTTGGTCAAAGTATCTTCGTCGAGATCGCCAGCGGAGTCGTTGACGTTTACATCCAGACCATTGGCCAGTTCGTACTGATCGGACATGCCGTCGCCATCAATGTCGACGCTGGCCCGGGGCAGCAGCGGGCCTTCGGGATCACCAATAAGAAACCAGTCGGTATCCCCATCCTCGGCGAAATCACCGGATGCCGCATAGAATTCAAATACGGCACCGCCGCCGTTCTCCCAGGTGATCACCTCCAGAGTATAGAGGCCGGCAGGCAAGTCGCGGGCCACTGCGCGCGTATTACTGTCGCCAGTATCAGCGGCGAAAGTGACGATCTGCGGGAAATTTGTATCGAGGGCTCCTACCCCGTACACTTCGGAAAATTCACCGCCGAAAAGTTGCATTCCAAAGCCATCGTCAGTATGAACACCGATCGTAAGATCACCTCCCGCGTGCTCCACATTGATGTGTCCAACGAGAACGAAACCGTCCGGGGTAAGTCCCTCTGCTTCTGCGGGGAGCGGTTGGTCTTCCAGGAAGATTCCGCCGCCATCAGGAGAGCTCACGGTCTCGGCAAAGTTAAATAAGGGCACGACAGTGTCAGAAAAGATGGCTCCAATGCCATCGGGATCAGCTGCGACTTCGAGTGCCCGTGTAAGCCCGCTGACGGTGCCCGCGTCCCATATCTGGCGAAAGCCCCAGCCCGCGGCAACTCCCTCAGGCCCAGGGATTCCCTCAAGCGGCATGATGGGGGTCGCTGTTAAAAACGAACCGGAAGAGCCAATAGCAGCGCCTGCGCTGTCCAGAGCGGTCAGCTCGTAGGTGTGTTCTGAACCCTCGGCCCATGGAGAGGCGGGCGCAAAAAACAGTGTAGTGATCCCTCCCTCTTTCGTAATGACTGGCGTTACGTTGGTGTCGTCGACCTTCAACTGCAGGGATGCCGGGTCTACGGTGGTCGAGTCACCGTCGATGAGCAACACGGACAGCGAATTGACGCTGTCGACATTGATGCGCAAAAACCGTGCCTCCTCGATATCTGCCAGGTCGCCGAAAAACTCAAGTTCGCCCAGTTGGAACACGTTTCCGCCGCCTGTCGATTCGATCAGAAGGCGAAAAGTGGTGTAGCTGGGAGGGAGGGGATAGTCGTCTCCTGACTCATAGAGGGCAACCTCATTGACGGTTTCCCATACTGGAAAATCATCTTCCTGGCGGAAGATTGTCTCAAAATCGGTGCCGTTGTTGGATCCCTGGATTTCCCAGATAAGTGCATCGCGCTCTGGAGCATCGTTGCCGGAAGTGATCGTGAAGCTGGTAAGAATGATCGGGAGATCAAATGTGGCCTGTACCCAAAGGGGATCGGCAGGAAAGGTGCCATTGTTGCCACAGCACCACTTGGCGTTGCCGCCTCCAATCTCGTTGTCGAACACGTTGAACGCGAACTCGCCTCCAGCAAATCCGGGTTCTTCACTGGAATCGAATACAGCGTTGTAGCCGACATCTGACTCAGGGTCGCCATCGTCTTCAGGATCCGTGAGGTCTCCGCCGACGAGGTCGAAGCCGAGATCAGGCTCCTGCGCGTGGGTGACCGCCGACAGCGAAAAGCTGGCCAGTACAGTTAATAGAGGGACTAACCTTTCAAGTTTTTTCATATGGTGGGGATATTTAAGCAGGCGCAACGGGCGCTACAATTTCGTGCGTAATTCTCATGAGAAATCCGCAATAAAGTGAGTAACGGTTTGTTTAACAAGATCACAACCTGCTTCTGGGAAAACCGAAACGGTCGAAATGCGAAGCTGGTGCTGTGTCGCGAAACGCGTCCTATCTCGCTCACTTAATGGCCAGGAGCCACGCATCGCTATCGAGAGGAATGGCAATTTTGTTACGCCTTCAGATCGACGGTGCAGGGCCATGAATTGATTTTGGGATCGGCTTCGGATCTCTCTCCAATTCTCCAATTGCTGATACGGGCTCGCCAAAACCCGAATGGGTAGCGCAGCATCGTTGGTATGAAGAGTGATCATTCTAACAAAGTGCGATTGGCGATCGTCGGCGCTGGCAGTCGGGGTGCTGGCTATGCGAGTTTTGCGCTGGAGCATCCTGATGAGGTGGCGGTCACTGCGGTGGCGGACCCGAATGCTTCTCGCCGTGAGGCGCTGGCGGAGCGCTACTCGATTCCAGCGGCCCATGTTTTTTCCAATTGGGAGGCACTCGCGGATTCGCCGGACAAGGTGGCTGACGCGGTGGTGATTGCTACACAAGACAGGTTGCATCGTGCGCCAGCAATGGCTCTGGCCCAGCGCGGCTACCACATGCTGCTGGAGAAACCGATGGCACCCACGGAGGAAGATTGCCGCGCCATTGTTGCTGCAGTGAAGGAGGCTGGAATCCTGTTCGCCGTTGCGCATGTGATGCGCTACACGCGCTACACAACTGCGCTGAAGAAGTTGATTGATTCGGGCCGCATCGGCGATGTGATATCGGTGCAGCACCTGGAACCCGTGGGCTTCTGGCACCATGCGCATTCGTTTGTTCGTGGCAACTGGCGCAGCGCGGAGCAGTCGACGTTCATGTTGATGGCAAAGTCGTGCCACGATCTTGACTGGTTGCGGCACATTGTGGGGAGCCGTTTTCGTGCGGTGTCGTCATTCGGCAGGCTCAGCCATTTCACGCCTGAGAATCGTCCTGCTGGAGCTGCCGATCGGTGCCTCGACTGCGCAGTCGAAGCCGAGTGTGCTTACTCAGCAGGGCGGTTTTACCTTGGCCATTTGCAGGCTGGAAACAAGGGCTGGCCGGTGGATGTGCTAGTTGACGATCCAACTGATGACTCGGTGCGCGAGGCGCTGCGTACCGGGCCGTATGGTCGCTGCGTTTATGCGGGTGACAATGATGTAGTCGATCATCAGGTCGTAAACATGGACTTTGAAAATGGGGCGACGGCGTCTTTTACCATGACTGCCTTCAATGAAGCTGCACCGCGGCGAACCGAAATTTTTGGCAGCCGTGGCGAGATTCGCGGGGACGGGGTGAAGCTCGATATTTTTGATTTTCTCACTGGCGAGACGGAAACGATCGACACCGACGCAGGGGCCGATCTGACAGGTGTCTTGCAGGGGCACGGCGGTGGCGATTTTGGCCTAATGCGCGCTTTTGTGGATGCTGTCGCAAAGGGTGACACGGCATCGATTCTCTCCGGACCTGATGCCACGCTGGAGAGTCATCTGGCGGTTTTCGCCGCAGAGGATGCCCGAATTTCTGACCAAGTCAGGACTCTCACCGGGTGATCATGCTGCTTGCTATCCATGTTCTTTTCCACAATGATAGGAAAATTATAAAATTTCCTGCACGCGTTGGCACAGGATCAGCTTGACCTAGTCTTGCTCTTCGGATGCGAAGTCACAAACCAGAAACAGACACATGAAGAAAGTAGAAGCCATTATTAAACCTTTTAAGCTCGAAGACGTGAAAGAAGCGCTCTCCGAGATCGGAATTCAGGGAATGACCGTTACGGAAGTGAAGGGATTCGGACGTCAGAAAGGCCACACTGAGATTTATCGCGGCAGTGAATACACTGTCGATTTTTTGCCAAAAGTGAAAATTGAGATCGTTGTGGACGACGCCCAGCTCGATGCGGTGAAAGAAGCTGTCGTGAGAACGGCCAATACCGGAAAGATCGGTGATGGTAAGGTTTTCGTCAGCTCAGTCGAAGAAGCGATCCGTATCCGCACCGGTGAAACGGGTGCTGGTGCAGTGGCGACCACCGATGGTGTGGCCTGACACTCAAGGAGCCGTTTCCTGCAAACGACGTTCTCCCAAGTCGCTTTTCTGCTAACGAGCCAACCAACGCTGATGACCTAGACATGCCCTTCACTTGAAGCGTCTGATCAAAAACACACATCCATCATTGATTTAGTAAGATCGCCGCAATGCCTGTTTTTAAGACGGGCGTGCGGCGGTTTTTTTAGGTAGGTTCCGAGGAAGTCACTGATGGCGTCGCGGTCACCATGATGGGTGAGCCCACTGCATGGGAGTCGCATGGTGTGCAGAATCGCGCACGGTCGGATCCGCTCCCAGCTCCACCAGCAGTTTTACAATTTCCAAATGTCCATGCCAGACTGCTGTGAACAATGGCCCTGGAACTTGGAAGTCCGCGCCCAGCTCTGCCATCATGCGCAGTGAATCTGAGCGCTTCATCTCGGCGGCCAGGATGAGTAATTTCGGTTGCGCGATGCAGGTGCGTTGCATCAGGTCGGGTTCCTTTGCGAGCAGCGCCGTGGCCTTTCCTCGGTCTGCTGCCATGCATGCTGCAGCAAATTGTGAGACACTGCTCAGCGGCGTTTCCACTGCGCCATGGGCAACGAGAAAGGCTGCGAGTTCAGGTTCCCCTGACAACATGGCAGCCTCGTAGACAGAGACTTCACCCTCACCCTTACGATTGGACAGATCGGCACCATTCTGGATGCACAATCGCGCCCGCTGCACATAGCCGGACTTGATCGCATAGTTCAGTTGGAAGCGCAGTGTTTGCTCAGGGTGAGGGACAAATCCACCGCCGTCACCTTCGAGCAACCAGTTGCAGCGATGATCCGGCTTCAACCCAAACTCTATCATTAATTCGAGACACAGAGAGCTCGGAGTGAACATGCAATTGTAGAGCGCCTGGCCATCGTTGGGGTCGGCCCCTGCCTCCAGAAGCAGGCGGGCAAACTTTTCGCACTGTCTGTGCTCCGGGAATCTCACCGGGCCCTGCTCACCTTCTGCGAAGATGCCGCAAAGTGCCGTGAACCGATACTGGTCGCCCCAACATGTAGTAGGCATTCGGATTGGCACCGTGCTCAATTAGCAGACTGGCTACCTCCAGTGTCGAGTATCCGCTCAAATAGATTCTTGAGTAACACGCATACATGAGCGGTTCCCAATCAAAGCTACCGCCGCACTTGTTCACCAACGTGGGATCTTCTGCCAGAAAATCGGCGACCGCTTGCACATCGCCCGCGCAGTAGGTATGGTAAATGTCTCGTCGCCCTCGCGCACGGTCATCCTGCAGCCAGGCACTTGCGCTCTCGGAGCTTGCTTCGTTGGTTGCCAGATAGTTCAGGCAAGCGCTGCGAGTGAATTCGATCTCTGACATTGGCATAGACAATAAAAGGGCTGCCAGTATGCGGCACTTCCTGATACCATTGCCAGATGCAAATGAAGCAATTTTTCCTGGTGTCCGCGATTGCAACCTGTTTTCTGGTTCTGGCGACTGGATTCGCGGATGAGCGCGAAGAAGTGCAGCCCATGGAGCCGACATTGCCGTGGTTGAGTGACATGGATGAGGCGCTTGAAGCAGCAAAGAAAACCGGCAAGCCAATCCTGCTGGAATTCCGCTGAGAGACTTGAGCGGACTGTTACCAGTTCGATGCACAGTTTGTGCGTCCCAATGATAAACTTAAAGCTCTCCAGGAAAAATATGTGCGCTTGAGAATCGTCAATATGGCGGACGTCGATGTCGGCCTATTCGATTTTGATTTTTCACTGACGTTTTCCGTCTTCGTCCTGAACTATGAGAAGCAAATCTACCTGCGCTATGGTGGGAGAGTCGACAGCTCGGCAGATCACTTTTTGACTGAGGCCAGTTTGTTCAGGGCATTGGAGTCAGGTCTCAGAGTGCACCAGCAGTGGAAGGATGGACTGCAACTCGCGGCACCGGCAAAAGCGGTGTTGGTGCAGAGTTACCCGCATTTGAAAAAACTGGCAAAAGAAGGCCAATGCATCCACTGCCACCAGGTGGACGATGAGCAGGCGCAACAATCGATCTCGCTGGACGACTTTAACAAAAAGACCGATCCGTGGCCGTATCCGGATCCGCGTAGCCTTGGGCTAATGCTCGACCCAGACCTGGGCAATGGGCTGGCCGATGCCACGGGACCGGCAAAGACTGCTGGTTTAAAAAAAGGCGATACCATTGTCCGTGCCAATGGACGATCCGTGCACACCTTCGGCGACCTGCAGTACGCCCTGCATCATCTGGACAAGAACGCCAAATCAGTTGCGGTAGAAGTCGCCAGAAGCGCTGGCAGTAAGCTGTCGATTCAACTGCCGGACTACTGGCGCGTGACGGATATCAATCGCCGTTCCATCGGCCATCGCATAACCCCTTTTCCAGAATTCTGGTCGAAGACACTGACCCCCGAAGCGAAAAAACAAGCGGGTCTCAAGCCAGATGGCTTTGCTTCAGAAGTCACCAAATTCTGGACTAATACCAATGGTAAAAAGGCCGGGCTGCGTCCTGGTGATATCGTCTATTCGGTCAATGGTGTTGACGTCAGCCCGCTCGCACGCAACACTCTTACACTATCTTATCTTGAGCGATCATGAGCGATCAAACCCGTCCTCGCGGGATCTTTCGTTCTTCGATAATATCGGCTAGATGATCCTGAGTGATCACTTCCGATCAGGACTCATCCATCGACTCATCCATCCGCATTGCTTCCGGCCCGATATCTGAGTTGAATCAGTCCAAATCCATTAGCCAACGGAGCAGTCTAATGCCGTAATGGGTTTGAAGGAAATGCTTCTTCTTGGCGTACCGGATCGCAGCTAGAATGGTGCATTACGGCACGAACCAAATCCCGAGTAATATCCTCAATCCACATTTCTACAGGGACTCGGATGTTTCACCACGCGTAAGCCCGGCACCTCGTAGTGTCCCAAAGTTCGGACGACGCTCAAGCCGCTCTGAAATAATCATTGAGGAGCCCGCCGAACCTCGATTCGTGAACGACGTCTCCTGCCCTATTCGTTTCTCCATCCGGTTCGATTAATCGGTTCTCCTCTCCAAGCCCTGGTGAT
>JBNMNB010000055.1:0-35495 GCA_051270635.1 Verrucomicrobiales bacterium | reverse complement strand
CCAATTCAAAAAGGGATGCCTGAGGATTGGGAGCCAGAGGGGCTGCAAAAGTCGCGAAAAGATGCCTTGCAGAAGCCTCAGAATCGGAAGATGTTTTTTCATTGTTAGGGTTGAGTTGGTTGTTGTGATAGTGCAACTTCACTCTCGACCAACTCTCCCTAACATTCAAATAAATGACGGAAAATTCTCATCCGAAATTTCCGTCGCTCCGAAATTCTCATCCGAAATTCTCATCCGAAATTCCGACCCTAATTTTCATAACAAATCCCTTTTCGGATAACCTCTAGCTATTTGGAGTTTCTCAATGAGAGTGAGTCATGAGCGTCGCCGGACCATTTCCCAAAATCGAGCGCCAAGCGCTCTCGTCCGCAGGTGCCCTTGTCAACCAGGCCTTCTCGCGCGCGGCTGGGGCATCACTCGTCCCTGGCAACAGCATCCGCCTGCTCAAAGATGCAGAGGAAAACTATCCCGCGTGGCTCGGAGCCATCCGCGCGGCAAAACAGCGTATCCATTTGGAGAGCTACATCTTTCACGAGGATGATACTGGTCAGATGTTCGCCGATGCCCTCATTGCCAAAGCCGGGGAAGGCGTGCGAGTGCGGCTGATCTACGACTGGCTGGGTGGCTTCGGCACCGCATCGAGTGCGTTCTGGAATCTGTTGCGCGCGGGAGGCGTGGACGTGCGCTGTTACAATCCAGCGCGCTGGGATTCACCGTTCGGTTGGCTCAGTCGCGACCACCGCAAGACACTCTGTGTGGATGGTGAGATCGGTTTCGTCAGCGGCCTGTGCGTCGGGCGCATGTGGGTCGGTGAACCTGCAAAGAATATCCAGCCGTGGCGCGACACGGGCGTCGAGGTGCGCGGGCCTTCCGTGAACCAGCTTGACCAGGCGTTCGCCACTGTCTGGGCGATGATCGGTGAGCCGATTCCAGAGAATGAACTGGCAAGTTCGGAGGTGATCGCGCCGCAAGGCGAAACCGCACTTCGTGTCGTCGGCAGCATTCCGGCGACAGGAGGAATGTTTCGCGTCGATCAACTCATCGCAGCGATGGCCAAAAAACGCCTCTGGCTGACCGATGCCTACTACGCGGGCATGACCAGTTACGTTCAAGCTCTGAGGTCGGCAGCGAAAGACGGCGTGGATGTTCGACTGCTCGTGCCAAACGCAACGGACGTTCCGCTTCTCAAGCTATTGTCCCGTGCGGGTTATCGCACCTTGTTGGAGGCCGGGGTGCGCGTCTTCGAGTGGAATGGCACCATGTTGCACGCCAAGACGGCGGTCGCCGATGGGCGCTGGGCGCGGGTCGGTTCGACGAATCTGAACATCGCCAGTTGGTTCGGCAACTGCGAGATGGATGTCGTTGTCGAAAGCGAACCGTTCGCGCAGTCGATGGAAGCGATGTTCCTCGCAGACCTCGAGAACGCCACGGAGATTGTCCTCGATGCGAGACGGAAAGTGCGTGCGCCGAACCAGCCGCGCCATCAACGTCTGGTGCTGACACGTGGCGGCGGAAGCTCCGGGCGAGCCGCTGCCGGAGTGGTACGCATTGCCAATGTCGTTGGCGCAGCGTTCACCAATCGGCGTGTAATTGAACCCGTCGAAGCACGCATCACAGTGGGTGCCGGTGTGTTGTTGGTGTTCCTGGCCGTTCTCTTCGCTTTCTTTCCACGCGTGATCGCTTACCCGCTCGTCCTGCTGTTTATCTGGATCGCCAGCGCGCTTTTCTACCAGGGCTGGAAGCTGCACCGCGCCAAGGCGAAGCGAGAAAAAACCACCGATGACACCTGAATCGAAAGAAGAGCCTTAGTCCGTGCTCGGAGCTTCTTTCCTCAAAAACCACCACAGCAAGGCGCAACCGACCGTCGCGCTGATGGCCGATCCGACCAGCGCGCCGATCTTGCCGGACTCCAGCAGATTCTCGCCGAGTGCCAGTTCGGAGATGAACAGCGACATGGTGAACCCGATGCCAGCCAGACATCCGGCTCCCGTCAGTAATTTCCAGTTCACGCCTTCCGGCAGTCGCGCCCATCCCAGTTTCACCGCCAGTGCGCTGAACGTGACAATCCCGAGTGGTTTCCCCAGCGCCAGCCCTGCGGCAGTCGCGATGGACACAGGATTTGCCAAAGCCTCCATGTTCACGACCACGCCGGCATTGGCCAGGGCAAACAGTGGCATGATGACAAAGGCCACCTACGGATGCAGGGCGGTTTCCAGCCGATCCAGCGGTGAGATTGTTTCTGTCGCGGTGGTACCCAGCAGTTCGACGGCCTCTTCGAGATGCTTTGCTTCGACTTCGTCGTCAGCTGCCCGATCCTTTTGTAGCCGGCGCTCCGTCCCGGAAAGCACTTTTAGCAAGCTCCGCTTCGCGAGCCACGGGGTCGACGGCGTGAGCAGTCCCAACACAACGCCGGCCACCGTGGCATGAATCCCGGCCATCAGCACCGCGAGCCAGATGCCCACGCCGATGAGGACATAGACCGGCACGGTGCGCACGCCCACCCAGCGGCAGAACAGCGTGACGCCAAAACCAGCTGTCGCCAAGCCGAGCATCGACAGTGAAATTTGATCCGTATATGCCACAGCGATGACCAACACCGCGCCGATGTCATCAATGATCGCCAGCGTTAAGACGAACATTTTCAGTCCAAACGGCACCCGCGATCCAAGCAGTGCCAGGAATCCTGCGACGAAGGCGATATCCGTGGCCATGGGAACCGCCCATCCGTTCGCCCCCGGTTGACCATGCTGGAACAGTAGAAAGATGGCTGCGGGCACCAGCATGCCACCGAGCGCCGCCACCACCGGCAACACGGCATTGCGGATCTCGCGCAGTCGCCCATGCACCATTTCGCGTTTGATCTCGAGGCCGACCACAAAGAAGAAGATGGTCATCGCTCCATCGTTGATCCAATGCTGCAACGAAAGCTGAAAGGTGAAGCCGCCGACGGTCACCCCGACCTTCGTGTGCCAGACGCTGGCGAACGCCGCCGCCCAAGGAGAATTGGCGATTCCCAGCGCGATGAGCGCGCAGCACAGGAGCACGGATACCACCGGCCGCCTCGACTTTAAAGAACCTGGTAAATGGTTCAGCTAGCCGATCAATGATAGGCTCCGTCGAGTCGCCATCAGGTCGCGTCGGAACTTTGGTGTCTGGCAGCCATTCGGGGATTTTCATCGTGGTTCCTCAATCCCCCGCACTCGGATTTCAGTGGTCACCCAATCGCCCAATGGTGTGGTCAAGGGAGCTCTTTAGCTTCTCAGCCGCACCGTCAATGGCCCGATCAATGGTCTCCGCATCATCCGTGACCGCAATCGGTTGGTGACCTTCGAGGCGTGCTTCCATCATGCAACGCTTGTCATGGTTCCCGCCCTTGTCGCTGTTCTCATCGCTGAGATGAACTTCGACGCGGGTGATGTGCTCCGCCAGATGGCCGAGCGTGCTCTCCACCGTTGCTTCGGCCTGCTCTTCGCTACCTTCGATGTGATTGTCTGTGTTAATTTGGATGTTCATAATTTGTTTTCTGCGTTTGGTTCCTTCAAAAACGGCAGGTCGCGGCGGCCCCGGTTTTCGTTGGTATCAGTTCGGACGGAATGACCACCACTTGACCGCCTTTGCTCGACACCATCTCCCCCAGATCATCGAGCAAATCGTCCACTCCCGGATGGCTTAGATCGTCGTTTTGAATCCGCCCTGTCGCTGCATCCAATCGCCCGCCGATCTCGCGGTCGGCCTCGATCAACAAAGTCGTAATTCGGCCCCCCACTGCCGCTTCGGCGATTTCTTGCAGTTCGTCCAGTCCCAAGCCTTTCGACTTCGCAAAGGCGAATTCATCGGCCAGTTTTGCCAGGTGCAACTGATATTGCGGTTCAAAGATCTGCCACGCCTGCTCGCGCAACTCGTCCAGCGGCAACGCGTCGGGATGGATTTTTATTCCTTCGCCCAGGAGAAATGGATTCTTGCTGATCTGATGAAATACTCCGTGGTGTTCCGGCAAGGCCGCCAGCAGCAATGGCAAATCCGAGGGACGCGAATGGTGTTGCAGGATGGCCTGGTCCACCGCGCGAAAGAACCGTTCGGCATCAATTTCCACCTCATCCTTTTTCCCGCCGTGGCTATGGCGCATGGAGCTGCCCAGGTTCGTGCCGCCGTAAGAGGCGACCGTTTGATGCGGTTCGGTCAGTTCTTCGCCCAGCGCTTCGTTGATGGTACGCGGAACACCCGGCGCCAGCTCAATTTCATCGAGCGCGTCCTGGTTGCCCTCAAAAAGTTTGACCTCGTGCAGGCTCAAGCCCAGCACTTGAAAGCGCTCCGCCGATTGCAGCAATCGCCGCAGCGGCTTGGTGTGAAAACTATCGGCGACGACGGCCAACTCCGGCACGGTACGCTGCAAAGCATAAACCTGAAATAGTCCGGGCGCGCCGAGCACGGCGATGCCATCGAGTGTGTGATTCCAGAAATCGTGGTCACGGCCCAGTTCTTCAAACGGCTCCAGTAACGAACGAATCTTGTCCGCAGGATATTCTCCTTCGAGTGATTGCTCCAACTCTTGAACGAGATGCCGAAAGCGAAGCGGATCCTGCTGATTGCCGGGATGATGCCGATGGGTCGGCTGATAAAGCGACAGGCAGGGCGGCTCGCAATGGGCTGCAAGGGCAGTTGAAAAATCGTGGGTTAGCAGTTTTGCTTTTGTTTTCATAAGGTTTGATTCGTCCTTTCAATCCTGCATTCAATGAGAATGCTCGTGGGATGCCGTTTCCTTGGTCCAATATCCCGGAATCTCGTAGTGCCGATGCAGATCGGTCTCGTAGTCCCGAGTGAGCAAGGATTCCTCGGTGTATTCCGGTGATTGCTTGATCGCTTCGCGGGAGAGATTGACGAAGACTTTCGATTCGTCCCAACTCACCCGTTCGATCCAATGGGGTGAAACCAGCACCTTTTTTCCCGGCCACCAGTTCCGCGTGTCGACGATGAGGTACCGAATCGCCCATGTCTCGTCATCAATGATGAAATCCTCGACGTGGCCAATCTCGCCGTCTGTGGCTTGGATGGAATGACCACTCACGGAGTCAGTGCTGCGCAGATGGGCATCCCATGACTTTACCGTGTCCGTCGGCGTGTTCCACTGATTGGGATCACGCACAAGGTATGGGTAAGCGCCCCACATCAGAGGACCGCCCCAATACATCGGGTAACCATAATACCCGTAATAGGACTCCTCGAATTGGCGGGAGACTGGCTTGTCACTGTTCAACGACGGGCTGTCCTCAATCTGCTTCTTGCTCAAGTCCACGGCGATGTGTTGCTCGGCTTTGATCGCGGCGACCAGCGCATATGGAGAAATCAGCACCTGCCTGCCCGTAAGCCAACCTCCAGTGTTGGCGACCAGATAGCGAATAGTCCAGTGCCGATCATCGAAGTAGAATTGCTCGACCGCTCCGAATTCTCCATCGAGGCTGTCCAATTTGTATCCTTTTAGTGTTGTGGCTTTGTTTAACATAATCAGTTTTCCCGTTTTGTGTTTCGCTTTTATTCGCGGCATTGGCACCGACAGCGCACTGCTGAAAGCGATTGCTCCACGAAAGCACCCAAATGTGACTTGCCCCACGTTTCTTCGCTATGGGGTGAAACCCTACCTGGCAGCATCGTCATCATCGCCCCGGCACAGCTAGAGATTCCCCTGGGCGCCAACTCAGAGGCGTTTGCGGATGTCCTGCAACTCCTTGACGCGCGCCTTGCTGACTTCCGGATAGCTGAGGCCGAGTTCCTTCATGGTCTCGAGGATGATGTGCGAAACGATCAACCGGGCGTTTTTCTTGTCGTCGGCGGGGACGGCATACCAGGGCGCGTCTTCGGTGCTGGTCGCCTTCAAGCATGCCTCGTAGGCTTCCATGTAATCGTCCCAGCGCTTCCTCTCGCTCACGTCCGCGAGGCTGAACTTCCAGTTCTTGTCTGGCTCGTCGATACGCGAGATGAAGCGCTTGCGTTGTTCGTCCTTCGACAGGTGGAGAAAGAATTTGATGATCCGCGTGCCGTTGCGGTGGAGATGCGCTTCCAGATCCACGATGGAACGATACCGCTCCTCCCAGATTGCCTGATCGGCGATCAAGCCCTCGGGCAGCCCCTGGTTGTGTAGGATTTCCGGATGGACGCGAACGATGAGCACCTCCTCGTAGTAGGAGCGATTGAAAATGCCGATCCGTCCGCGCTCCGGAAGCCGGCGTGTCGTGCGCCAGAGGAAATCGTGGTCCAGCTCTTCGGCGCTCGGCTGTTGGAAACTGAAGACCTGGCAGCCTTGCGGATTGACCCCAGACATGACGTGCCGGATGGCTCCGTCTTTGCCGGCCGCATCCATCGCCTGAAAAATGAGCAGGATTGCATTGCGGTTGGACGCGTAGTGCATGCGTTGCTGTTCCTTCAGCTCGTCCACTTGCTCCTTCAGCAATTTGTGATACTTCTTCTTCGATTTGAATAATCGCTTCACCTTCGTCGGTCGGTCAGCGAGCGTGAAGTCTTCGCCGGGCCGAACCTGATAGTCGGTCATTTTTATTTTCCTGCTCATAGTTGTTCGGATTGTTAGTGGGGCGCCGGATGCGCCATGCCTGAGGCTATGGCCGCGGTGATTGCATTGCTATGGGGTGAAACCCCACCATTGGCCGCTGTCCGAACTCTTTCCGATCAGGCCTTCTTCCCTCCGTCGGCCGGGTCGTTTTCGTTCAATCGGAACACACGGGTGGTACCGCTGATGAATTGGCACTGCTCACCGTCAACACAAAGGGAAATCGGCGGAGCCTCACCATCATGTCCACGGATCGTGATCGAGTCGCGCGTCAGGCGCAGATCGAGTGAATGCCCGCGGTAGCGGATGCGCATGTCGAGGCGCTCGATGTCCTGTGTCAATTGCGGATGGAGCCGCAGAACGTCGCCTTTGACCTCGATGCCGGTCCATACCCGCTGCACCAGATCGACCGTTCCTGCCATCGCCCCGAGATGAATACCCTCCGCCGTGGTGCCCTGCTGGATGTCGGCCACGTCGCTTTGCAGCGCCTCCTCGAAGAACTGCATCGAGCGCGGCCGATCGGAACGCGCCAGCACCCAGCCATACACCACACGGGAAAGCGTGGAACCTTGGGATGAGCGATCGGCATAATATGCGATGTTTCGCGGAATGGTCTCGTCTTCGAACGGATAGCCGAGGCGCTCGAACAATTCACCGATTTCCTCGGCGGAGAACAGGTAGAACAGCATGAGCACGTCAGCCTGTTTCGAGAGCTTGTAGCGGTTGGTGCTGTCGCTTTCCCCCTCGAGGATGAGATCGAGACGCTGAATATTGCCATACCGAATCCGGTAGTCTTCCCAGTCGAGTTCACGCAATTCCTCGTAGCCCTCGAACTGACTGATAATCCCGTCCTCATGGAACGGGACAAGCATCTTGCGACTGATGTCATCCCAGCGCGCGATCTCTTCGGCTGACAGGCCCAGCCGTGTCGTGAGTTCGACACGACGCACATCGGACAGGAGCTCGAGCACCTCCAGCGCCCGGCACAGCACCCACACGGCCGTGATGTTGGTATAGGCGTTGTTGTTGAGGCCGGGCGTTGCGGAGTCTGGATAGCCGTCGTGAAACTCATCAGGTCCCATCACGCCGCGGATCTCGTAGCGCCCGCGTTCGTCATCAAAGCTCGCGATGCTCGACCAGAAGCACGCGATATCGAGGATCATCTCCGCGCCATAGAAATACAGAAACTCAACATCTTGGGTGACTTGGAAGTACTGCCAGACGTTGTGGGCGACCGCACTGCCGACGTGGCGTTGCAAGTAGGAGTTGTCGGGCACCCAACGCTGCGAGCGCGGATTCAGGTTGACCGCCTGGGTCTCCTCTTGACCATCACTGCCGCTCTGCCAGGGAAACATCGCTCCTTTGTAACCGGCAGTCGCTGCGGCGGCACGCGCTTCTCCCAATCGCCGGTAGCGGTATATCAGAAGCGAGCGGGTGATTTCGGGCATCCGAAAATTGAAGAACGGGAAGATGAACAGCTCGTCCCAGAAGACATGGCCCTGATAGGCCTCCCCGGTCCACCCGCGTGCGGGCACACCAATATCGAGGCCGATGGAGTTGGGCGACACGGCTTGCAGCAGGTGAAACATGTTCAAGCGGAGCAGCATCGGGACGTTCATCTTGAACCCGCGTTCGGTTGGCTGGATATGCACTTCGAAACGGCGCCACAGGTGCTTCCATGTGAGCACATGATCCGCCATCACGGTATCGAAGCGACCGGCGCGCGCGATCGCCTTGCGAGCCTCCAGCCCGCACTCCGATATGGCGTGGTCGCGCGAGGTATAAAAAGAAACAAGCTTCTCCAGCTCCAGCGTCTCGCCTTGCTTGACGTTCACCTTGAATTCTTGGCCGATGTATCCCGGCTCCTCGATGAGCTGGCGTCGGACTTCGAGATGCTGTCCGTCGAGGAACCCCTGCGTTCGTGCCATCTGCGCGACATGAATATTCGACTGGCAGGTGCTCACCAGCAGGCAGACGCCGTCCTCACCAACGACCTCGCCTGCCAGCGGCTCCAGGTGCTTGTTGTTGAACTTGCGGTAGAGCTTCGCGCCCGCGTTGACGACACGCCCGTCAATCGCGGATCGAACCGTGACGTCGGCTGACCAGTTTTCGGCGGTCAGCGTCAGTTCCATCGCGCCTAGATGCATATCTCCCATCGAGACAAGGCGGCGCTCCTTGAGCGTGCTGCGCCGCCCCTGCCCATCCTCGAAGCTTACGCTCCGCAAGAGTAAGCCTTGCCGCAGATCGAGTTCCTGGCGGTAGGACAGGAGCTTGACGGTTCGCGCATCGAACCATTCCTCCTCGGCAATGCGAAATTTGAGCGCGAGCCAGTTGGGGAAATTTACGAGGTCCTCGTTCTCGACCACCCGGCTGGCGATGTCGGTGTGCAAGCGGTTGTAACCGCCGGCGAGGTAGGTTCCCGGATAGTGGATGTCATCCGCCACCGCTCCGGCGGCAGCGCCGCGCATCGCGAAATAGCCATTGCCCAAGGTGCAGAGGGATTCGCGGACACCCTCTTGCTCCGGGACGAAGTCCTCAAACACCAGCGACCAGGCCGAAGGCGGCTCCACCGCGACTCCTACTTGCGCCAAATCGGTCACTACCACGTCGGCGCCGGCCTCGTGCAGCGCCTGCGTTTGCCCGCGACGATCGACACCGATCACACAGCCGAATCGGCCCGCGCTCCCGGCCTCGACGCCAACAATCGCGTCTTCCACCACGACTGCGCGCGATGGCTCGACCCCGACACGCCGTGCCGCCTCCAGGAAAGCATCCGGGGCCGGCTTGCCCTTGAACTCAAGGCGGGTGACGTCCTTCCCGTCCACTCGGGCGTCGAACAGTTGCGCGATGCCCGCTGTCTCGAGCACCGCCGCGCAGTTGTTGCTTGAGGACACGACGGCTGTCTTGATCTCCTCGGCTCGGAGCTTGTGCACCAGCGCGATAGCCGCTTCATAAGGCTCGATGCCGTGCTGCTCCAGGTGTTTCAGAAAATATCGGTCTTTCTGTTTGCCCAGCGCGCGCACGCTTTGCACGTCGGCGCCGTCATCGGGTAAACCCATCGGCAATTCGATTCCGCGCGACTCGAGGAAGGCTGCCACGCCATCGTAACGCGGCTTGCCGTCAACGTGGCGCGGATAGTCGGTATCGATATCAAAGGGAGCGAACGGCTCACCCGCCTGGGTGGCACGCAGCTTGAGAAAACCGTCGAACAGCTTTTTCCAGGCCGAGGCATGCACGCTCGCCGACTTGGTCAGCACGCCGTCCAGATCGAACAGCACCGCGTCGTAGTCCCGAGGGGAGAGTGTGGTGAGAACCTTCATTTATTTTGGTCGTTTGTGGTTCTGGTTTCATGTGAATTCCTCTGTTGCCATCTGGCTTCTCCACGAGGGGAGTTGGTTCGTGGTTGAGCGCTATAGGAGCTTGAGCAGCTCCTTTGCCGCAGCTTCTGACGATGCAGGATTCTGTCCGGTGACGAGCTTGCCATCGACGACCACATAAGAGCCCCAATCCGGGCCTTTCTCGTAGAGCGCTCCATTGGCTTCGAGCATGTCTTCAACGAGGAACGGAACCACTTCGGTGAGACCGACGGCCTCTTCCTCAGTATTTGTGAAGCCGGTGACGCGACGACCCGAGATTACGGACATCTCGTCTGCACCTTTCGTGTGCTTGAAGATCGCCGGAGCATGGCACACCGCAGCGAGAGGACGATCCTCTGCCATGAATGTCTCGATCATGTGCTGGCTGTCTGCGTTCTCCGCAAGGTCCCATAGCGGGCCATGCCCACCTGGGAAAAAGATCGCGTCGAATCCGTCGGCATTGATCTCTGCCAACTTCGTCGTGCTGGCTAACGCACTCTGTGCGGCATCGTCTTTTTTGAAGCGCTCAGTTGCCTCTGTTTGTGCATCGGCAACGTCGCTCTTCGGATCGAGAGGTGGCTGGCCACCAGCTGGAGAAGCCAGTGTGATTTCCGCTCCGGCGTCAAGCAGGACGTAATAGGGAGCCGCAAATTCTTCTAGCCAGAAGCCGGTCTTTTTGCCTGTGTCACCCAGCTTGTCGTGCGAAGTAAGGATCATTAGAACTTTCATATTTTTTTAGGATAGTTTGATCAGCATAGGTATTCTTTCATAATTAATAGTTCGTTTCGTGGCAGCACCGGGTGCTGAATTATTTTTTGGACAGCTTGTTGATAACGACGACCAGCAGGACTAGCACCGCAATTCCGATCAAGGTCCAAAGCCACATCCCTCCGCCCATCCAGCCATTCATCCATCCGTCATTGTGATTCATCGTAGAGTTCCTTTCGTTGCGCTGCGACGCGCGCACCACTGGGCAATCCAGAAAGTGAGCGGAGGCAGCAATGTCATTTGAAGAAGCGGCCACACGCCAGCACCAAGCACAGGCACCACTGGCATGCTCTCCGTGTACGACCAACGGCCGGAGGCCAGCGCCGCCTGTTCCACCAGCACCGCATAAACCAGCCCCAGAACAGCCGCCGTGGCGTAGATGTTCCAGCGGTCGCGCAAGCACCAGTTGGGATCGCCCGCCGCCAGTGTGCCCGCCCCACAGATGCCCAGGATGATTCCCACATCACCCACCGCCGCCCGCGTGCAAAGAGCCAGCGTGCTCGCCCAGGAGCGTCCTGCGGTTTCGACGTAGGCGGGCATCTGGACCATTTCCCAGATTTCGTTCATAACGAAGCCCGCCACCATCGTGGCGGCAACGAACCGCCCCAACCGCCGCCATACCACATTGTGGCGCTCAACGATCATTCCTGTTCTGCCTGATGTCCTTTGTCGGCGTCCTCTGAGTCTTCCACGGCGAAGCCGACTTCGATGCTCACCTGCCAGTGTTTAATCTTGCCTTTCTTGATGTTGCCACGCGTGTCGACAATCTGGAACCACGATAGGTTCTCTACGTTTTTGTTTGCACGTTTAAGAGCCTTTTTAACCGCGTCCTCGATAGACACGGGCGAGGTTCCCGTGAGTTTGATCTGTTTATAGACGGGGTCTTCCATGCGAGAACTTTGGATGCCTAGTCACGGGTGCGCTATGGGGTGTTACCCTACCGAACCTCAATTCGATGCGGCAAGATCAAGCACCCGGCCCACCGAGCGTGCGATCATGAGCTCCTCGTCCGTGCAAATGACCCGCACCGTGGTGCGGCTGTTCTCCTTGGAAATCACACCGGCGGAGTCTGCATTGCGTTTTTCGTCGAGTTCGATGCCGAGAAAGTCGAGCCCCTGGCAGATGCGGGAGCGGACCTGCGGTGAGTTTTCGCCGATCCCGCCGGAGAAGACGAGCGTATCAAGCCCATCAAGCACCGCCGCGAATGCGCCGATCCATTTTTTCGCCTGATAGCAGAACAGCGCCACAGTCTCTGCGGAACGCGTGTCCGTGGCCTCCTGATCCAGCAGGTCGCGCATGTCGGAGCTGGTTTCGGAGATGCCCAACAGCCCCGACTCATGATTTGCCATGTCGTAGAACTGCGCCGCGGTCATCTTCTCTGTGCGCGCGAGGAAGGCTGCGATGCCCGGATCGAGATCGCCCGAGCGGGTGCTCATCACGAGGCCTGAGGTCGGCGTGAAGCCCATACTGGTGTCCACGCTTTTGCCGTCGCGCACTGCGGCCATGCTCGCGCCATTGCCGAGATGCGCGAGGATCACGCGACCCTTTGTTGCCGCAGGATCGCCGAGGCGCACGAGTTCTTCCACGAGGTAAGCGTAGGACAAGCCGTGGAAACCATAGCGTTTCACGCCCTTCGCCTCGAAGCGGCGGGGAATCGGCAGCAACTTGGCAACGCGCGGCATGTCGCTGTGAAACGCCGTGTCGAAGCAGGCCAATTGCAGCAGTTTTGGATGCCGTTGGCTGAACGCCTCGATCAGTTCAATCTCGCCGGGCAAGTGTTCCGGGTCGTAGGGACTGATACGATGCAACTCATCCAACAATTCCGGAGTGACCACTTCGGGCGCGGTGTGCTTCATGCCGTGAACCACGCGGTGTCCCACCGCCCTGACTAATTCAAAACCATCCTGTTTTTCGAGCCAATCAATCAGGAAATTCGCCGCCGATCTGTGATCGGACGCGGGGAATCTGAGATTGGCCTGCGTGTTTCCAGCAGGGTCTGTGAACGTCAGGTTTGTCCCGCTTAGACCGATGCGGTCAACCTTGCCATAAAGCCCTCGCTTCAATTGTTCGCCGACCTGGTAGAGCGCGAATTTGATGCTCGAAGAGCCGTCGTTTATTGTCAGCACCGAAAGCGGATCGCGGCTCGCCTCTGCGGTTTTGGCCTGCGTGGCCGGTTCGGGTTGATTTGCTGGTTCGCTCATTTGATTATTGGTTGGCATGTCGGGATCTTACGTTCGAAGCTCCAGACCAAGCCGCAAACGCGAACACCGCGACGGCCACTAAGATCAACGCCACGCCGCCGCCCTGCCACGCGTTCAAGCGTTCTCCAAAGCTGGCCATTGAAAGCAGCAGTCCTAAGACCGGAACCAGAAACAGATACAACGACAGGCGGCCAGCTTCAGACCGTTGCAGCAGCCAGAACCAAAGCCACGTGCTCAACGCGGTGCCGGTCAGCGCTAGAAAGAGCAAGAGTCCGACAAAGCCGCCCGTCCACGCAATGGTTTGCTGTGGCTCAAATACCGCTGAGAAACCTAGCAGGAAAATGCTGCCGATGACCAATTGCCACGCGGTCAGTGCCATGAGGTCTTTGCCGGGGCGAAGCCTTTTTACCAACACGGTGGCCACGGCTGCGGCGGCCGAGGAACCCAGCGCCAGTATCGCCCCGAGAAAGGGATCGCCGGTCTGCCCGCGCAATGTCGGCAACGCCAGCAGGGTCACACCGCCCAATCCCAACCCCAGCGCCACCGCTTTGCTAAGACTGAACTTTTCACCGAGAAACAGGGCTGCCAGGACGATGATGATGAGTGGCTGGGTGTTGCCTAAAACGGAGCCGATACCCGCGCCGGTATACGCCGGGCTCGCGAACATCGCCCCGTAAGTCAGGGTCGTGGCCAGCAATCCCAATGGCAGGATCCACCGGGCGAGACGCCCTTCCGGCCACAGCGGCTTTCGCCGGATCCCTAGCACAAGCAGCAGCGCCAAGCCGCCTACGAGCGTGCGCAAGCCACCGAACCGCAAGGGTGGTGCGGAATCGAGCCCCAGCTTGATTGCAGGATAACAGGCGGCCATCGGCGCGATGACAACAAGCATCAACCACGCCTGGCGAACGGTCGAGAGCGGAGCTTCAGGAATATGCGGGGCATTCTTCAAAATGGTTCGCGTGCTTCATGAGTCTGCCGGGAGACATCAGCCGGGATGGGAATGCTCCGAATGGTCATCGGAGGGTCGTGATCTGAGGAAGAAAAACTCCGTGATCAGGATCGCCGCCATGACGGCTGCGGCCACGATGAGGATCAGAGGATCAGAGGCCACTTTGACCCAGAGAAAGCCGCTCAAGACGATGAGATCCAGGACGATTGCCACGACCGGAAGCACTGGATTTGCCTCCACTTCTTTTCTCAGGTGGCGCAGCACACCCCAGTGAATGGCTATGTCCATGATCAGATAAAAAGTGATGCCCAGCGCTGCGATCCGGGACAGGTCGAAGAACGCGGTTAGCAGCAAACCCAGCACCACGGTATAGACCAGCGTATGCTTCTGGATGCTGCCGGGCATGCGGAAGTGGCGATGGGGAACCAGCTTCATTTCGGTCAGCATGGCCAGCATTCGTGACACCGCGAAAATGCTGGCGATGATGCCGCCCGCAGTGGCCAGCATGGCCAGAATCACCGTGAACCAAACCGCGTATTCTCCCAGCGCCGGCCGGGCTGCGGCGGCCAGCGAGTAGTTGCGAGTTTCGATGATCTCCGCCAGCGACAGGTTGCTTGAGACCGCAAAGCCAACCAGCGCATAGATCACGACGCAGAGGGCGATCGAGATCATGATGGCTCTGCCAAGGTTCCGGTGCGGGTCTTTCAGTTCCGAACCGCTATTGGTGATGGTGGTAAATCCTTTAAAGGCCAGAATGCCGAGCGCCGTGGCTCCAATAAAACCGGTCAGCGACGCGCCGGGGCCCGCCGTCGAGAAGTTCACTTCCACCGAGTCCGCCGCCAGCACTCCGACCACCCCAAACAGAACGATGCCGCCAATCTTGATGAAGCCGAGTGTCGAGGCGACGCCCTGAATCAAACGGTTGGCGGACAGATTGATCAGAAAGGCCACCAGCAAAAGCCCCACCCCCAGCACGGGAACCAGCAGGCTGCTGTCATCGATGGCGAATAGTTGCAAAGTGTAAGACCCGAAAGTCCGCGCCAGAAAGCTCTGGGCGATGACCATGGAGAAATACATCAACAGGGCATGAAAAACGGTTGTCAGGGTCCGGCCATACGCTTTCTCCAGATACATGGCGATACCGCCGGCGGAGGGGTAGGCATTGGATAGCTTGACGTAGGAGTAAGCGCTGCACGAGACGATCAGCGCGGCGGAAAGGAAGGCCAGTGGAAACAGGCTTCCAGTCATCTCCGCCATCTGGCCGGTCAGCGCGAAGATCCCGGCGCCGATCATCACGCCGGTACCCAAGGCGACAGCACCGATCAGCGAGAGGCTGTCCGCCTGGTATTTCGAAGCTCTGTCCGGTTTATCTTTCATGCTGCTTCCATCTTATTTCCCGGTGCGGTGGCTCAGATTATAGATGCCCGCAATCAACACTCCCGCGAACCAGCCGAGGATAAAAGTGGTGACCAGGCCCATCGCGACCTGGGAGAAAGGCATGCTGGTTTTCAGAATCGGCCCCACGTCGATACCGTGCAATAGGCTGTTGAAGAATACTACTGCCTTGTCATGCGGCACGGTAGCCATCGTGAGCATGCAACCGAGGTAGAACAGCACGCCGGTGACGCCGAAGGAGAGTCCTAGGTATTTTGGGTTTAGGTGCAGCACGGGAAACGATCGCGACTGTCCATTTCCGGAAGTAGATCTGTCGCGCTTATCAGGGTCAGTGCTCATGGTTATTCTCTCCTTCCATATCATCTTTATACATTCGGAAATGCATCAGGTGGCAGAACATCAACGCTCCGAAGGCCACCGCCAACATCCAGCTGGCTCCGAGTCCCAAGAACGGGAGAAGAAAGATCAGCAGCAGCGCCAGGCTGCAGCCGACCACCATGATCAGGGTGTGTTTCATCATTTTTTTTGGTTAGGGATTTGTATTCGAACATCGAAAGGGTGCCACGCTTGAGGCGTCCCAAATGCTTGGAGCGAGCTTTACCCACCGCAGCCGCCGCCGGACTTGCCGTCTGGCTTGGCATCGGCGGGCGCTGACAGGAATTTTTTCCGGCATTGCTCGCTGCAAAAGTAGAATGTTTCTCCATCACGTTCGGTGTGGAGGGCGGTGGCGGTATCTACGGTCATTCCGCAGATCGGGTCTTTGGCTTCGGTTTTCGTCGTATTCATGATGCTGTATTTTTGTTATTGCTGCTTTTCCGACTTCGGTTTTCAGATGTCGGGATAATTGGCTTTGGAGGATTCAGTTCGCGTCGTGGTCATCGCGCGCCATGGACCTCCGAGCGGGATAAACATGGGTCAGAGTGGGGGCAGAGTGTCTAACACTGAGGCCGTGGTGGCTGCTTTGCTATGGGGTGAAACCCTACCATTGGACGATTGCGATGTTGCGGTGCTGATGGCCATGATGGCCATGGGGGAGAGGCGTTGCTTGGTGAGTTAGCTGTATTGCCGGCGGTAGCTTTCGAGGAAGCGCCGGTCGATTTAGTCTTTAAGCCACATGCTGGAGCGGCGGCGCCACCAGAACGGACCCCAGGTCGCTAGCCCGGTGCCGTCGCCGAGGTTGAGGATGGCGAGATAGCGCTTCTGGGGCGCGTAGTGTGTGAGCGGTTGGCCGTCCAGACTGGCGAGTAAGTTGGACTGAATGTAACTGGCCTGCCGCACTCCGAACACGCCCAACTTCGGCAGATCGTGATTTTCCATCGCGGCACAGTCACCGCCCGCGAAGACTCGCGGATCGGCGACCGAGTGCAGACTCGCGTTCACTCGCAATCCTTTTGTGCGGAGAATCGGCAAGCTGGTCTTCCCCACGAGCGAATTGGCTTCGAGCCCGGTGGCGAGGACGACAATGTCGGCGGCGATGCGGCTGCCGTCTTCGGCGAGGAGCGTCTCCCGTTCGCGGTGGCTCACGCGCGTTCGCATTCGGATGGTCACACCAGCCCGCTCCAGGCTTCGGCGCAACGAGCGAGCCGCGCCAGCCGGGGCGTGTGTGATCAGGCGGTCGCCGGGCGTGATCAGGGTCACCGGCATAGAAATGCCATGACATTTCGCGAGCGCGATGAATTTTGCCGCGATCTCGCAGCCCGTCGGCCCGCCGCCGATGACCGCGACGCGCGGGGTTCCGCCTGTGCGAAAGCGCTCTTCCAGATGCTCGCGCAGCTTCCACAAATTGCTGATTGGCTTGGCCGTGGTATCGGCACAGCCCTCATGAACGCATTGATCGCTCAAGCGCAATCAAAAGGATTGAAAGCGATGACCGGAGAAGTGCTTTCTAACAATCGTCGAATGCTTGAGCTTGTTCGTCGACTTGGGTTCCACTGTAAACCCTGTGAGGGCGATATGTCAGTTAGCCATTTGGAGAAGTGTTTGTCCTAACCAAACTAAACTAAAGTGCATCTATTCTTCATTTCTTGATGTGCAGATCTGAGCGGTGCCCTGTCATTGACACGATTTTCTCTATCGGCCTCTCGCGCTTAGGGAATGTCGCCAAGAACATCGAACGCGTCGCGCTGGCCTTTCTTTAGACCACACCGCTTCATGGAGTAAGAATCGCGGGGACTAACGGCTCTGCATTTCAACGGTTGGTGCCGTTTGTGTGTCAGTTGTTGTAGCTTGATCGCTGGGAATGGAGGTTCGGATATCGGCGATGAGGGGAAGATGGTCAGACGCGACGCATGTCAGGGTGGTCGATGGCACATTGCTTGCGACGACATGCGTGGCCGGGTCGACGAGAATGTGATCGATGCGAGCTAGGGGAACGCTCGATGAAAAAGTGGACACCGGCTGCTGCCCGCTCACCACTTCCTGCGTGTCGATCAGGGAACTGGTGAGCCGCTTGAAAGTCTTCGAGGACGGCAAGAGGTTGAAATCCCCGCAGAAAATGACTCTTCCGTTGCAGTCTGGGTGCCCGAGCCAATCGCTTCCGAGCAATGCATCGACCTGGCTGCTTCGCTCGCCTGGTCGCAATCCGAGGTGCGTATTGAGCACGTTGCAAATTTCGCCATTCACATCGACCCGAACCCAAAGCCCACCCCTTGGCTCGAGATGAGGGGTGTTTTCGCGCCCTGGGAGGATTTCTGCCTGAACGAGTTCCATTGGATAGTGCGTTAGGATCGCATCTCCGTAGCGTTCCTCTTTCAGATGGATGGCCGGATGAAAATGGAAGTCCATTGCGAGATGCTCAGCAATAAGATGCGCCTGATCTTCGTTACTCGAGCGGCTGCAGAGGACATCTAGTTCCTGGAGCGCTACGATGTCTGGTGCATACTGGGCAATGACCCGAGCAATCCTGGCAGGACTGAGCTTTCCATCCATGCCGAGGCATCGGTGCACGTTGTAGGTCATGATCCGTAGCGTGTGCTTCCCCCTCTCGCTGCGGGCACTCTTGACGTAGAAGGGCTCGACGATCGAGCGCCGCCCGAGGAGATGCTGCGCGGCGTGGCGGAGATCGATCGGGCGGATATGCGTTTTCTCGTGCGTCGGCAATGGAGTGTCATCGGGGAGCAGGGCGAAACCATGCGTTTCCCTCGGTCCCGCGCCAGCATGAGATCCGTTCTCGTTAGGGAAGGCAACCGGTGGAATGCCGTGGCGATACCCGAGGACAACGAGCTGCCCAGAAGACGGGTGCTCGCACAGATCCCTGAGATCGGCGGCAACTTCGTCAAGAAACGGATGATCGCTCCCTAGTAACCATTCCTTTTTCCGAGCGAGATCGACACAGCAATCCTCTCCGGCGGCTGCTAGGAGGGTGCCTCCGTCGTTCGAAAAAAGTGCCATTGGGACGGAGTGATCGCGCGTCAGACAGATCGCGAGCGCTGCCTTCTGGGAGTCCCCCAAGTTTTCTCCATAGTGAATCAGTCCAACAGGTCCCATCGCGGCCACCGAAATTTTCTGGGGTTCCGTTCGCTTGGTTGCCCTGTTTTGGAGCGATTCGTCTTGGTGGAAAAGAAGCTTCGTTCTGCCCTTGGTCGTGCGATTTCGATCAACCCTCGCCTGCGTCGTGACCTCGATGCCGATGGTCGCGAATGCTTGGGTGACTGACTCCTCAATCGTACGTCCCGTCAGTTTCGCGTACGGGATCACTTTCTCCTGCCCGTGGTCGCTGTAGATCCAGATATCGTACTGCCGGAAACGACTATGCTTCGACTCGGCTGCGATCCGTCGAATCGCGGCGTCGATGCCTTTGAGCGACCAATGGGCGAGAAGGGAATCCGGTCCACGACGATGAGCCTGCTCGTCGAATCCAAGCAAGTTGGCATGGATCACTTCAAGTCCACGGGCGATGTCCATCTTAACGGAGATACCAATCAGCTCCCGCAGCAAAATGCATACGGCGACGCGCACGGGAACGAAACGCACTTCCTTCATGAAGTTGTAGTCGGACAGGATGCCACGAAAGGCGTCTAAGATGGCCAATGCCGTCTCGACGACCAGGAGGGAAAGAACGCGAAAGATGCTCGGCAGATTCAACAACGCAACTAGCAGGATGCGCAGCGGATTGGAGTTGTTCCGAATGAAATTTGCCCAACCCATCGAAGACGCACAGAAGTGCGACTCCTCCGCTCCTCCAGTATAGACATTCGAGTAGCTGCTACCGTTGATTAGCAACCCTTCTGCCTGGTCGGCGAGTTTATCCTCCACCTTAGATGCGGTGGCTTGATCGAACATGACGCGCAGTTCTCCGGTTTTCTCGTCCAGGAACTGGAACGCCGGGACTGCGGTGCGCACACCATAGAAAAGTTCACCTTGCACCGCTGGTGTAGACGAAGGCAGGCCAGAATACCAGCTGTGCGTGTGGTAGTGCTCGTTCTCGATGAGGCTCTTGAGGAATGGCAGGCGCCCTTTCTCGAGGGCGTTCATAAACTGGTCGCGACCGAGCCCATCGATCTGGATCATGATGAGTCCAGGCTTGGCCGAGAGTCCGTCCTTGTCGCGTGCGAGGCGTAAGATACGTACCGCCCACTCGCTCCGGCTGACCCAATAACGAAGGCGCCTGAATGTGCTTTCGACTTGCTGGATCATTCCGAATCGGGCTCGAAAATCGCCGTGCTCGCCGCTTCAGCGACACCTCTAAGCAGATCCCACTCGGCCTCTGCTAGCCGCATCGCGCGCTCCCACGTGGTGTGGTAATCATGGTCGTGCGTGTGCTGCTCCTCGCGCAGCTGCTCGTAGATGTTGATGAGCTTTCGTGTTGAACTCTGAATGCTGTAGGCCTCCGCGGTCGCTGCACAGCCTGCCGCGAGATGGGAGTGGGGTTCCGCGGCGAGGTTCCGGAGCGCGTTCACGAAGTCTGGGACGGAATCTTTTGGCAATGCGATCCCGTTCTCGCCTGTTTTCACCACTTCCCGAACACCCGGCGCATCCACGGCGACGACGGGAACGCCCGCCGCCATCGCTTCTGTGAGCACCATTCCCTGGGTCTCGCTGTGCGATGCGAATGCGAAGGCATTCATTGCACGATAGGCGCTCGTGAGAAAACGACCGCTCAAACTTCCGGGGGCATGGACTCGATCTCCGACGCCGGCGGAGTCGAAGCCTTCGGCCAGGGTGTTCGCATAAGAACCACCTCCAACGAGGATGAAGTGGGAAGTGGGACTCTCTCTAAGGAATGCCACAATAGCCTTGCCGAGGAACTCTAGATTCTTTTCCAGGGCTAGCCGACCAACGTGGCCAACGACAAACGCATCTTCCGGTATTCCAAAAATTTGCCGAAATCCGGCACCGCTGCCTTTCGGAAAATTCGCGCAGTCCACTCCGGTCGGAACTACCGAGACCGGCTTAGCAACGCCCCGCCCTTTGAGCGTATCCCGGATGCTCTCGCTCGGGGCAATGACGTGCTGGCACATGTTCGCGTAACTTGTGCCGAGCTGGATGGCGAACTGCTTCATCGCCGAAGAGTCCCCCGGAACGTAGTGCGTGTACTGCTCGTACATCGTGTGATGCGTGAAGACGAGCGGGGTTCCGATAGTCCGTGCGATGCAGTGAGCTGTAGCTCCAAGAACGAACGGATGGTGCGAGTGGATGACGTCGGGCTGAAACGTATCGACCGCGCTCCGGACGATGCTGTTCAGCGGATAGGCGATCGAAAAATCGCTCCCATTAAAGTTCTGTACTGCAGGAACGCGAACCACATTGTACTCGTTCCTGGGCATATTTTCGAACGTGGGCGCCACGGTCAGTACCTCGATGCCCTGGCTGCGCAGCTCGTCGGTGAAAGCGACGACCGATCGTGCGACGCCGCCGACATGGGGCGTGAACGTATTCGTGAAGAAGGCGACCTTCATACGCGAGAAAGGATCTGCTTGAGCTCCAGATCGCCAATGGGCTCATTGAGTTTGAGCGGAGGCAGGGACGGAATTTCCAGCGATAAGCTGGCTGGTTCTCGGTGCCAATTCCCATGCCAGCGCACCCGGTACGAATCGCCCGATGGTTCGAAGCAGAGGTCGATTCTTCCAAAAGTCGTGGGTGCATTTGAAATGCCGAACGTCTCGCCCGACGCGAACCATTTCTCATCGATTCCAGCGCCGAGGACGAGATCGTCGCCCTCTTCGCGGACGAAACTGTGACGCATCATGCTGATCCATTCGGCTGCTGCCCACGCGTGCTGTCCATCGCCCATACAGCCGCCGCCGGTTCGGGGATGGATCGCCTCCGGCCACTGACCGGTCGACGTGGCGAGATTCGCGACAGCGTCGCGCAGTTCTGCGTATCGCAGATCTCCCGCCCGCATCAGAATCTGCGCCAAGTGCAGCGTCAGATAAGGGTTTACCCCTGAGTGCACCATGTCCTGAAAGAACGCACCTTCGTGCCAGCAGTTTTGGAGGAGAAACTCGACAGTGTTTAGTAGCTCGGGGCAATCGGGTGCATCAATCTGCAATGGGTAGCCACTGACAATCGATCCGATCGAACCAGCGTCCATGCGTCGGCCCGGAGCTGCCGGCATCGAGCGATTTCTCAGTCTTCCGTAGGCGTGGACAAGACTCCGCTGAATCGCGGCCGTTAGATCCTCCGCTTCCGCCGAGCAAGCGGCGCTCTCACCGCTCCGCCCCAACGCCTCAAGCATGCGGGATGCGGACTCGAGCCCGGAAACACTCCAGAAATCGTCCCAGTAGTAGAAATCGTTCGCTCCCAGATGCTCGGCACTGAACCCTGCCGGGAGCAATCCCTGATGGGGCTTTCCGTCGGCATTTCGGATGCGCTTGCTCTTGATCCACCCCACCCCGCTCGTGATCGCATCGATCCATTCTTTTGGAGGGGCGCATCCTTTGAATTGGCAGAGCTTCTCCATCGTCCAGAGCGCTTGGCCATTAGAGTCCCACTCGCCGTCCTGCGAGTGAAAGTAGCCGTTGTGTTTCTGGCGTTTGAAAAAATTGCCGACCGCCCGCTCGGCACGGTCGATTAGCCCCGCCTGGAGTAGCGCAAAGACCATGTAGGCCGCATCGCGAAACCAGAAGCGTTTGTAAGTGAACGTGCCCGGAAAGGCATCGTCCGGCGAACACAGCACGACTGTTCGCAACGCTTCATTGTAGAGCCTCTGCAGTCGCTGGTCGGGCACCCTGAGTTTCGCCGCACTGGAAAGAGCACCATCCCAGCCGGAGATCGGCGCAGCGTTCTTCGTTTCAAGAGGCACAGTGACCTCAAGTTCGAGCGGTTCGTGCGAAGGGATCGCGAACAGGGCGGCAGCTGTCGTCATGCCGACCTTACATTTACCGTGATGCTCATCTGTGAGATCGCCGAGATGGATCGCAATGTCTCCGCGCTCGTAGTTAGAGATATGGTTTGTATGCGGCGGCGCACTGAAGCTAACTTTTCGGTTCTCGTCGGTGCTCCATGTCGTTCGCGCTTTGTCCAGGGACACGGAATGGAGAAAGAAGATGCCCTCCGGATTGTAGGGGCGCAGCGTTACCACCAGATTGGCCGCGTGCGGCGACGTGGCACGGTACTTGATCCGGCAGGTTCCATCACCGTCAACCCAGACCTCGCTTTCCAGCTCGAGGGAATCGCGAGCCACTCGTGTGCTTGCAACCAAGCCGTCCTCCAACAGCAACTTCTGCACACACTGATTCTCCTCCGCCCGTGATGGGAACAGCGGTTGGCCTTCCTCCGGCACGATCCATGCGTCGATCGACCAACCGTCATAGTGCGGCGTAACAAGGCCGCGAGGATCGACCAGCGGTAGGGCGTCGATGTCAGGAAACCCGACTGCCGTCCAGTTGCGGTGCGTGAGATTGATATGGGTAAGCGAGAACGCCCGTGGGACGAACGCAATCATGATGACCGGTGCCTGGATGGCGGCGATGCAAGAGAGGAGCAAGTTGAGAAGAATAAACGGGTAGGGATCGAATGGTCGAGCCAACAGGACGACACCGTTGATGCCGATCCAGACCAGAAGGAGGGAGAAGAACGTGATCAAGAACGTCCAGCTGCAGCCGAAGATCGCAATCCGATCGGCGAGGCGTTGTCCTAATGTTAGTTTTTCTGCGAAGGTCTCACTAACATCGGTCGCCATCAGTTCGTGATTTTTCATGCTCTCCACGACTCCGACTTCTAAATCGGATAGCTCGCCTTTCTCGCTGACAAGCAGACCCTGGACGTAGCGCATCCTCGATCGCGCGAGATCTTGTTTGCAGATGAAATCCGAGTGATCGAGTCCGGGGCGTTCGTTCTCGATTTCCTCACGCACTTTCGGTCGGACGGCGGCTAAAGGGTAGAGCGATCGGCGCGGGAACGATTTACCGCAGACGGCGCATATTGATTCTGAGGGGGAGGTAGGCATAGTGGTTTCCGGCTCGCGCTCTTCAGGCTGAGACCTCCGAGAAGCAGTTGCCAACTGCGCCTGTTAGAGCCATCGCAAGCGCGCCCCAGAGGGTGATATGCAGCGTGGCGCGCGGGACTTTGGCTCCTTCCGACCCAGCTGACAGATCAAAGCTCTGCTTGCTCGTGTGTTTCGACGAACCAGAGGTTCATGTCCGCGCAGCGCAGCACCTGAGTGAGAATGTCAGTGGTGTTCGCATCCTCGAGCTGCGTGGAAAGCGTGATGGCTTCTCGGATCATCTCACCGCAAAAGGCGATGGCATGGGCAAGCTCAGCGACATGCTTGTGACCGCTGGAGATGTCGAGTTGGTACTCTGGCAGGCCTGAGCGTGCGGACGCTGCGCGAATCGTGCCTTGCGCAATACCGCCTAACTGAACGATGCGTTCAGCGATCGGATCGACATACACTCCGGCGTCGGTGTAGACCTTGTCGAAGAGTTCATGCAAGGCGATGAAGTTTGGCCCATTAACGTTCCAATGCGCCTGCTTGGCCTGCAACAACACCGCGATCTCAATTCTAGCATTCTCTGGAAGACTGTTTCGGGTGAGGGCGAGATTGTAACTCACCCACCCTCGCGTGCTGGGACTGGCTCACAATGGGGTGTTCACCCGAGGTCGATCAGGATATGTTGACGGACGAGCGACCCACTAGCGATTTTGCCTCATTCACGGCAGCTTGCCGCTGTGAATGCATCCCAGATACCATCGCGATACCTAACTCTTCCGCCAACTACGGTTGAAAGTGACGCAGATTCAATGCGTTGTCGGGGTAGGGTTACACCCCATAGCATCAACGCTGGACGTCGGTCAGAGTAATGGCTGATGAACCGATTCGATTTCGAAGTAGCGACCCTATACGCGCTCAACGCACAATGCGTCTGCGCAAGACAACGGGCAGCTCGGCCACCTGATTCTCGAATGTTCCCGCCCGCTGATCTCTATACCTGTCCCGAACGCGTGAACGGCCGCGTCGGCCGCGCGAACACGGTGATCACACAGCATGCAGCAGAGCTGCGAGCTTTCGAGCGACCAGATTGGCGACAACGGTATGCGATTTACAACGAGCCCCATCATTATCACAACGGCGGGAACTGGCCATTCATCGGCGGCTTTTACGTGGCGGCTCTTGTCGCCGCCGACCGCTTTCCCAAAGCGCGTGAAGCCCTCGTGGCACTCACGGAAGCCGCAATGCTAACCCGAGAGCCTCGTCGTACTTTCGGCTTTAACGAATGGCTTCACCGCAGGGGCCAGTTCCAAGGGGACAAGATTGGCAGACGTGGTCCGCCGCCATGTATCTCTACTACGCAGAGGAATGCGTTCGAACTGGAAGGACGCCGTTCTTTGATCGTGAGCGTTTGGTTTTGGGAAGCTCATGACGGTTCCGAAGTCCTCATTTCTGAGAAGATCGCGACCGACTGGAGTAGGGTTTCACCCCATTGGCTCCGCACGGATCCGGTAGCATATTATCAGCTAAAGAACGTACGATGACTGAATTTCAATGAGCAAACTGGCAGCAGACTATTTCGTGGCCTTGCGCGTGCATGGAGAGGATGGCCTCGAGGCTCACCTTCAAATGGCGCGACAAATCGGTGCGACCGCTGTAAGGATGGGTATTGACACTCTGGGACTAGCAAAGATCCATGAATCCGCTCTGACCGCTATCTTGTCCGCGCCCGCGCTGGGCGCAAACGAGGAAGCGACGACCACGCGTGCGACCATCTTTTTCAACGAGGCACTCACGCCAATCGAGAAAACCCACCGCAGCGCTTTGGAGGCAGCAGCGGAATTGCAGGTGATCCATACGGAATTGGATCAGCGATCTAAGGATCTTGCCGCCTCTCAGCACGAGGTAGTCCGAGAGACGAAAAAACGCAAATCGGTCGAATATGCCCTGCGCACCAGCCAAGAGGCTGCCGCTGAACTGCTGGTCGAGTCACGGATGCTGGAGGAAGAGTTGCTTGTGATGACGCGTCGAACACTCTTGGCCAATGAAGCCGAACGAAAGCAGATGAGCTTGCACCTCCAGGACGATATCGCCCAGGCAATGCTTGGCATCCACGTTAGACTGTTGGCGCTTAAGGCGGCCGTCAGCATCAGCCACGAAGACGTCGCCGAACAGATCACCAGCACCGAGCGCCTGATGGCGCAGTCGGTGAAAATGATTAGTAGCTTTGCCAACGCCATTGACGGCAATCATGAAAACTGAGCTACCCAAATTCTGGCGAAACTATCTAGGGGCGTTGCGTAGCTACCTCAAAGATGGATCACCGTCTGAGCCCGTCGCCGCGAATGCGCTCGGACTGCTCGCGGTGAAAGACGGACTGGAAACACTCGCGTTGGCGAAGGTGCACGAGGAGGCTCTGATAGCCGTCGTGTCTTCGGACGAGACCGAGAGCGAGCGGGAAAGGTTGATCCGACGCGCTGGAGAGTTCTTTGCCGAGGCCATTACTCCGATCGAACAGACACACGGTGGAGCGCTGGAGGCGAACGGCCATTTGAAAGTCATGGTCGATGAGTTGATGCTTCGCACCAACGAGTTGACCGAGTCGAACGAGGAGTTGCAGGACGAGATCTCCCGTCGCAAGACATTGGAGGAGTCCCTGCGCGCCAGCGAGCAGACGTCCAGCCAACGACTGGAGAAATCTTGTGTCCTTCAGGAAGAACTGCGGCTGCTATCACGCCGCTTAATCTCCGCCCAGGAGGAGGAACGCAAGCGTATCAGCAGGGAGTTGCACGATCTCATCGCGCAAACGCTCACAGGGATCAATCTGCAACTGGCGATGCTCAGATCCAAGGCGATATCAGATACGAAAGATTTCAATAGGGATATTGAACGGACTGAGGAGTTGGTAGCGAAGTCGGTGGATGCCGTGCATCGCTTCGCACGTGACCTGCGACCGACAGTGCTCGATGATCTCGGTTTGATCCCAGCGTTGCAATCCTACTTGAAGGGCTTCTTGAACGACACGGGCATTCGCGTATCACTAACTGCCTTCGCGGGTGTCGAGAAGCTGAACAACCTCAGCCGCACGGTGCTGTATCGAGTCGCCCAGGAGGCGCTAAGCAACGTCTCAAAGCATGCCAAAGCGAGCCATGTGGAGGTGAGGTTCCACGAGGGTGAAAGATCGGTGTGCATGGAGATCCACGACAACGGCGTCGGCTTCCAGGCGGGCGATGGTCTCTTCCTCGGCGAGCAAAGCAAGCGGCTCGGGCTCCTTGGAATGCGAGAGCGCGTAGAAATGATCGGCGGCAATTTTCATGTGGAATCTGCGCCGGGAAAGGAAACCACGGTTTGCGTTGAGATTCCCCAACTAGACACCAAGCCCAAAAAAGCTCGGAGTAAAAAGCTCGGTAGAAAAACCCCAAAATCCAAGTGAACGCCATCACCATCCTTCTTGCTGAAGACCATACCATCGTGCGTGAGGGTCTGCTGGCACTGCTGAAATCCGAGAGCGATATAAAAATCATCGGCGAAACCGCCGATGGGAGAACCACCGTCAAACTCGCGGCAAAGCTACGCCCAGACGTCGTCGTGATGGACATCGCCATGCCGTTGCTGAACGGAATCGAAGCCACCCGGCAGATTCTGCACAAGCTGCCCGAAATGAAGATCCTCATCCTTTCCGCGCACAGCGACGACGCGTATGTCGAGCAAGTCATGGCGCTCGGAGCGAAAGGCTACCTCATCAAACAGACCGCAGCAAATGTGCTAGCCGAGTCCATCCGTCGCGTGCATCAGGGCAAGACCTGCCTCAGCCCTATCATTTCCAAACGTCTCCACCATCACGAGCTAAAGGCTCAAGCAAGCGGTGAACTCGGAGCGAAGAAAGATGCCTCGGACTTGAGCGCGCGCGAGATGGAAGTGCTGCAACTGATCGCCGAAGGCAAAGCTAATAAGCAAACAGCGGACGTGCTACACATCAGCATCAAGACCGTGGAAAAGCATCGCCAGAGCCTGATGGACAAGCTCGACATCCACGATACCGCCGGATTAACGCGCTACGCGATCTCGACTGGAATTATCGAAAGTAGTGTGCAGGTGACGATTATCTAGTTAGTTATTTCAAGCTGAACGATTTTGTTTCGGTGTCCATGACGAGCCTGAGATCGGGGGCGCATCGCCAAAGTAGAAAGTAGGGTTTCACCCCATAGAACCCGGGCCGGGCTGGGACTATTCTGACGCACAGACCGTTTCGAATTGAGGCGGATGGGACGTAATCCATTTCCATCGATTGGAGAAGACCCACAGAAGCAAACAATGCCGAAACTCATCCTCGTCGCTAATCGACTCCCCTTACGTATCGATTGTGATACCGGAAAGCCCGTCCGCTCGCCCGGAGGATTGGCTTCCGCGCTCTCTGGGGCCGAAGTGGAGGCCACCTGGGTCGGTTGGCCAGGCCTCGCGACGGAGGATATCGAAGACGCGTCTGTGCTGATCAAGTCATTGGGAGATGTTGATACCGTTCCTGTCTTTCTCAGTCGGAAGGAACTGGAAGGATTCTACGATGGATATGCGAATGGCACGCTCTGGCCATTGATCCACAGCATGGGTGAGCGCGTCCGCTTTGAAGAGGGCTGGTTCGACCACTACGCCACGGCAAACAGGAAGTTCGCCAGCGCAGTACTAGGTATTGCTGAAGACGGAGACACCGTTTGGGTCCATGACTACCAGCTGTTCCTGCTGCCACAATTGTTGCGCGACTCCAACCGTGACCTTCAGATCGGTTTCTTCTTGCACACGCCTTTCCAAAGTTCTGACATCGTCCGCACCCTGCCGGACCGCAAGGCTGTCCTCCAAGGCGTCCTCGGTGCCGATCTGATCGGTTTCCACACCTACAACTATCTTCGCCACTTCCGCTCATCGGTGCTCCGCGTGTTGGGTATTGAGTCCGAGGTCGACACCGTTTGGGCGGGAAGCAGGGGAGTGATATTGGGAGTGTTCCCAATTGGCCACGACCACGCGGGGTTCAGCAGTGCCATCCACAGCGACGCGTTCACCCAGGCCTATGCAAAGCATGCTGAGGAGTTAGGCGATAACAAACTTCTTCTCAGTGTCGAGCGCCTCGATTACACCAAAGGCGTCCCGCAGAAGCTCGCTGCCATCCGCCACTTCCTCGAGCGCTGGCCCGCACTCCGCGCCGGCGTCGTGTTTGTCATCATTGCCGTACCGTCGCGGCAGGGAATCGATGAGTATGACGAACTGACGGTGGAGGTGCAGCGCGAGGTGGGTGCGCTCAACGGCGATTTCAGTACCGTTGGCCACGCACCGGTGCAGTTCCTTCACCAAAGCTTTCCGCAGCCCGAGCTCGCTGCGCTTTATGCCTTGGCGGATGCCTGTCTGGTCACGCCTCTCATCGATGGCATGAATCTGGTGGCCAAAGAGTACATCGCCTGCAAGTCCGTGGCGGTCGAGTCGCGCCCTGGGGTTCTCATACTGTCCGAGTTTGCCGGCGCAGCACAGGAATTGTCGCAGTCGCTCCTGGTCAATCCGCACGACGTCCGCGAGGTCAGCGACGCCATTGGCGCCGCGCTTGCAATGCCGGAGGGGGAGCGACGCGAACGTGCCGGCAGGATGGCAAAGCGCCTGCTCAGGAGTGACTCTGCCGCATGGGCGCGGTCTTTTCTCTGCGCTCTCGTACGGAACCAGCAGGAGGCCGATCCGGACGAGAACTTCGCCACCTTGCTGAATGTCACCACCCGCATCGTGACTGCCGTTCAAACTCAAGGGCAATCTGCAGCTCTGTTTCTCGACTACGATGGTACCTTACGTGATTTCGTGGATGTCCCAGATGAAGCCGGGCCTGATTCAGAGTTGTGCCCGCTATTGCAGCGGCTAGCGGCTCACCCTGGCATTCGCCTAACGATCGTAAGTGGACGCCGCTGCGAATTCCTTGAGAAGCACTTCGCAGGGCTGGGCGTGACGTTGGTCGGAGAGCACGGTTACAGCTGGTTGATCGAAGGGCAAGGCGAATGGGAGTTGGTCAACAGAAACGTCGATAACGATTGGAAAGAGGTCGTTCTGCCGCATCTTGAGCAGGCGTCCGATCAGACGCCCGGTGCCAACATCGAAGAGAAACGGTCGGCGCTCGTCTGGCATTATCGCCGGGACGATCCGGAATTTGGAGCCTGGCAGGCCAGGGGATTGTTAGAAGAACTGACGGATGTCACAGCCAGCCTGTTTCGGTTCACCAGGGGAAGAAGATCGTCGAGGTTGCCAGCCAGTTGGTCAATAAAGGCCAAGCTGTCAAAGCGCTTGTTCAGCGCTGGGGGCCAACTGAAGTGCTCGTGGCTGGAGACGATCAGACCGACGAGACCATGTTCGCCCTTGAATTTGATGAGGACATCAATTTCGACACTGTGAAGATTGGCAAAGGTTCGACCCGCGCCACCCGCCGCACCGACATAGCGGGGCTGCGGACCTTCCTTGAAAACATTGCCAACCGTCTTTAGCGAGTCCGAAATGCCCATTCCTTCTGAGAACTATCTGCACGGCGTCATCGGCAATGGCCGTACTTGCGCATTGATCGACCCCGACAGCACCATTGCCTTCGCATGCCTGCCGGACTTCGACTCGGGTACCGTGTTCGCGTCTCTGTTAGATCCTGAGCGCGGCGGTCACATGCGTATTGATATGGTTAATGGCCGCGCCACCAGCCAGCACTACCAGCGTAACACCAACATCCTGATCACCGAGTTCGAGGCTAACGACGGTACTTCGGCGTTTCGGGTGATTGACTTCATGCCGCGTTACACCTGGGATGGCAAGGCTGGGTCGAGCGGTGACGCCGCCCCTGACATCGTCCGAGTCCTGGAGCCATTGCGCGGGGCACCAGAGATCTGCGTTCGCTACAACCCTCGGCTCGAGTACGGCATTTTTCCCACGGTGACGTGTGTGAACTCTTGCGGTGCCGCATTAAAGAGCAGTACTGAAGGCTGTTATGAGGACGGTCACCAAATCTACGAATCGGTTTTTCTCTACACCGATCTTCCTCCGGCGGACATCGCGGCTGGTGAGGAGATCCTGCTAGACCAACGGCGGTATCTGCTCCTCAGCTACCATGACAAGGTACTTGTCCCCACTGCCGACGTCGTGGAGCTGATGCTCCAGCGGACCCGCTCTTACTGGCTGCTTTGGTCGGCGCGGACCCATCTTCCAGACCGCTACCGCGAGGAAGTCATTCGTTCTGCGCTCGCGCTCAAGCTTTTGCAATTTGACCCAACCGGGGCCATGGTCGCCGCCGCCACTACTTCGTTGCCGGAGACCGTCGGAGAAGAAAGGAATTGGGACTACCGCTTCTGCTGGATCCGCGACGGTTCCATGACCGTCTCGACGCTTCGCCGCATCGGGCATCCACGCATGGCCTCGTGCTTCATCGATTGGATGCTACGCACGGTACCGACCAAGGACGATACGCTGCAGATCATGTACGGTCTGCGCGGCGAGAAGGTACTCACCGAGCGCACTCTCGATCACCTAGACGGCTACCTTGGATCGAGACCGGTGCGGGTCGGCAACGCCGCCTACAACCAGCAGCAACACGACATTAATGGGATTCTGCTGGACGTCGTCTACCAAGATGTCCAGGGGCGAATGCGCACACCTGAGAAGCTCGACCAGGTTTGGACCCGAGTGCGCGCGGTAGTCCGCACAGTCTCCGAGCGCTGGCAAGACCCGGATCGAGGCATCTGGGAGATTCGCGGTGAAATGCGCCACTTCGTGTTTTCGAAAGTTCTGTGCTGGGTCGCCGTCGACCGCGCCATCAAGATCGCTCAGCTGCTTGGAAAAGACCAGTGGGCCGTCGATCACCAGCCGCTCGCGGATGAGATCCATGCCCAGATTTGTGACAAAGGCTGGAGCGATACGGCCAAGGCCTTCACCCAGAGTTACGGTAGTGATGAGCTTGATTCGTCCTGCCTCTTGATGGCCGAGTATGGGTTCATTAGCCCGCTCGATCGGCGTTTCGTCTCCACCGTCGAAGAAAGTCGCCCGTCTATGCCGCGACGGACTCATGTATCGCTATCGCAATCAGGACGACTTTGGAGAACCGAAGAGTGCCTTTACCGTGTGCTCGTTCTGGATGGTCAAAGCCCTCGCCGCTGTCGGGCGCCAGAAGGACGCGCGCGCCATCTTCGAGAACCTGCTCGGTTGCGCGAACCCCCATGGCCTGTTTGGCGAAGACCTTGATTTCGAGACCCGTCGGCACCTCGGCAACTTTCCGCAGGCACACAGTCACCTAGCGCTTATTGATTGTGCACATGAACTCGACGGCGATGACGAAGACGAGCTGCTGATCGAAGCATGATCCATCATCCAGAGGCCTTCGGTAACTCAACGCGGGCCGCAGACCAACGGCACTTAATGAACAACACTAGCCAGCCTTCCGCCCTATGCCCCGTTATCTTGGTCGCTACTACCCTAGCGATGTCCCTTCTTGTCTCCTGCCAAACGCTGATTGTGTTTGGTGACCAGGCCGACAGCGGCGATGCTCTGACCATTGATGCGATCACTTTCGCAACCGATCCCGGGAGGATCTATGTCCCGCTCAATGAGGCTGTCGAGCATCTCGGATTGGTTGAAGAGGTCGATGAAGAAGAAGGGGTCGTGCGGATCAATAAGGAAACGTTCGCCGATAACTCTTTCCGCGGTCTGACGGATGGCACGACATTGGTAAGCCTCGCAGATCTCTCTATGGTAGGTGCGTCCATTGATCGAAACGAAGACACGAAGCGAATCACGCTGAAGCTGCGCCGCAAACAGTTCGTTGCTGTGGTTGGAGAGAAGCGAGCCGAGATCAATTTGGCTAGTCAGCGTCTTAGGGCCTTGCAAGGAAAGCGTCTTGTCCTCGAATGTCGCGTCAGTTCGGGCCGCGATGAAATTACGCCTTCGGGGCGGTTCCTGGCCGGCCCTTACAAAGCAAGCCGTCACTACTCTAGTCTGTATCACAATGCACCCATGCCCTGGAGCGTCCAAGCCACGGGCAACATCTTTATCCACGTCTTTAGCTCAGTGCCGAACTACCCGGCCTCTCACGGTTGTATTCGAGTCCCGTTGAACGAGGGGAATCCCGCGAAGTTTTTCTACGAATGGGTGGACAAGGGCACTCCCATCACGGTCTCGAAGAAATGAATACAATTTCACGGTGACCTGCTAATCGAATGTCACTTTCGATTTCCACGATGAAGCGACCTGATCCTACTCGATCCCCATCTTCTTCCGTTTTCGATAAAGCGTCGCCTGGTCGATGCCCAGAATTTCGGCTGCGTCGGAAAGGCTTTCGGTGGAGGAAACGATGCGGTGGATGTGCTCTCGCTCGAGGTCTTCGAGGCTCAGTCGAGCGCCCACCCGAACTGCTGCATCTGCACCGAATTCTGAGCCGCCGCCTTTCGTAACGTCAATTGGAAGGTCTTTTGGGGTTACTTCGTCGCCTTGCGCAAGGATGACGGCTCGCTCGATTGCGTTCCTCAATTCCCGGAGATTGCCCGGCCAATTGTACTGTTGTATGCAGGCCAGCGCTTCCTAGGAAAATCCGTTGAGCTTACGGCCGATTTGATCTGAGAAGAACTCAATGTACGACTTCGCGAAGTTCTTCAAATCTCCCGGACGCGCCCGGAGCGACGGCATTTCTACGGTAATAACATTGAGCCGATAGAACAGGTCTTCGCGGAACTCGCCTTCTTCGACAGCTTTGGAAAGATCCCGGTTGGTGGCGGCAACGACGCGGACGTTCGCCTGATAGGTTTTGTTATCGCCCAGACGTTCATATTCGCGCTCCTGCAGCAGGCGCAGAAGTTTCGGTTGGATCTCTAGGGGGAGTTCTCCGACTTCGTCGAGAAAAAGCGTTCCGCCCTCGGCGGCTCTCACTTTGCCCCACTTGTCTTTCACGGCACCGGTGAACGATCCTTTGGTATGCCCGAAGAGTTCGCTTTCGAGAAGTTCCTTGGAAAGGCTGGGGCAACTCACGGTGACGAGCGGCTTGTCAGCGACGCCGCTCTGCTCATGAACGGCGCGCGCGGCGACGCTTTTCCCGGTTCCGCTCTCCCCGAGGATCAAGACGGTCGCTGGTGTCGGCGCAGCGCGGAAGAGGATCGAAAACGTGTCTTTCATCGCGGGGTCTTCGGAGTCGAACTCGTATTGTGTGGCTGGCGACGACGGTTTCCAGTTCCTCGATCTTCGATTCCATTCGCCAGAATTTCTGCGCGAGAACAAGCACTCGCCGCAGTTGGTCTGGCGTAAACGGTTTTTCCAGATACTCGAGCGCTCCTCGGCGAGTCGCTTCAACTGCGGTCTCGATCGAGGCGTTGGCCGTGAACATCACGACGGGGATGCGCGGGTAGCGTTTTCGAATCTCCACGAGGACATCGAGCCCGTTCTCATCACCCAGTTGCAGGTCGAGCAGCACTAATTCAAACTCTGCTTCCTTCAGTCGAAGAATCCCGGTGCGACCGGAATCGACTGCTTCGGCGTAGTGGCCTTCGCCTTCAATTGCGATCAAGGTCGAGTCTCGAATACTCTTCTCGTCATCTATGATAAGGACATCCATTTAAGCTTGTCAGTTGTTAAATCAGTGCCACCGCCGCGACGCGGCATAAACAGTGGGTTTTACGGACAAAACGCACACAGCCCGATAGCGTGCCGTGCATATTGCAACGTCCGGTCGCGATCACAATTGCAATTTGCATCGGCTCACTCCGTCTGAAACGCCAGAATAAACTCGAACATGCGATCGGCGCCGTCCTGGACACTTGCCGAGAGTTTTTGCGCCTTCTCGGGAAGCTCGGACTTCATTTCTCCGAGCAGCTGAGCGCTGAACCGGACACCGAACAGAGGATTTTTGAGATCATGCGCGAGCATGCCGATGAATTCGGCGCGTTGCTCGAGCAGCTCTTCAAGCTGGTCGCGGGCGCTCTTCAGAGCGAGATGGCTCCGGACTCGGGACAGTAGCTCCGCTTTGTTGAATGGCTTGGTCACATAGTCGACACCTCCAGCCTCGATAGCGCGCACGATGATGTCCGTCTCGTCGGCGACCGAGAGAAAGATGATGGGGATGTTCGATGACTTCGGTTGTTCCTTGAGGCGGCGACAAACCTCGAAGCCGTCCATGTCAGGCGTCAACACGTCGAGAAGGATCAGGTCCGGCAACCTGGCATCAACCCGCTCAAGTGCACTCGTACCAGAGTCGGCGAGAACGATTTCGAGCCCCTCGGCAGATAGCTCGTTGGCGACGACCTGCAGGTTGCGCTGCTGGTCGTCAACAATTAACACCGTCGATCGAGGACGTTGCGAGGGGAGACGCTCGCAAGGTGATTTGTCAGATTTGCTCGCCATGTTGCTTACACGAGCGAGCTTACACGAGCGAGCTTACTCGCTTTGTGCGCTGCGGCGAACAAAAACGCCCGGCACATGGAGTTGAGTCGTAGATCACCGTGCGTTGATGCATTTGACAACTGATTCCGAACGGTAGCCTGGACTGGGAAAGGGGAACCACCGAGGTTTGTCCAGGGCGTTTGATTCAGCGTATTGCGGAGCAAGTATCCGAATCCTGCGAACCCGTGTCCCAATTGGGCGCTGGAATCTGCGAGGTGCCAAGACTGTCAGAAGCCGAGATATTGAACGCGGCTCAGCATTGAGAGCTGAAAATCTTGTTTATGCTTTGGGAATAGATCCGCTCGCACCGCAAAGACATTGACGAGCAGATCGTGGAGAACAAAGAGGGCTAGCCTGACTTATTCATCGCGGCTTTTGGAAGCGCGATTTTTGATAGATTGGCGCCCCATCTCGGCGCCTCAGTCGTCAGGCACGATCGCCGAGGGTGAAATCGGTCAAAATCGCACTGGGTGGG
>JBNMNB010000054.1:0-35893 GCA_051270635.1 Verrucomicrobiales bacterium | reverse complement strand
TTCTTCCCATTCATCGGGGACGGGTTGGTCGCCAATAAAGCCCAGCTCTGCGCGGCGACTTGCAACTGACGGCGGAACTTTATTGAGTATCTGTAGGGGAATGTCGCCCGTGTAAAATGGAGGGCGGCTGGTGAGTAAATCATACAACGTTGCCCCAACAGAGTAGATGTCATCGGCCACAGCTGCTCCGTCACCCATTGCCTGCTGCGGGCCCATGTAGCCCGGCGTGCCGCTGCTGTCATTCGCACGAATACTCAGCCTGCTTACCGAATCCGTGATGTTGCGGGCAATTCCGAAGTCGGCGATCTTCAGTTGATTCTTTTCGGTCAGCATCAGGTTTGCCGGTTTGATGTCGCGATGAACGATCTCCGCGTCCGTGTGCGCGTAGGATAACGTGTCACAGAGTTGACAGATGATCGGGCGCAGTTGCGCGACCTCAAAATGCAGATCACGCTGTTGTCCTTTGAGCAAATTGAGCGGCTGACCTTTGACAAATTCCATGGCGATCGCGCCCGTTTCCTCGCTCTGTTCAAAATCGTATATGCGAACGATGTTAGGATGGGTCAAATGCAGGCAGCGCTTTGTTTCTCTGCGCAAATCTTCGAGTGCAACGGGATCATCCAGAATGATCTCCGGTAGAAACTTCAATGCGACCTGGTGTAGCAGACGTTCATCCCACGCGCACCAGACGACTCCCATGCCGCCCCGGCCAGCTAGAAATTTGAGCACGTATCTACCAAAAAGGCGTTGCTCCTGTGCAAGCCCTCTACCCAGTGCCATCGCTGTTCTCTGAGTGCATCCGAGAATGGGAACTTATCGGATTTTTATCCATGCTACAACGGATTCCGCAGGTTTCCTTAAGTCGCTGAATGGTAAAGAGTTTGCCGTTCCTGAGGCAAGGGGCGAGTGAGGTTTGTGATACTGACCGGTTGCCGGTCCTCCGCGCTGAGACGATGCGATCTCTACTCTTTTCTACTTGGCATCAGGAATTCGATTAAGTGTGTAGTAGGCGTGCGGATGGTCGAGTTGCGCACTAGTCGTTCGGCTGCGGATTCCGTGGGCACTCAGTTCATGCACATAGAGTTCGCGCAGTCCATCCACTTTTAATCTAACACTGTTCTTTTTCTGATCGAATATAATGTCCGTGAGTTTCATTTTCTTTGTATCGATTTCGGCACTTCCGTATGCTGAGGAGTAGAAGTAGGTGTAGCTTTTGATACTGTAGGAGTCGGGATTGATTGCCGAAGAGGGATCAACTGGGTGGGTGAAGACAAGTTCGAATCCGTCTGGCTTGGCGCGCATCTCTTGAATGGCGAAAGGTGTGGTTCCTGTCCATTGCACACGCTGCAATCCATAGGCTTTGGTGCCGAGTGACGACCATCCGCGGCTCGTCATCCCCACCATCAAGCTGCCGTCTGGGGCAAAGCGTAGCCGCACAATGCCCGATGCAAAACCGGAGAGGAAAGGGAAGGCGGCGCCTTGGTAATCACCACGCACTTTCTCCAGAAAAACGCGACTTACTTTGGCGTCGGTGAATTCGGCCACCATGAATTGTCCATCAAAGGGGCCGAATTTTCCGCCAGCATCGCAAATGGCGAGGTCTGTGCCACTGCGGCCCATTTTATTGTATGGTAGCCAGACTGCTGGCGGAGTCATTTGTGGTAATGTGCGGACAGCCTCCGGGTAGGGGATTCGGTCTGGTAGTTCGTCTGGTAAATTGATGGAAGAGCCAGGTGAGTTCTGTGAGCCAATACCATCAGGGTTGAGGAAATAGGCACCTTCGCGAAGGTGATAGATGGGCGTGGTGGGGATCCAGTTGCCTTGCTGGTCGACGCAAAACATGTCGCCATCAATGTTGGCTCCCAGCCCGCACGGTGAGCGCATACCAGCCACCATGGGCACGAACCGGCCTGACTGCGAAATGATGCCGCCCCAGCCGCGCCATCCTTTTGAGTTATCGGCGTGGTCGCCCATATCGAGGTTGAGCGTCACCCAGTGGCGTCCCTGGCCGTCGCTGCGTGGCCCATAGGCGTAGCCGTGGTAGGAACCGGAAACGTGCCAGCCATTTCCAGCAGTCAGGTATTCATCGGCCACGCCATCAGCATCGGTGTCGCGAAGTCGAGTGACCTCAGCGCGTTGTGTTACCAGCAAGTCCGCGCCTTCGCATTCAACTCCCAGTGGCTCATGCAGGCCAGTGGCAAACAGCTGGTAGGTGACGTCGGCCGCACTGCCGCTGAGCACATTGTCGAGCAGCCACACTTCTCCTTTCCGGATAGCGACTGCCAGTCGTCCATCGGGCAAAAAATCCATGCCGCTGACTTCAAGGGCGAGGCCATCTGCAGGTTTCCAGTCTTCACTGCGCGAGGCCGACGGTGAGTCAGCGGTCAGAATATCTTGAATTTGATAAGGCGGCGTTGCCTGAGACCGGCAGACCATCCAGACTAACAATGATACTAATAAAAGGATCGATCTCATTTCCATCGGTAGGTGAAGCTGTAGTGGCCCGGAGCATGATCCGGGTGTTCCGTCACTGATGCGCCCTCAGGGTGAGAAACTGTCAGTTCAGGCAGTCTGATGGGATCCCACTCCAGTGTCCGGTGCAACCCTGCATCATCCGCAGTGAATCGTTCTTCGACAGGGACTCCTGATACCACGAAGTGAAAAGTGGGCACTCGACTGGTGTCCAGTCGGTAGCCGTGGAAGCGCACCGGCGGGTTGTCGGCTGTTGCCGCCTGCGGCCATTTGATGATCGAGTCACCCAGCGGTCGTTCAAAGGGTGCAAATCGGGAGAACCAGGTTGAGTGGGCGTCGAAGAATTTGCCCTTCCATGCCATTGCCGGGCGAGCATTTTTGCCATCGTAGGCAAGGTGAATTCCAGCTGGGAATCCGACAAGGATTGCCTGCGTGCCGACATCCTTCATGAAGGTGCGCAGGACGATGGGGTGTTCCCTGGGGATTAATTCAAATTGACCTGCGACATGAATCGGAAACCCTTGCGGTTCTCCATTGGCGCTGGTGGCAAACGACAGAATTGATGCAATCTGCCGATCGGTATTGCCGTTAAGGATTTTCTGATTCGCAGCGACACCGTTTGGCCAGAATGATGGCATGAGTGTGCCGGGACGGTGGGCACCAGGATCAATCAGATAGGTGCGCAACCAGTCAGTTTGCAGTCGTTGTCCCAGGTTGCTGATGTCGAGTGCTTGAATGCCAAGTGACGGCCGCTGTCCCCATTGATGACAGGTAATGCAGCCGAGTCCGCCCATAGTTCCCAGCAATTTTCTGCCGGCCGTGTCGTCTCCGCCCGGCATTTCGGTCGCTTCTTCTTGTTGATCCGCTTCTGCCAGCAATTTGGCCAGTGGAGCCGTGGCTTCGCCGTAGATGGGCATGCGAGTTTGCAGATAGGGGCGCACTCGATGCTTTCCCTGGAGGACGCCGTTGAGCCAGTCGGTTTGCAGTTTTCTCCCCACTCCAGTGAGCGGTGGCGGATTGCGACCTGTGTCACCAAGGTTCACATCACCGCGAAAAAAGGCGACTGTGGTGGTTGTCGGGCCACCGATGCCATCTCGCTCGTGACAGGCCATGCAGTCGAGAGCTTGAAGTGTCAGTGTCGCGCTTTCGCGAGCCGTGAACTCTTCCTCATCAAGATTCAGGAACAATGTAAGTGCTATGCGTTGTTGTTCGGATAGTTCGTAATGCGGAACATTGCCAGAGAGACTGCTGTCCATGCAACCACCACTGGAGTGTGCTATTGCAGTTGGAGCGTTTTCAATTTCTTCGGGGAACCCGTGGCAACTGGCGCAGCGCAGCTTGTCAACAAGCTTGCGACCATCGTTAATCAAAGTGAAATCTGTCGGCGACTGTTTCAGACTCTCCGCTTCGCGACCATCGCTCCCCTGGAATTTTAGCAGATAGCCCGCAATGTCGATCGCGTCTTGCGCTTCCATGGTGATCTGCGGCATGCGACCGTCTGGGCGGGATTGCAGTGGATTAAGGATCACTTCAGCAAGAGATGCGATGACGTATTTTTCACCAATGAAGGGCGGTGGCGTCGTCCATTCGTTGTGGCAAGCGACGCAGCCAATCGAGCGAAACAATTTTGCGCCACGGTTCGCATTCACATGCCTGCTGGTGTTTGGCTTTGGCGGCGTAGCCGCTGCAAGTGATTGCAGGTATTGCTGGATGGCCTTGACTGCTTGCGGGGCATTGGCTGCCAGTATTTGCGGCATGGTGCTGCCTGGATGTGTGTGCGCCGGAGCGGTCAAGAATTTGCCGAGCCACTCAGTTTTCACTCGGTTCACTACGCCGATCAGATCTGGGCCGCGTCGAGGCGGCAAGCTGGTCGCCTTATCGTGGCAATTGGCACAGCCCAATTCATTGAAGAGCAATCGCCCGCCTGCTGCAGTTGGCTTTGCGGAATGAAATTGTTCAAAGCTGCGCACGCTTGGTGTTGCAACGGCATAGGCGGCGAGTGCCCACTGGAGGGCGGCAGCAATGGCAAAGCGAACAAGCATTGGAGCTAGTAGCAATTGCCGAGCTGCATTCGTCAATAAAGTTTTAAATGAACACGCTGCCGCCGACACTTTTATCTGGGCACAAAAAAGCCGCTTCTCCTTCGAGAAGCGGCTTTCTGAAATTTGTTGGTTGCCGAGAATCCTAGCGGCGGCGGCGGAGGGCCAACATGCCTGCGCCGATCAATCCGAGAAGTCCTGTGGAAGGCTCGGGGACTGCGGTGAGGCCGCCGAACTGGCCGATCGCACCAGCATAAACTTGAAGTCCCAATGCAGTCTGTGCGGTGAATTCACCCGTCGGGCGAGGATCATCGTCAAGATTCAGGAGCAGGCGCTCACCGGGGAAAGTGTCGACACCAGCTGCTGCTGTATCACCTGGAGCGTCACCCGTTGCCCAGTATGCTGCGAGAACGTCACCGCCAATGGTCGCCAGGACAGCGCCGCCACCGAAGGTGCCAGTTCCCAAACCGTTAAAATCGCCACCCGCATTGGTGTCGAAAAAATCGTAATCTCCAACTGGTAAGCCTAGCATGGCCGCTCCAGCTTCCGTTAATGTCGTCTCAGCACCTGCGACTGGCTTGTCAGCACTGGCAGATCCTACATGCCAACCCATCCGGTCTCCGGCATTTCGAGCCGTGTAGCTGGTGAAGTTGAGCACTGGAATGGTGAGAGAGTTGTAACCCTGGGCGTTAAAAGCGCCGTAGTCGCCGCTGCTCAGTGATCGGCCGATGATCATCAGATCCGCACCGCCGCCAGCAGCTAGTGCAGCCGTTGATTCGGCGGAGCTGAAGTTCGCAAAATTACCAGCAGCAGTCACTACTGCATCTGTGTAGTTCGCTCCTAAAAACGCCTCGATCTCCGAAGTATCACTCGCTGAGATCACAATATTCACCGCCATCGAAGGAACAGCGGATAAGAGAAGTAGCGCCGAAGCGGCCAAGGATTTTGGGAAATGTAAGGTTTTCATGGTGTGTTGATTGGGACAAACTATAATTCATCGATTGACTAGTCGAAAGGTGAAATATGCTCGATTTTTTAAGAGCATTTCGGTGAAGTCACTAGAAATTTCTCCAGTCTTCAGATTTCAATGGGATTTCTTGTGAATTCACTAATTTTAAGATGTTTGAATGCATCCCATACTGGCAGGTTCTAATCGCTTCTGTTTGACAGGTGATCTGCGTTTACAACCGCTGACGGTCTGCCTATACTCGACAATGGGATTCGGAATGAACCATTTTCGAGGCAAATTTTGGCGCTCCGGTCTGGCACTGGGGCTGTGGGTTGGTGTGATTTTGCTCTGTGGGCAGTCAAACCGGGTCATCGCTCAGCAGCCGCCTTCAAATCAAGGAGGCGTCAACCCTTCTGACCTCTATCTTCAGGCTTATCTGCTGATGGAAGATGGTGGAAAAGAGGAGAAGAAAGAGGATTACGAGGCGGCATTCAACAAATACAAGCAGGCGGGACAATTGTTCGACGTCGTAGCCCGCAGTAATCCTGAGTGGAAAGGGCAGATCGTCCGCTATCGACGCAAAAAGATTCGTGAGGATCTGGCGCGTGTGCGAGAGCTTGAGCAACAACGTAGAGCGGCGCAAAATGTGCCATCCACGGGTGGACTGGCGAGCACTCTGGAGCCATCGCCATATGATGCCTCCACCTATGTGAACAACACTTTCGGCAAGATGGACAATGAGCTGGTGGCATTGACGCAGAAGAATTCTGCACTGCTGCGCGAGCTGGAAACAAAGGAATCGAGCCTGCGCAAAGTGAGCAAGGATGCGGTCGATGCCCGCGCCAACGAGCGTAAGTTGCTGGAGAAACTCACGGCAACGCAGGCCCGGTTGGCGACAGCCGAGGCGAGAAAAGAACGTGAGAACAAGGAATTGGAGCAGGAAGTTGAACGCTTGAAAACACAGTTGTCGAAGGCGACGAAGCTGCTGCAGCAATCCCAGACGCAGAGTAAAGAAATGCTCGCTGAGCTGCAAAGTGCCAATGAGCAGATTCGGTCACTGCGCGGCGAGCGCGACACCTTGCTCGAAGAGCGCAATAAGATGGCTGCCATCCTGGAAAGCGCGAATGGTGCAGATGCGGCGAAGACGCTCGCCTGGGAAAATTGGCAATTGAAAGATCAGCTGGAGAAGGCAAAGCAGAAGATCGAGGATATTTCCGCTGAGAGCTACCGCGATAAGACGGAGATTCTGAAGCTGCGCGACGAGCTGATGCAAGTGCGCACGGAACTGGACGGCATGCGCGATCAGAACCGGCAGTATGAAAAGCAGATCGCCGCTCTTATCATGCGCTTGCAGGCGACGTCGGAGAAGCTGGCGATCACAGCGGGGCCTGAACTTTCTGTGACTGAGGCCGAAACTGAAAACCGAGTGCTGCGTAATATCATCCTGCGCCAGCTCCGCCAGCAGTCGGTGCGAGAACATGCGAAGAAGATCGCTCTGGAGCAGATGGCATCGCTGGAAGTGACGTCGAAAGACTTGCTGGATGCGGTGGAGCAAATGGCGCAGCCTGTGCAGTTGGATCAGCAGGAACAGGGGATGCTGAAGGGGCCGCGCTTTGCCGAGCACCTGACAGGAACGGGCATTCACGCCACTTTGATTGCTGAGAGCACTCCGGGTGCAGAGAATCCAGAAGCGCAGCCGGGGCAGGATCTTTCAGATGAAGAACAGGGATATCTCACGGCCGCCAAAGCGGAATTCGATCGAGAGCGGTTTCACGATGCCCGCCGTCACTTGGCGCAGGTGCTCAGCACGAAGCCTCAGAATGTCCAGGCGCTCGTCAGCACCGGAGTGGTCAGCCTTCGATTGAATCAACTCCAGGATGCAGAGATCGCGCTGAAGAAAGCGCTCGCCTACGACTACGAGAATAACCGCTCGCACTACCTTTTAGGAATTACTTACTTTCAAAGTGGCAACGTCGATGAGGCGATCGCGTCGGTCGAGCAGGGGTTGAAAATTGAGCCGAAGGACGCCCGGGCCCGCAATTACCTTGGCTACGTCGTCAGTTCGCAGGGCTTGATGGACCGGGCGAAGAACGAATTTCTCCAGGCAGTGTCGATTGACCCCAAGTTTTCTGATGCGCATTTTAACTTGGCGGCCCTTTACGCAACTGACGACGATGCGGACATGGTGCATCTGGCGCGCAAGCATTACCTGATGGCCTTGCAGAGCGGCGCGGCCCCCGATCCGTCGATGGAAAAGCTCATTGGCTTACCGCCGCAAGTAGCACCTGTATCTGAAGTCGTTGAGCCTGTGATTGTCCCGCCTGCAGAACCGCTTCCTGAAGCAGATCTAGAGCAATCGGAGCCAGTTGTGCCAGTTGCAGTCTCGCCGTAAAAAAGGGGTTGATGCCAGCGGGCTTTCCCCCTACTTTCCGCCCCTTCGTAGGGTGCATGGACAGTCGATGAACCGCTTCCTGCGGTGCCCCCAAAATACTTAAAACAGACACTTATGTTAGAGCTCCTTCGTAAACACCAATACGGCATCATGCTCGTGGTCGCCATTGTGGTCATTTTTGCCTTCACAATGATGCCCAATCGCGGTGCCAATTACGTTGCCGGAAAAGGCTTGAAGGTTGCAGGTGAGGTCTACGACCAGCAGCAACAGGATGCCATTTCCACCAGTCTTCAGGTCGCAGGCAGCCTCGGTGGTGACCCGCAGATGAAAATCGCTTACGGCCTGGCTCGCCTGGCGCCGATGATGCTGGATCAAGAAGGCAATCCTCTGCCTCAGGATTTCCTGGCAAATGTGATTGTGTTGCGTAAGCAGGCCGAGGAGTTGGGTATCGAAGTGACTGATGCGGACGTCGACAAGTATATCCAGTCGCTGCAGGCATTCCAGACAGATGGAGAATTTGACAAAGGCAAATGGACTGATCGCATGGAGATGATGGGAATCGCTAATGAGGGAGAGGCTGGTGACGACAAAGGCAGTGTGATGCGCAGCCGTCTTTACACTGGCCTGCGGGACGCGATTCTTCTGGAGAAAGTGTCAGGGCTGGTTGGTGCTGGCTTGCCGCCAACCGCGGCTCAGATCGACTGGGAATACTGGCGCGACAAGCAAGAGACAACGGTGATGTCCGTTGCTTTTGAAACCAGCGAATTCGAAGACGTCGAGATTCCTGAAGACGAAATTCAGGCATACTATGACGAGAACAAAGGGGCAGCGACTCTGATGACCGAAGAGAAGCGTGCTTTTAAATACGCTCTATTGCCTCTGCCGACCGCGCCCGTCGCCCCCAACACTTCCACACTCCCAGTCGAGCAGCAGGTTTCTCTGCAGGCAGAGTATCAGGAAAAGAAAGATGTTTTCGATGCAGAGAAGGAAAAGATGAACGTCGCTGCGGCATATCTGGCTGATCTGCTGGTCCAGGAAGACCGTGACCCGGCGAATGAAACATTCGAGTCGCTGGTCGAGGCGAGCTTCAACTTTGCACGCGAGAAGTTTGCTGAAGAAGCAGGCATGGATAGCGAGGCGCATGATCTCGATGCAGAGGACGACGAGGGAGAGGAAGACGTCGAAGTGGCAGCGTCGAATGAGCTGGTGACACCAGAAGTGAAGACAACCGAGCTCTTTGGCGCATCCAATCCACCTGAAGACTTGAAGAGTGCATCACAATTTCTAGTGACCGCGTTTGGTCGACGTCTGATCACAGATGAGGACAAAATTGGTGATCCAATCACGACTCCTGCCGGATTCTACTTCTACGAAATCACAGAAGTGAAGGAGCCAGGTGAGCAGCCGCTGGAAGATGTGAAGGAGACGATCATTGCGGCTCTGAAGACGACTAAAGCTGCCGATGCAATGAATACTGCGGTCACTGAATACAGGGACAAAGTGGTCGCCGCACTTGAAGAGGGCAAAGCATTCGATGTCGTTTCCAGGGAACTGGGAAAGGAGCCAGAAGAGCACGAGCCATTTTCGCAGACCAATCCAATTAAGAGCAACCTGAATGGTCAGACGATCATGGACATCGCCAATGGCCGTCCGGAGAGCCCGAACCCTAGATTCTATCGCGCAAAAATCTCTCCCACCAATGTCGGCGAGATCAGCGAAGTGTTCGACATTCCAACAGGAAAACTCCTGGTTTACGTAGTTCGTCGTGAGCTTCCCGAGGATCCAGCAAAAGTGGAAGAAGACAAAAAGTCGATGAAGACCCGTCTCGCGGCGCGAAGCGGATCGTCACACTTTAACAAAATCTTTGAAGCTTGGTTCAAGCAGAAGAAGACGGAAATGTTTGATCCGCTTGAGAACCGTCCCGGCGGTCAACAGGGCGGCTAAGCCGATCACAGCACCAGAAAATGGTGCGGCATTTCCTTTTGCCTACCTCAACTACAGCCGTGTCAGAAACAGATTCATCATCCGATCACGGTGCAGCTCCAGAAGTTCTGGACATCTTTGATGATGCCAACGGGGAACTTGCCGTAGGCGATCTTGAGGCGGCGGTCATCAAGTATCGCCGTTGCGTGGAACTTGAGCCAAAATTCTTCGATGGCTGGCATGCCCTTGGAATGGCACTGATGAAAACTGATCAGCTTAAAGAAGCGATCGGAGCAGGCCTGATGGCGACCAACTTGAAGCCGAACGATCTTCTGGCGTGGACAGGATTGTCGCAAATGTATGTGAAAAACGGCCAGATTGCCGAAGCCGAAGACGCGAAAGGAAACGCGCGAATCCTTTCGCTGGGCGGTAGAGTGGTGAAGTAACGGGTAATTACCTTGAAGAATGCCGTGGACTGCGGCAGCCCTCTGCCACTTTTGGAAAGCGACGAAGGAGCGTGGAGGGAGGAGTGAGAACGATGACCCTCAGCACAACTAGCTCGGATTCCGTGGTTTTGGCATCCTGCCGAAATGCCATCCTGTGTTCTTGAGGCATAAATAACATCTGCAGGTCTCCGCTGATCGTGAAGCGATTCTTAAGTGGCTTATTAGCAACGTATTGCGGTCGGCATCATCATTTAGGGCAATAATCATGATATTTATTGCATATGCGCTGGTTATGGTTTAATCTGTTAACGTGAAACTTTTTCAAACACCATTCTCAGCAGTGTTGGTTGCTTTACTGGCCACCACGTCTGTCGCCAAACCAGAGGAGTCGTTTTCCGATTTCCTTGAGGAAGGGCTTGAGGCGTCGTCCCCATCTCAGGCTACTGAGAAAAAGCCAAAGATCAACAAAGGTAAGGGGAAGCGTTTCAAGGGGAGTAAGGAGGACGCCATCGCGCTTGAAGCGCTAGTCGAGGAATCTGCTGAAGCCGCAGGGGTCACTGGGGATTATGAGTTATATTCTGAGCGTTTGGCGAAGACGCTTTCAATGCTCGCGCTTGATCAGCAGGCCAACATTTTCGACTAGCAATGACTAGTGAGTAGTAGTTTTTCGGTCTCTCCGGCCACTCGGGGTTCGCGTCGCCGAAGAGGACGTCGCAGAGCACAAAAATCCGGCGGATTGCAATCCGCCCCGGCAGGATCGCGAGGATTGGGAAAAGGTTACTTCTTCGCCTTGAGTCAAAACAGTTCGAAAGTCCCTAGCGACCTTACAGGAAGCAGGAACTTAACTTGGAATCGGAAGGCATAGGGCTGAAACCCTATGCTTTATGCGTATAGGCTTTCAGCCTGGCCAGTCTCTCATAATCCCAACGGGATTTTGTCCCAATGCCCGGGTTGCGCCAGTGACTCTACCCCGGGATCCAACACCTCATGCCCTTAACCCCAACGGGCTTGCGTCCGAGGGGCCGTGGATCGTTGCTGACGGAGACACAACCCCGTTGGGGCATTGTAGAATTGAGAGATGATACAACATCATTTGCAAAATGGTGTGGGCTGCATGACCGAATTGTATTGCCTGTTGAATCTAGAACCTTCAGTAAATTAACGCATATGGAAACTTCCGCTGCGCCCGTTCGGCTGTTGTTAGTAGATGACGACGAGGGACTGAGGGAGACCCTGGCAATGGCACTGGAGCTCAGCGGCTACAGCGTCATAGTAGCGGCTACAGCGGAAGAAGGAATCCAATTTTACTCCGATAAGCTAGAAGTCGTGTTGACTGATGCGAACATGCCAGGGTTACAAGGTGAGGATCTCATTCGGGTAGGAAAGCAAATCGCTCCCCATGTTCCAGTCATTGGAATCAGCACGGAGGACCGCGCTTTGTCGATGTTGGATGCGGGGGCGGACGCGTTCTTGAGCAAGCCAATTGAGATGGCGGTGTTGCTCGAAAAAATTTCTGAAGTCTGTACCCTGAGCAATTAGAAACTGTGAAGTGACTTTGCAGTACGTAAAGTAGTTCGTCCATCAGTCAGGTTTATAAGCGCGAGCAATATTCATTAGGCGCTGATTTTCAGATATACGGGGTCTATCAGCGCTTGGCATGATAGTTGCGAGAGGCAGAACGAACTCGCGGCTGCAACCGTTCATATGATGGGATGCCCCAATCCACCCCATTCTCATGGTCGGCTGGCGCGAATGGATTTCGCTGCCCGAACTACGAATAAATTCTATTAAACCCTACATCCAAGTTACCAGATCGGAAAAATACTCTCTTATGAATACGGAACCTAAAGAAGAACCAGCAGTTGAAAAAACCACGGTTGCGCCGACCCCACTTAAAATCGGGATCCTCTCAAGGAACCGAAACCTCTACTCGACCAAGAGCATGGCAGAAGCCGCGCAGAAACGTGGGCACGACGTTAGAGTCATCGACTACCTGAAGTGTCACATGGACATCACGTCCAATCGTCCCCGGATTTTCCTGGGCGACGAGTCACTGGAGTTCGACGCTGTGATTCCGCGCATCGGTGCATCGCATACTTTCTTTGGAACTGCTGTCGTCCGGCAATTCGAGATGAGAAATACTTACAGTGTCAACGAATCTGTAGCCATCAGTCGTAGCCGTGACAAATTGCGCAGCCTACAGCTACTGTCACGGAAGGGGCTTGGACTTCCCGTTACAGCTTTTGCGCACGACGCTAGCGCCACTGGACACATCGTGAAGACCTGTGGGGGTGCGCCAGTCGTTATCAAGCTCATTGAAGGCACGCAAGGAGTAGGCGTTGTTCTGGCGGAAACCAAAGGTGCCGCCGAAAGTGTAATCGAAGCCTTTCGAGGACTGAATGCCAACATTCTTGTCCAAGAGTTCATCAAGGAGGCAGGAGGCGCTGACATTCGTTGTTTTGTTGTAGGTGACAAAGTAGTTGCGGCAATGAAACGACAGGGCCAGGAGGGTGAGTTCCGCAGCAACCTTCACCGAGGCGGCTCTGCGAACATCGAGAAGATCACTCCCGAAGAGAGATCGACAGCCATTCGCGCAGCCCAAGTAATGGGACTCAACGTGGCTGGGGTCGATTTGCTGCGGTCAAACCACGGGCCCGTCATTATGGAAGTGAATTCGTCTCCTGGATTGGAAGGCATCGAAAAGGCTACCGGAAAAGATGTGGCGAGCTCGATCATAAAATTCATCGAAAAAAATGCCGACCGCAGCACGAAGACGAGGGGGAAGGGATAGCAACAACCGCTTCAAAAGTCTCTCGATCTTGCGATGACTACCCTTAATCCAGGGCGGCATCGCTGGATCCTCGGGACGTTACCTGGCCTTACTTCCTGCATTCAGGATTCGGCGCCCAATGGAATGGAGGTGCCTCGACTTGCACGGTTACGGTTTCCTCTTTTTCTTACGCATTAACGAAAGCTTACGCGCGCGCGTATGAACGTTGGATTTGAAGTGCCTGTGATCTCATGTGTGACACGTTCGCTCTCGTTGTCGATTGGCTCGGCATTAATAAGTTGAGTGGTAGCTGGACCCCAGATTTCAGCGTCAGTAGAGCGTTCAATTGAGATCTGGAGATCGGATGCACGGGATCGGACGTGGAGGCTCAATAGCTGGCTTGAGGAAGTGGTGTCAAAGTAAGGGTGCAGCTGCGGCTGTGAGGAATCTCTGGGGCTCAAAGCGAACGCATACTTGATGATGTTGGCAATGCCGGTTGAATTAATGACGGCATCGGGAGCGGTGACTGCGGGATCGGCAATTTCTTCAGGCGAGAAATGTTCAGTGAGCCAGAGGGCATAGGTGGATGCTTCGAGGGGCTCTGCTGCGCCCGGGCTGCCTCCTGTTGATATACTTGCGACCCACTGCGTAGCCTCGTTCCAGTTTTCGACCGGGGCTGCAGGATCCACTGCGACGAGGGAGAATCCTTCTCCATCCGTGGATGAATGCCAGGCGTCGTCAAAAGTAAACCGCTGAATAATGATACCCTCTGCTGTGCGGAGTTCGATTGTTTCGCCGCCGTTGCTTAATGCGTCGGGCGCGTATTCTCCAACCAGTGGCAGGCTGTTGCCGTAGCGCGCTTCAAAAGCTGCGCGCTGCCTTGCGATGAGAATGTGACCGCCACCATTGATGATGGTGCCGTTCGCAAATGTGAAATCGATTCCGTCCGTGAAGGTAACGCCGCTGATATCGAGTGAACCGCTTCCGATATTCATAAGTTCGATAAATTCGGCGTCCGCAGAATCGGACGGATTGAAGTTCAATTCGGTGATCCGCAGGAAATCGATCGGATTTGGTGTGTTCGTAATGCGATTGATGTTCAATAGTTGAGTATGGAGCGTCCTCTTTCGAAAATCGAACGCTTCCAGAGTGATGGAATTGGTGCCCGGCCGCAGTGGAATCGTCACTTGCCATTTACTATCATCCAACCACCGGGTTTGCAGCGGCTCAGCCTCGCCAGCAATTCGGAAGCCCCGAATATCGATCCAGCCTTCGCCGTCAATGAGCGTTACAGGTGTCGATACCTCAATGTCCCCGCCAAGGTCGGTGGTTACTTTGAAGGGGATATCGTCAGGTAATCGACGCGAGACGGCTGAACGTCGACTGCGAATGTAACCAACCTGTGAGCTGAAAGTTTGACCTGCCACAGTGCCATAATGCTGCAACCAGGGAGCCATGTAGTCCTCGTGAAATGTCGTTGCGATGAGGTCATGCACGTGTCCCCAGTAGAGGCGCTCGACGCGCGGAATACTGAATACTTTGCGTATATTTCCAGCAGCTGGCGGCCGCAGCACCGAGCTGGCGCCTGAGCTGAAAACGAAATCCATATCCCACGGAAGTGCGGTAACGCCGCGACCATTCTCCGAAACGAAGAAACGAATATTGTGCTGGAGGCCGCCGAGAATGTAGGTATCGCCAATCCCGCACAGCCCCATCAGCGCGGCGTAACGTGCCCATTCGTCGACGTCCATCCATTCCTCGATTACCTGATCAAGCTCATCCGATGGAAGCGACATCAACTTGCAGAATCGAATCATTCCTGAGTAGTCGTCACGCCGGTTGCCGGTGCGCATCTCAAAGATACCACGGTAAGCTTCCTTGCTGTCACCCAGATCTCGGAGATCTGATCCAATGTGCCGGAATGGGCTTGGAGGTTTGGGGCCTTCGACACCGGCGCCGGTGGAAGTCGACGGATCATAGGTAATATCGTAGTTAAAGACAGCTCCATTGCCTCCCCCTTCAAATTGCGACTCTGTGAAGACGGAACCGTAGCCAGCCATCATCATAATCGCGGTGCCTGTGTGCACAGTGGTAGGTGGCACCAAGTAGGCAAGATCGTCATACATGCAGGGGATGCCCGCTTTATTGAACATGTGCTTCACATAGATTTCGTCCTGCCGTTTCGGCGCTGGTGAACGGCCAGAGCGGTCGAATCCCACGGAATCATGCACTCCACGAAAAAGTTGATCTGATGGAAACGAGACACGGAATCCCCGGTAGTCATTGCCATCTCGTGCGCGTCCGGCACCGCTGCCGCGCAGACGGACGCCCACATCGTAGAATACCTCGGTATTGTTGTAAATCGCCGTCCCTCCAAGGAGTTCGTTACTCATGAGGTTGTAGCGGCTGTGCATGAAGTCGCTGTCGTCGTCTAGCATGATCACCCGCATGGTTTGTAACGGAAGGTTAGTGCCGCGCCCATCCTGAACTTGATACAGTGCACGTGCCTCAGGGCCGGCAGATGGCGCCATTGAAACGGCTCCGGCGGCATCCCGCGCTTCCAGCCAGAACTGCACCACCTTTCGGGCCGACTGCCCAGGCAGTGTGCCTTTTCCATGACCTGATGCATCAACGACAAACGGATAGCTGACAACTTCATCACTGCCGTCTACACGAGCCTTCAGTTCGATGTTTGCAATGCTATCAGGATCATCGACCTCGGCCGTTACAGTAACTTCTTCATCGACTGCTGGCACCCCTGGCGAATGTTGAAGTCTGTTGAAGGTCGGGCCAATGTTCGCCTGGAAACGGGAGTTTTGACTTCCGGGAGAGCCGGACATTTCGGGGCGAGTCAGAGCAGTGGTCAGCGCAATGCGCTGGTAGAATCCTCGGGTATTCAGCTGATTCGACCCCGAGATCCAGCGGGCCCGGAACGAGACTTCATAGGTCTCTGAATCTCGCAGTGCTTTGTTGTCCGCAAAGGTAGTTTCCAGATGATTGTGGCGAGTGTCTGTGCTGCCCGTGGCTATCAGTCGCAGCACACGATTCCCTTTTTTGTCAGGATCTTCATCAACATAGGTGCGGCGGTGGTTCCCCAGAAACCGCCACTTGTCATCACCAGGATCAGTATCAAAACTTCCGTTCTGGATGAGCTCCTCTGCTGCGCCATCGGGGTCGCGAATCACGCTAATTTCATCCAGCAGCACTTCTCCGTCACGAATCATGCCAATCCTGAACTCACGCCAGTTGGTCAATCCGTATCCTTGCGATCCATCCATCCGATAACGGATTGTTTCCCAGCTTTGCTTCGGCGCTTCGGCGCTTGCCGCCCACGCGTCTGGGGAAGCATTGTCTGCTCGCGGATCTCGCAGTTCCAAACTTGAGCCATTGCCGTCCGCCCCTACAGGCCATCGGCCGCCGTCATAGTAGGCAACACTGTCGGTGAGATTGCCGCTAGCATCCTCGAGTTCGATGCCGTCACGGGATCGACTCAGCCGACCGCTAAAATCACCAATGATTCGTGTCGCCATCGACGGATACTTTGCCTTCATTGCTACCGAGTCTCGGGCGATGACAAGATATCCGTGAGGCGCAATACTTGTGCCTGCGGGAATCCTAAAATCGATGCCACCATTCAGCCTCCATCCACTCAGATTTACTTCAGCACTGCTCGTATTGTGCAGTTCAATCCATTGTTCATCTCGCTCACGGATGGCTGTCGAGGAAATCCCGGGGGCAACGATTGTAGTGCCTGTAATTTCCGCTCCGATGATAATATCGCTGCTAGTGGCAGAGCGTTGATGCACTTCTACCGACAGACGATTCACCCCGGCGATCAGGTGGCTAATGGGAACCTCGATAAAGTCGGAATAAGCCGCAGAGCCGACGCTGGCATTCGCTGTTGTGGATGATTTGATCATCTCGTCGCCCGGCAAATTGAAACGCGCGATCTCTATTCCATTCAGGTAAATGACAGCACCATCGTCGACGACGTGTCGCAACTGCAGTCGACTGAGCGTCCCTAACACGTCTCCATCCACCATGAAATCGGTCTCGGCATAGTAGGTGACAATCAAATTTGTCAGTGGATTTTCGAATGAGGTGCGCAACGGTTCCGGCAGTCCGTCCTGGTTGGTTTCCCAACCAAGCAAGGCCGTGCCGACTTTCCAGTTCACATTGTCAACCGCGTGTGGAAACATTGCCCAGTCGCTTCCAAGATCGGCACCCGATTCATTGTAGCGCCAGTCAGAAGCAATGGGGACAAACGCGATTTGCTCTTCTACTGGTGGGATAGCAGGAGTGCCGGGATCTTCGCGGAAGTGGTACATGATCTCGTTGATCACAATCTGATCGTGAAAAACGAACGGGTTCTCGGCTCCAAATGATGGCGACTGGGGAAACAGCCACTTTCCTGGATAAAGTGGTGATCGGCCACGATTCCTGGAGGTGACCCGGCGGGCGTCTGCCAGCCCGGTGCCATTGTCAGCGACGAGGAATAATCTATCGCCGGCAGCGGGTTCGAACCCTAACATTGTATCCGTGAACACGAGAAATTGGCCTGCGTTCAAGGATTGCCCGGGTATAAGAAACTGCTCTCCAGTTGACGACAGGATCCGCCATCCAGAAAGATCCACTGTTTCCGCACTGATGTTCGTCAGCTCGAGGCGAAATTCGCCGGGCTCAGCACTTTCTGCAGAGATCTCATTAATTACAAGGCTGTCCTCCTGTGCTGCTGGATTCGTAGCTCCGGGCGATCCGCCAATGGCCGCGCTGGCACGCCAGTTCCTCGCATCGTCCGATGCTGTATCGCGCAATGTCTTTTCAAGAGTGGCACCGGATCCATCGGCTCCGACTGGCCAGGCTCCGCTGTCACGAAAATCGACTTCGTTCATGAGACGGCCGGAATTATTGCGTAGTCGGATCTGCTCTCCGCCATTGTTGAGGCTGCCCGACCACGGCCCAAGCGTCCCAGCAGGCATCGCCTTGGGATGATCAGCTATTACCAAGTAGCCACCAGCCTCGATCACCGTCCCTTCGGGGAAATCGTAGTCTATACCGCCGCGTAACCTCCAGCCTGACAGGTCGACATTAACGGCCATCAGATTGGTGAGTTCGATCCATTCTGGTGTCGACTGCTGACCAGAGTCAGCGGGATGATATTGCAGCTCGTTAAATGTGACCACGCTGTCCGCCCGGGCACTATTCGTAATCTGGAGAATTGCGAATACGATGACAGCCAGGCTGAGTGGTTCGATCTTCATGAGGATGCAATGCTGATCCGAACTCAGATGAGCACATCGTTGATTACATGGCCATGAACGTCTGTCAGCCGCCGCTCAATGCCGTTATGATAGAAACTCAGGCGCTGATGATCCAGTCCAAGTGCGTGCAGAATGGTCGCATGAAAATCATATACCGTAGCCACATTTTCGACTGCTTTGTAGCCGAAGTCATCGGTGGCACCGTAGCTGTAGCCGGGCTTGACTCCGGCGCCGACCATCCACGCGGTAAATCCGGAAGGGTTGTGATCGCGACCACTCGCTCCTTTCTGAAATGTCGGCATGCGGCCAAATTCCGTGCACCAGACGACGAGCGTATCCTTCAGCAGGCCGCGTTGCTTCAGGTCGGTGATCAGTGCCGCCGTAGGCTGATCCAGGACAGGGCCGTGAATACTATACTGCTCCTTGAGAGCTTTGTGGCCGTCCCAGTTACTGACACCTTCACCGCCGGTCTGGTAGGCTCCATTGAACAGCTGCACAAAGCGCACACCGTTCTCGACTAGTCGTCTCGCAAGGATGCAGTTGCGACCGTAGGCAGCACGAAGATCCTTCACTTTGTTTCCAGATTCGTCAGCGCCGTACATCTTCAAAACGTGTGCAGGTTCGGACGACAGATCGCTGACCTCGGGGACACTCATCTGCATCCGTGCCGCCAGCTCATAACTGGAAATTCTGGCAGCCAATTCCGAATCACCAGGAAACTGCTTGAGATGGTGACGGTTGAGCTTCGCCAGAAAGTCACGCGTTGCTGAGTCACTTCGCGGAGAAATATTTGCCGGGCGAGCGAGGTTTCGGACGGGATTGGCAGCATTGAAGTCAGTGCCCTGAAACGCGGCTGGCAGGAATCCGGGGCCCCAGCAATTGACGCTCGACTGAGGTTTGCCGCGCGGATCTGGAATGGCCACATAGGCAGGCAAGGTCGAATTTTCACTGCCCAGTGCATATGTCATCCAGGCACCAGCACTGGGAAAACCATCGAGCGTGAAACCCGTGCACATGAAATTTTCACCCGGTCCGTGCGTGTTGGTTTTGCCTGTGAGCGAATGGATGAAACACATGTCGTCAGCCAGTGCACCCAGATGCGGCACTAGATCCGAAATCATTTTTCCGCTCTGGCCGCGCGGGCGAAACTCCCACGGGCTTTTCACCAAATTGCCCTGTTCCCCCTGGAACGTGATCAACTTGTCACCGCCCGGCATCGGTTGGCCATGGCGACGGATGAGCTCTGGCTTGTAGTCGAAGGTGTCGAGGTGACTGCACGCGCCCGAACAGAAAATCATGAGCACGTTTTTCGCGCGCGCAGGAAAGTGACTCCTGCGCGGCGCATTTGGATTCGCAGGATCGATCCCGGGCCGAATCGGAATTTTTCCGGCAGCGCTTTCCCTGATCTTGCTATCGCTGAGAAGGCCTTCTGCCTGCAGCAAGTCGGTGAGAGCAATGCTGCTGAGAGCCGTGGCGCTCTGCGACAAAAAGCTTCGACGATTGAGGAGTGGGTGAAAACTCATGATGGGCTTAAAAGACAAAAAGGAACTCGCTAGTATTAAACATTGCTCGACAGAAAGCTTCCAGGCCTTCGGCTTTGATCATCTCCTGTGACACCTGTTGTTCGAAATCATCCGGCTCACGGGAGAATGCCAGCTTGAAGGCGCGTGTTACTCTCGCAGCATCCGACGGCTCACTGGAGAGCCGCTGCGCCAGGATCGTTGCCTGCTGAAGAATGAACGGGCTGTTATACAAATTCAATGCCTGTAGAGGAGTGTTAGAGCGGCTCCTTTTTGGAGTAACCTGATTTCCATCCGGACAGTCAAAGGAGCCGAAGACTGAATCCTGTTCCTGTCGAATCTTGAACAGATAGACCATCCGTCGAAACTCCGGCGGTCCGAACTTTTCCTTGGGAAAGTAGTGCATCACATTCTCGATCTCAACCTCCTGGAGATAAAATCCCGGGCCGCCACCAGTGAGTTCCAACGCACCAGAAACAGCAAGGATCGAGTCACGAATGGCTTCAGCTTCAAGTCGGCGAGGCGGGAATCGCCAGAGCATGCGCGAACTGGAATCGATAGCTGCAGCATCTACTCTGGGCGCACTGGATTGCTGGAAGGTGCTGGAAAGAAGGATAAGTTTCTGCACATGCTTCACTGACCACCCGCTGCGCATGAATTCATCAGCCAGCCAATCAAGCAACTCAGGATGGGTCGGAGCAATGCCGTTGCCACCGAGGTCGCTCGGCGTCTCGACGATGCCTGTGCCAAAGATATAGTGCCAGATACGATTGACCATGACTCTCGCGGTGAGCGGGTTGTCTTTGTTCGCGATCCACTTAGCAAGCTGAAGCCGTCGATTCTGCTCGGGTTCGTCCATCGCCATCCCTAACGAACCCAAAACAGCGAGGGCATCAGGAGCTACCTGTTCCCGTTGTTGCGTGTGATCTCCTCGATAGAGACGGTGGGTAGGCCCGGGCTGTGCAAAGGTGCCCGCCCAGGCAGTCGGCCCGTTCTTCAAGTTGTTGATCTGTTCCTTGAGGTGTGCGGCTTCATCAATCAGAACACGTGCCTGAGTTGCATCCATGTCAGAAAGCGCTGCGAGGAACGCGTTCAGATTGCTCGCTCCGCGAAATGGAGCGCGTCCGGCGGAGCTCGCGATCGTTTTCCAGTCCTTGCCATCCAGCGATGCCTCGATCTGGTAGTCGGTCGCCACGCGATCTGCAAACTGCCCTTCGCGATCGCGGCCCCATACGATTTTCTCAATTGCCATCGCCGTCGCGAACTCGATCTGCACCCAGCAGGTGCCGCCGGTATTGGAAATCCAGCTGCGAGCATTCCCGGTGCGGCCGTCATTGATATGCTCCAGCTTGTGAGCTTCGTAGCCGTTTAAGGTTCCGGATGCGGTGGGCTTTGTACCTTGCTTAGCGAGGGCGATGTTCGTCCCTTCTGCATCGTAAACCTCCAGTTCATCGATGCACGGTTCGGCACCGGAGCAGGCGAGAATGGTGAAGCGCACAAAGCGTGCATCAGTCGGCGCAAAAGTTTCTACGTTTTCTCGTGGATCAACCGCCGGGCGCGCCGGATTCGAGGCTTCATCCGACTGACGTGCTGCTTTGAGCTTTAGTCCATCCAGAGCGGATCGGTTCACTTTCAATTGCTTCGCCAATTCGGCCAGACGATCAGTGACGGCAGGATCCGCAGGCGTTCTCAGGGAACGATCCGCGTATTGCACACCAGCGAACACCGCCTGCATCGAGTAGTAATCTTTCTGCAGGACGGGATCGAATTTGTGATTGTGACAACGTGCACACCCTATCGTTAATCCCAAAAATGCGGTGCCCGTGGTATTGATCATATCCGCCAGTTCGTCCTGACGCTGCATGGCGGTGAGGTTGGTGTCTGGACTCTTGACGATGTCATAGGGACCAGCGACGAGGAAACCGGTGGCAGCATCGGCATCCAGAGCATCTCCGGCGAGCTGTTCCTTGATGAAGGCATCGTAAGGCTTATCATCGTTGAATGCCTGAATGACCCAGTCGCGATAGTGGTAAGCATTTTTGCGTTCGCGATTGGTTTCGAAGCCATTGGTGTCTGCATAGCGAGCGACATCCAGCCAATGCCGCCCCCAGCGTTCGCCGAAGCGTGGACTTTGCAGAACGCGCGCCACCAAGTTTTCCCAGGCACCGCTACTGGTGTCATTGACAAAGAACTCCACTTCCTCGGGCGTCGGCGGCATACCGTGTATGGCCAGGTACAAGCGGCGAATCAGAGTCGGGCGATTCGCGGTAGGCGCGGGTTCAAGCTTGCTTTCACGGAGCTTCGCAAGGACGAAGGAATCGATCTCATTCGCCAGAAAGGGATCGTTTTTTATTGGAGCTGGAGGACGAACGACAGGAAGGAACGACCAGTGGGCTGTGGTAATCTCGGCAGCTACCCCAGCTCCCGCTGGAAACCTTGCACCTTCGTCGATCCAGCGCCGTAGCACTGTGGCTTCTTCCTGAGTCAGGCCCGGGCCTTTCGGCGGCATCCTTTGTTTGCGATCGTCACTGGCGACACGGCGAATGATGTAACTGGCAGCACTTTCGTGCGCGATGAGCAGAGGCTCTCCAGAGTTGCCGCCCAGGGTAATCCCCGCGGGAGTGTCAAGCCGCAGCTCGCTCTTCTGTTTGTCTTCGCCATGACAATCATAACAATGTTCCTCGAGGATCGGTTCGACCTTTTCCGTAAACGTGTCGGCGCGGAGGTTCGCACACGGTAGCTGCAGGAATACCAGCGCGATGGCAGGCAGAATTCGGCGTTGCGACAGAAACGTTCCTATCAGGGAACGCGATGTTTTCAGGAAATCAGGCATCCGTTTCAAGCAGAGGTTGAGTAGACTTTCCCTTACCTTACCAGAATTCGGAACCACCGCACCTTTATGCCGACTGTGGCGGGCACGGTGAAGGAAGTCGTGCCGCTCGCGTCTGCCGCGATATTTTCAGCGCCTGCCACTGGCTGCCAGCTTTCTGCCTGCAGGGTGTCAGAGAACTCGATGGAATAGGTTTTGCCTGCGACGCTCGACCACGACATGGGAGTGCCGCCATCTGCACTTTGATCAATCAGTTTTGCAGCAAAGAACGAACTTGCATCGTCGGGATCAGTGCCCGCCAACGCTTCTGCTGCATCGCTCACGCCATCACCATCGGTATCAATGTCAGGGTTGCCTCCGCCGTTCACCTGCGCCGTGATTTTGATCCGCTGCTCGGGTGACTGGGCATCGTTACTGGTGACAATCATTTCCGCAGTAAACTCACCACTTGCGCCTCCAGGGTTAAACTTGATCACGATGCCACTTGCTTCGCCGGGATCCACCGTGTCTGGAGCATTGAAAAGGCTGAAATTGCCAGCATTTGCTCCTTCGAAGGTAACGGCGGTAATGGTGAGAATCTGCTCAGCCCCTCGGTTCTCCAGATCAAATCCGACAACCTGCTCGTCCAGCGAATCGAAGTTGAACGTCACCTCATCGCCATCGTCGAAGGAGAGGAACGGGTCGCGCGCGGCGCCGTAGACTTCCAGCTCATCCACTGCAACTCCCGAGTTGGGAACGATCAGGCGGACTCCCGTTGCGGAAATGGCGTCACCATCTGCTGTCGCGACCACAAACTCATGCCGCAGCTGTCGGGTAAAACCACCACCCGGCTCTTCATCTTCGTTAAACTTAAGATTCACTTCGCCCACAGTCACCCAGTCGCTGTCTGCAGTGGTTTCGTCAGGGTTTGATACGTTTGTTACCTCGATGGTGTAGCGCCCGGCGACGCGGTCATCGAGCTGGCCGCCGCAGCAATCAGTTCCCGGATCAGAGTCGTCCCATTGACCATTGCCATTGTCGCGGCCCCAGGCGATGCGATTGACCTCCACGGCACTGCCGAAACGAATTCCAATGAATGCGGGATTCTCAGCACTGCCACCGATCCAACTGTTTGCGTTACCATAGAGGCCGTCGTTCGCATTAGGAATCAGATGATAGGGCAAATCGAGCTCGACCCCAAGTTCACCGGTGCCGAATGCGATGGCACCATTGCTTTCCAAAGCGAGATTGTCCGGAACTTTGGCGCCATCGTCATCTGGTGACAGCGGATCAAAATGGGCACCATCGTTGCCGTCCCAAGTGACCATGTATCCGTCGGCGGGAGCGAGATCGATGGGGCTTGGCTCCGGAGGACTCACCGGTTCAGCGTAGATTTCGATCTCATCAATGGCGGCTCCGGTTGGAGCAATGATGCGGATCCCGGAAGCCGAAATCGCTGTAAAGTTGAATCGATGGCGCAGTGCCGGAGCCGCAGGAAAGGCCGCCTCGTAGATGATCTCGCCGATGGTTGTCCAAGCCTCGTCTGCCGTGTCTGCATCCGGATTCGCTTGAGTGGTAAACTGAAGCGTGTAAGAGCCGAGGCTGCGATCAGCAAATTGCCCATCGTTGTCCCGGCCGAAGGCGACGCTGGACACCGTCACTGGAGTCGCTCCCAGGCTGATGCCGACAAAACTGTCGGCGCTGTTGCCGATCCAGCTGCTGGCATTGCCATAGGTGCCGTTGTTGACGTTCTCGACCGTATGCGTTGGAGCAAATGATCCATTGCCGATCAGATCCCGAGCGAATGCCACTCCATCCGTTGCCAGATTGGCTTCGGCAAAAGTGCCGCCTTCTTCAGCGGGGCGCAATGTCCTTACGCTGCCTACGCCGTAGACTTCGATCTCATCGACTGCAGTGCCTCCCGCCAACCCGGCCTGCGGCACCAGCAGGCGCACTCCAGTAGCGGAAATCGGCGACCCATCAGCGGTCGCTACCGAGAACTCGTGGCGCAGATACCAGGTGAACAATTCGCCAACTTCGTCATCTTCATTGCTGCGATGGTCGAACGTCCCCACAGTTGTCCAGTCGCCGTCTGGTGTGCCACTGTCAGGGTTTGCCACAGTTGTGATCTGTAACTCGTATAAACCGTTTGCCCGATCAACACACTGACCGCCGCAGGCATCTGAACCCGGGTCTGAGCCGTCGATTGCTCCATTGCCATTATCGCGCCCCCAGGCAATGCGTTCGATTTCTACGCTACCTCCCAGCGCCACACCGATGAAGGGCTGGCCATCGCCACTGGCACTGATCCAGCTGTTGCCGTTACCGTAGAATCCGTCATTCACGCGGTCGATCAGATGATTATCGATTCCCAACTCAGGCCCCAGTTCACTGGAGCCGATCGCCGTCGCGCCATTGGCGGCCAGCGCAACGTTGTCGGGAGCGATTGCCCCATCCTCTGGAGGATTACTATCAAAGTAATCTCCGTCATTGCCGTCCCAGGTCACGTTGTAGCCATCGGCGGGCGTGATCACCACATCTGCGGAGGCAAAGCCTTGAAAACAGCACCAGCACGCCCCCAATGAAAGAATAAATCCTGACAACTTGGAAATTCCTGTGACTCTCATGTCGGGCAACTTACAGAATCCTCGACAAAGAAGTCGAGAAGATTGTATACAATCTTTATGCGATGAACGACCAATGATACGATTGGATCACATTCAGACTGAATTAAATTTGCAATGAAGTGCCCTTAATGAACTCGCGTGACAACTCAACAAATCAACCGTGCTAATTGTCCAGAGTCCGCCTTGCTAAGGATTCTGGAAGCTTTGTTTCGCGGGGATTTTTCCAGCGGCCAGCGACTAACCGAAGCGTCATTGGCGGAAATGCTCGGCATGAGCCGAACGCCCGTGCGGCAGGCGCTGATTGAACTCAAAGGCCTTGGAGTGATCGACGTGCATCGTAACCGTGGAGCAGTTGTCCCGATGGAACCTTTCAGCGATGCAAAGCTGCATGAAATCTACCATGTCCGCCGTCTTCTTGAAGTGGAAGCAACTCGTCTTGCTGTCGGACGTATAGCGCCAGACGAATTGAGTGATCTCCTGCAGCAGACCCAAGCCCTCTTAGATTCAGGCAACGCTGACGAAGACTGGTCTCTCGACAAACGGATTCACTCCGTCATCGCGAAGAATTGTGGCAACAACACCCTGTGTCATGAGATCGAGCGCTACTCGACTCTGGTGCAAGCGATCCGCCGTGTCGTCGGTAGCTACCTTCCAGTGCAACGAATCACGACAGAACAACACCTCGAAATCCTGACCGCCATGCGTGATGGCAATCGCAGAAAAGCTGCTCAGGCAATGCGTCACCACCTCCTCCAAGCCGAAGAATCTGCCTCGAAGACGCTGGCGAAACTGGTTGGCCCTGAATCTGATCACCAGTGAATCGGCACTCGATCATTTACGGGGCGACCATGGCGGTGGGCAACCTCAATGTAGTCGTGGTAATTAACTTCTCCACGGAAAGGCTGCGTCTCGGCCTCATGCCGTTTTGAGAAACGATCGGGGCGATCCTGCCGCGCAACTACCTAAAGAGGGGAGGGAATATTATGGCCACCATGGTTGCTCGCATTCTTGGAGGGTTTCTGGCAGAAAGTGGTAGAACAGTACTCGACGCTTCTCCTGATCATGCTCTGCTTTTCCTTTTCTTCTGCGGATTTTTCCTTTCCGATTCCGAATTCTTTGGCTGCCAGAAGTGCCGCCCTCGCTGTCGCGCTTGTGGTGGCATTTTTCCCCAACGCAGCTAGTGCGGAATTTGGTGTGGTTATCAATGAAATTCACTACGATGCTGAACCTAAAACCGATTTTGTTGAGTTCATCGAACTGCTCAACACCGCCGCCACATCTGTCGATCTCAGTAACTGGTCGTTCACCAACGGAGTGAAGTTTTCCTTTCCGGAGGGAACCCTGCTGGGAGCGGGAGAATACCTCATTGTGGCGGAAGATCCGATCGAATTGACAGCGAGATTTCCTGCAATTCCTGAGGGCACTCAGGTATTCCAATATACAGGTTCATTGGCCAGCGAAGGCGAAAAGATTGAATTGGTGGATGCTTCAGTCACGGCGGTCGACGAAGTAGATTATCGCGTGCGGTTTCCATGGCCGATTGGGGCGGGAGGCGATGGCGGATCGATGGAGTTGATCCATCCTGGGCTCGACAACGATCTGGGCAGCTCGTGGCGCACTTCTCTCGCTCCGGGTAATTTACCCGAGGCAACGCTTCTGCCTGCAGGAAGTTCCTGGATGATTCGCAGGGGAGAGGGCGAAGCGTCAGATCCTGTTGACGCATGGCGCATGGCCGAATTCGTCGAAGATGGTTCCTGGTTCAATGGGGAATCGCCGATTGGTTTTGGCAGTGTAAACGATGTCGAGTTCAATACCATCCTATCGGAGATGCAAAACGTCCACACTGGTGTGTTCGCTCGAACGACTTTTGACGTGACCAATGGAGAAATTCCTTCTCGCTTGTTACTTCGCTGGCAGGTGGACGACGGACTTCTCATCTGGATCAATGGCGTAGAGGTCGTTCGGTTCCAGGTAGAAGGGGATCCGAGCTTCACGTCGACCGCGACCAGATCATCTTCCGAGGGAGAGTGGGGAGGGGAGTTGCTCGAAAATATCGGTGGTTATATCACAGAAGGTGCGAACACGATAGCAGTGCAGGCCTTCAATGCTTCGCTCGGCGGAAGCGACTTTGGCTTTGACGTGGAAGTCATCCGTCCGGCACCGGAATCTGACCCTTTGGCACAACCAACTCCCGGATCAGCGAACTCTGTGTTCTCTGACAATGCGCCGCCTAATATTCGGCAAGTGAAACACTCACCAGAGGCCCCGACATCCGTGGACGGTTGCACCATTACCGCCAAAGTCACGGACCCCGACGGCGTTGGCTCCGTTCAATTGCTCTATCAAGTCGTTGCTCCAGGCTCATTCATTCCTGCGTATCTCCCTCATGACTATAGCGACCTTCTCCGCAATCCCGACGCTGCTCAGGAAGCGAATCCCGATTTTGAGAACGCTGACAATTGGTCGACGATCGCAATGGTCGATGATGGCACTGGCGGTGACGAGTCAGCAGCCGATGGCATGTTCTCTGTTCAGATCCCCGCTCAATCGAACCGTAACTTGGTGCGCTATCGCATCATCGTAGAGGACGGATTGAACGAAAGCGTACGGGTGCCCTACGCCGATGACGATTCGCTCAATTTTGCCTACTTTGTTTACAATGGTGTCCCAGACTATGGCGCGGGCGACACTACCCATGATGCGACGATGCTCACCGCCCTGCCGGTTTATACGATGATCACGCGCGACGCTGACCGTGAATTTGCCTATGCCTACAGTTCCGCTGGCGACAGCAGATGGCAGATTCCGAAAGGACACCAAGCCCGTCGCACCTACAATTGGGAATGCGTATTAGTATACGACGGTATCGTTTACGATCACGTGGGATGGCGGCTGCGCCAGAACAATGACCGCTACGCAGGCAATGGAAAACGCTCGATGCGCTACCGCTTGAACCGTGGTCACCAGTTTCAAGCACGTGGAGAAGATGGGGAAAGGCTTTCGGTCAAGTGGCGACGATTCAGTACCAGCAAAATGTCACGCTTTGGCGGTACCAACAGCTATGGCTTTCACGAGACCATCAACTCCAGGCTATGGCGCATGGTCGGTGTCGAGTGCCCCTACTTTCTGCCCGCGCACTTCCGCATGATCGACGGTGCTGACGAAGCTCCCGATCAATTCAATGGCGATTTCTTCGGCTTCACCACCATCGTGCAAGACATCGACGGACGTCTGCTCGACGAACGCGGATTGCCAGATGGCAATATCTACAAACTGAAGGACGGCGTCACTCGTCCACTTGACCTGCAGCGTAATCAGTCCCGCACAGCAGTGACCGACGGCAGCGATCTCAACAACATCAAATCCAATCTCGATTCATCGCAAACCACTGCATGGTTGAACGATCATGTCGATTGGAATCAATGGACACGCTACCACGCCGTTGTCGAAGCCGTCCGGCACTACGACTATGGCACGCCTTCAAGCCACTTCAAGAATCGCGCCTGGTATTTTAAAGAGCAAGCCGGCACACCACAGGGTTTACTGCGGATTATTCCTCACGATCATGACGCAAGTTGGGCAAAAGGGTATCACGATAACCTCAACTCAACCGGCAATAGCATCGGCACCGGATTCCCTTGGGCGGCCATCTTCGATACTATCCGCCGACCACCCACGGGAGAAGAGAAGTCCGAGTTCACCATCGACTATCGTAACTTCATCCGCGATTTCCGCCAGCTACTGTGGCAGGAGGAAACTGTGGCAACGATGATTGATAACCATGTCGCGCTGCTCGAAAATTTCAGCTTGGCCGACCAGGCTCGCTGGACTCGCGGCCCCGTCGAAGCGGGAAGGGAAGCGATGACACCGATCGCCAGAATCGCGACCGAAATGAAGGCTATGGCATTCACCAGTGATACGGTTTACGGATCCAATCTCGCAGGCGGACGTGGTGCCTTTCTCGATCAGATCGCGGCCGATCCAGACATCCCCGGTACGCCAACGATCAGCTACAGCGGCAGCGCTGGATTCCCAATTGGAGGATTGGGCTTCACTTCATCGGACTTCTCCGATCCACAGGGGGACGGCACCTTTGGCAAGATGGAGTGGCGTGTCGCAGAGATCGCGAATATTGCTGCCCCGGTCTCAATTCTCCAGCAGGGTTCCAATTGGAAATTCCTCGACGACGGAACCGATCGTGGGGAGGAATGGCGAGCCGTGGATTTCGCCGATGACGAATGGAAAAGTGGAGCGACTCCTGCGGGCTATGGGAACATCACAGATACCACACTTGCAACCAACGTCAGTTACGGAGATGACCTGGGGGACAAACATATCACCACTTACTTTCGCACATCCGTGACCATCGATGATCTCTCGCTTATCGAGAGTTTTGTCGTCACCATGAACGTCGATGATGGTGCCGTCGTTTATGTCAATGGAGAAGAAGTTGTGCGCGATGGTTTCGACAGCGACACTATCGTAGGATTCATGACGCCTGCTGACAGTGCTGGCAACGAGGGAGTCTACGATCCATTCGAGATCCCCGTTACTCATTTCGTGAATGGCAGCAATGCGATCGCCGTGGAGGTGCATCAGGACAGACCAACGAGCAGCGATTTAGCCTTCGACATGGGAATCTCTGCCCTGCCCATCAGCATTAAGGAGGTATTTGAATGGAATGCGTCCTGGGAGTCTGGCGAAGTTTCCAACTTTGCAAGCAGCATCAATCCTCCTGCCGCGGCCACTCGCACAGGGAAAACTTACCGTGCGCGTGTGCGCCACCAGGACGATACTGGACGTTGGAGCCAATGGTCGGAACCACTTGAGTTTACCGCGACCCTGCCAGACATCAGCCTCCTCGCAGAGTCGTTGGTAGTCAGTGAAATCATGTATCACCCCAGTGCCCCCAGTCCCGCAGAGATCGCTGCGGGCTTCGACGATGATGACTTTTTTGAATTCATTGAGATTCGCAACATCGGCGATCGTGTCCTTGATCTAAGTGGCGTCCGATTCACCAAAGGAATCGACATCGATCTCTCTGGATCCATTGCGCCGGGAGGCTACGTTCTTGTTGTCAATCATGTCGCCGCTTTCGAGATGCGCTACGGAGCCGGCTTGCCGGTAGTAGGAGCATGGTCAGGAAAACTCGATAACGGTGGCGAGCAACTGAAGCTTTCCTTTGGTGCTGGCGAATCCATTCGCGATTTCGTCTACGACGACGGTGCGCCATGGCCCGTCGGAGAGGCGGAGCAAAATGGGCCCGACGGCGGCGGAGGTAGTTTAGTGCTGGTCGCTCCGCAATCGCTGCCTGCCCACGCCAACGCAATCAACTGGCGAACCAGCACCACCTCCGGTGGCAACCCCGGCAGCACCGACGGCACAACTTTCCCCGGTGGATCGGATGCCGAGTTCCTGGCTTACGCGACGAGATCGCTGGTAGCTATCGACGTTCTACCCGATGGCACAACCGCATTCACTGTCGAGGTAAACCGGCTGGCCGACGACGTGAACGGCACCATCGAAGTCTCAGAAAACCTCATCGACTGGCAGCCCGGCCAGACACTCATGCCGCCCACAAAAGTAGAGCCAACCACTCAGGGCTTCGCTCGAATCACCTTCCGCTCACCACAGCCACCCGTCGCAGAACGCAGGTTCATTCGCTACAAAGTTCAGCAGCAGTAGGGGGCTCCTCTTATCACCAAACGGATGCGAAATCCGATTAAAGAAGCGTAGAGTGCTGCAGCCCTCTACAGCTTTCGGTAAGCGACAAAGGAGCTGGGAAGGAAAGGGGACATGATCGTAAGAGCAAAGAACAGAGCCCTGGCTCACAATTCAAACCCATCCTTGCCCTTATTTTTTTAGAAACCGCCGCACCTCCGGTATCGTTTCGTAGAAACCTGGTGCGGCCTGCAGCAGACCTTTGATCTGTTGATGCGGTGCTCCTGGTACGTCAGTGTTTCCTGTTGATGGAGTGACCTTTGGCATTACAACTCGTTGCACGGCTCCAGGTGAGGCAGTCCAGGAGTTCGGATTACGGGAAATCGAATAGCGCAGATCTTCGAACGCGTCACTCTTAGCGAAATCGAATGGCGGTTCCTGGTCAGCTTCGATCGCTGGCAGTTGTCTGTTCCAAATGAAGTTTTTGTCACCCGCCGGCACATTGACTGCCACACTCGACCAGATGTCACCTGCTTCGGCGTTGAGCCGAGTGGATGGAGTGAGTGCTCGCGTTACGTCTGACCAGTAGAACTCACGAATGTTGGTGGAAGAATCATTGATGGCATCACTTACTCTACTTACCCTCTTGAGAGCTTCCTCGACCTCGATCACAACGACTTCAGTCGTATCATTCTCATAAAATACTAGAGGGGAGTAAGGCTGATGGACATACTTGGGGTCTTCCAGATCCGAGAACAAATAGTATTCCGAGAATAACGCTACACCTTCGAAATCGAATGACGACTCAAAGTCGGCGTCGATCGCGATGGGAACCTCACTGAGCAGGAATGAATCATGTGACACTACCGAAGGGCGCTCAACGACATCCGAAATATGCTGTTCAATCAGCGGGCGCACCGGCGAAACCAGATCGAACTTCAGATAGACCCAGCCTAAACAGAGAGTGACCGCAGCCACTGCACTATGTAAATAGCAATGTCGATGGCTCTTCAGCTCGTAGCCATCCATCCGAATCACCAGTAGTGCGATGCTCTTTAATATGTAAAACAACCCTATGAGGGCAAACCCTTTTACTATCATGTCAATTTGCGTCATTACTACCTCCTGACTTGTGTCAGGTAGATCTTATGCAATTAACGGATCGCTGTCGAAGATAATCCGAGCGAGATCGAAGTATGACTGAAGTGTCATATAGACCAGCAGACGACTCGGTTCCCCTTCCAGCCTTCCACTGACCATACTGACCAAAATGAGATCTGCAGAAACTGTTCGCGTGCGATCCGGGCGGTGTATTCCTCCTCATCAACGGCATCCCGTGCGCGCAGGTCGAGCTGAAAACCCTCGGCCACATGATTGGCTGCTACATGGTAATCGTCGCCACTGAGCAAAAGCTTCTCTTGATGCGCCCCATCAGATCTACGCAGTTCAGGAGATCTTCGACTGCGTCCATCAGAACTGCGGCAACGGTTACATCTGGCAAACCACCGGATCCGGCAAGGCCCTCACATCCTTCAAGGCAATCACCCTCCTTAATGACCCCGACATTGACAAATGCTTCTTCGTCGATCGAATTTCTTTGCATACATAGAATTACTATGTAACAATGGATTTATGCCAAGCAAAGACCTTGTCGCGGCCTCGGCCCGACCACTGCTTTTATCGATCCTCGCTGAAGGAGAAAACTATGGATACGCCATCATCCAGCAAGTGAAGGTGCTTTCTGGAGGTGTCTTGCAGTGGACAGATGGAATGCTTTATCCTGTGTTGCATCGGCTCGAGAATGAGGGGTTGATCGTATCTGAATGGAAGATCCCGGAATCGGGCAGAAAGCGAAAATACTACAAGCTGAAGCCAGATGGGAAAAAGGCGCTGGCGTTGGACCGTGCTGACTGGATCGCTGTCGATGCGACATTGAAAAAAGCGTGGAATCCCAGCACGGCGCAATTTGCCGCCATTTGAATTTGAATTTTGAACTTGAAATCAACGAACGATGAAAATGTTTACGATCGATGCCGCCATTGAATCCTGGAGATCAGAACTCATCGCGAGTGAGGGTATTTCGAAAGAGGCAGTGGCGGAACTAGAACTGCATCTCCTCGACTCTGTTTGTGATCTGGAGTCAAAGGGGCTGACGCAGGAAGAAGCCTTTTTGATCGCAGGACGGCGCCTTGGAAACTGTGATTCACTGGATCGGGAGTTCTCTTCGGTTTCTCCTGTTACTGTCTGGAAGCGTAGAGTTTTCTGGATGCTGTTGGGGTACGTGGGCCTCTCAACCTTGTTAGCTGTAGTAGGAATCGTAGGTTACTCTGGCGCAATGGGGGCCGCTGTCTTGGCCCCTAAAGAAACGGTACCAGCCGTGTCAGTAGTGTCCTACGGATTGACGGTAATTTTGTTCGTCGTCACCGCAATTCTAAGTTGGCGCTACTTGTTGCGTGACTCCTTGAGCAGGATCGGAGCAGCATTTGGCAGGCATCCGTTTAAAGCTTCCTTTGCTGCATTTCTACTACTCGTATCTCCAAAAATTCTCTGGATCGTGTCTAGTATGGTCTCAATCAGAATCCTTTCATTGGAAGAAATGGGAGCACTCGCGATGCATCTGAGTGTCTCAAACATAGCGACCCAGACGATCGCGATTTTATCAATATGCTGTAGCTTGGCTTATCTTGGAAAATTACTCTTTGTCGCTAGGTCTTCATAGGATTCAACTTGTACGAGTGATAGCCCTAACCTGTTAGGGGAATAGTCGCAGTGATCTACGGAAATATGTCGCGAACCTCGTAGCCCTTTACTGCGAAGTAGTATCAAGTATCAACATTTCTGTTGATGCCAGCGAAATCGTCACAGAAATGTTGACGCTACCGTTCCTTTATGAAAAATTCTTAAAACGATAAGCTGAGCGCCTGTTCCAGACGTGCGATGCGGTGGCGTTCTGCGGGTTCGAGGAGGGCGATGGAAATTCCTTTGCTCCCGGCTCTTGCCATGCTGCGATCGCGCCTTCCCTTTTTACTATTAGCTGCTAAATTGGACGCATGAGCACGGTTGCAGAAATCGAGAAAGCCATCCTCACCCTGCCTTCCGACGAAGTCGAAAAACTGGCAACTTGGTGGGAGCGCTTTCGTGCAGGCAAAGCAGATGTTAAGGAGAGCGCACGGCTCGCTGCCATTGCTGCCACTTCCGGTTGTCTGGCAGGGGAAGAAAGCGCCGATTTTGAAGCGGCTGTAGCAGAAGCTGGTCACGGCATCGACGAAGATTATGGCTGGTAAAGAAGCTGTCGTTCTGGACACGAATATCGTGGTCGGGCACCTGCGCAATCCAGGGAAATACGACACGAACCTCGCAGCATGCCGCCCTTTTCTCCCGGCAACCGTAATTGGTGAGCTATACGCGGGGGCAGCCAAAAGCGCTCGCCCCGATCGTAATAAGAATGGAATCGTTGCCTTCCTGGCAACTTGCACCCTGTTGGTGAGCGACGAGAAGACCGCACAAATTTACGGAGATCTCTGGGCGGAGCTTGCTCGAAATGGGAATGCGATCCCGACGAACGACATCTGGATCGCTGCTTCAGCCATCCAGCACGGACTCAAGCTCATCACCCATGACGTGCACTTCCAGAACGTGGGCGGGCTGGGAGTTGAGAGCTGGGGGCTGAATTGAGAGCTTTGGTAGATTCACTTCGCCACCGGATCGCTACCGTTCCTTCAAGAAGAACTCTGAAAACGACAAGCTGAGCGCCTGTTCCAGGCGTGCGATGCGGTGGCGTTCTGCGGGTTCGATGAGGGCGATGGAAATTCCTTTGCGGCCGGCTCTTGCCGTGCGTCCGCTGCGGTGCGTGTAGTATTCCGTTTGCTCCGGGAGCTGGTGGTGGATGACAAACGACAATGCTTCGACATCAATGCCGCGTGCCGCGACATCCGTGGCGATGAGGAACTGGAGGCGCTCTTTTTTGAAGGCCCGCATGACTTTGTCGCGTTCTTTCTGTGTGAGGTCACCTTGAATGGCATCTACGGCAAAGCCGCGGCTGAGCAGTTCCTTTGTCAGATTGATGGCACCAGCTTTGGTGCGGCAGAAGATTAACCCGCGTTGGTCTTTCTGCGCACTCAGGAAGCTGCTGATGAAGTCAACTTTGTCGCCTCGTTCGCAGAGCGCAAATTGATGGTCGATGTCGCGATTGACGACGTGTGCAGAATCGACGGTTAACCTGTGCGCCTGCAATGACATGCAGTCTTTGATGAGCGGATGGATGGTGGCGGGAAAAGTTGCCGAAAACAACCAGGTGCTCGTGCGGTTCTCGGTGAGGTGGATGATTTGCGATAGTTCCTCTTTGAACCCCATGCTGAGCATTTCATCTGCTTCGTCGAGAATAAGGTGTCGCACTGACGACAGATCGAGCGCTTTCCGGCGTATGAGATCAAGTAGCCTTCCTGGTGTCGCGACCACGATATGCGTAGGCCGCCGCAGGGAAGCAATTTGCTTGTCGATAGGATCGCCGCCGCTGGCGACTTCGACGAACATTTTTGCTGAATACTTGGTGAATTTGAAAAGATGTTTGCCAATCTGCTTCGCAAGCTCACGAGTGGGCGCGATGATTAATCCTTGGATCGCTTTCTGTGCAGGATCGATCTTTGTGAGCAAGGGCAATCCGAAAGCTGCCGTCTTTCCTGTGCCTGTCTGTGCCTGGGCGATGAGGTCGCCGCCGTCCTTTATTAAAAAGGGAATCGCTTCCCGCTGCACCTGCGTGGGGGTGGCGATATTCAGCTCTTGCAGGGCTTTGATTAGATCGGATGGAATGCCGAGTTCGGAGAATGGATGGGACATAGAGAGTTGCGGTGGCATTACTCTGGACGTTGTTGGTGCGATTGCGAGGAATATGACGCACGATCAAGATCCACTGTTGCGTGGTTTCTTGAATGGCTGAGTCTCGATGTGACAAGTGAGTGACAAGTGAGTGACAAGTGAGTGACAAGTGAGTGACAAGTGAGTGACAAGTGAGTGACAAGTGCCCC